>JALORE010000360.1 GCA_025459125.1 Planctomycetota bacterium | reverse complement strand
ACTGATTTCCAACCAATTTGGAATCCCGTCAGGGATGAAATAGTGGTTGAGCGATCCAGAATCTGCGTCATTTTTGCGTCAGTCGCCAGTGGTAAACCACTTGTCATTCACTTGTAGTCCCACTTGCTAACCACCTGTAATCCTCATTTTTACGCAGAAAACGCGATGTAAGTCGTTTATGTACAAGTGGTTATGCGCAGACTTGAGGACTGAAAATCCGTGTGTCGCTGGTTCAACTCCAGTCCTGCCCACTCTTGTAAGTCTTAGGCTGACAATCACTTACGGTTGCCAGCCTTTTTTGTTGACCCTCAAAAACGCCCATTTTGTCCCATAGTCCGTCAAAAGTTCGTCAATGAGGCCATGAGCTCGGACTGAATCTCGCGAGCGGCAGTGCAATCAGCTTCCAGAACGGCCAAGTAGTACTTCCGAGTTGTCGCGATGCTCGAATGGCCGGCAAGGTGCTGAACGGTCTGGATTGGCAGTCTCCGTGCCCAGTTCGTGATGCACGAGCGGCGGAGGTCGTGAGGAGTGAAGTACTCCACCTCCGCATGCCTGCACATGACCTCCAGGTCCCGCGTGAGGTTGTTCACCAACTCAAAGTCCGATTGCCAGGTTCCCTCGTCTCGCCTTCCGACGACATGGTCGAGACGATCCTTCGTCAGGAAGACATAAGGGTCGCCTTCGTCACTCTCGGCTTGGAGATTCACAAGCAACTGTACCGTCTCCCGCGGAATGGGGATTGTTCTGGCCTCGTGGTCCTTCGGCTGCCATGCCAATCCGTTCGATGACGCCTTCTTGGGCGCAAAGATCACGTTGTGGGCCTCAAAGTCTATATCGGCCCACACGAGGTTCAGAAGCTCGTCGCGCCTGGCCAAAGATCCCAAGATGAGATGTTCCTGGCTAGTCCGAACAGCCCGATTGTGAAGACGCAGGTCAAGCGGTCGGAGTGTCTGAGGTCTTGGGGATTGTAGAATCTCGCATCGCCTGCGGCCGGCGCAGCGGGCATCCATTTCAGGGCCGTTTCAAGAGCTTCCTCGTTCCGGAAGCAGCGTACGCGGCGTCCCTTGACAATCATATCAGCGAGGCCAGGAAACGATCGGCCGAAACCAGGCGTATACCACGGCGTACAACGTCGATCTCAGGAGTCCGGATCACCTGGAAGGCATAAGGGATATTCAGACGCTCCTGGAAATAACTGAGGTGATCCGAGATGGCCTGATCCTGGTACTTGGCCTCCACGCAGAACCAGGGGCGATTGTCCACGGTCACCAGGAAATCCACTTCTTTTTTATCCACGTTACGGAGGAACGACAACTGTGCCCGATACCCCTCATGCTCATACAGGTACTGGATGTACTTCTGGAGGTGGCAGGCCAGCAGGTTCTCGAAGCGGGCGGCGGGTTCCGACACCTCCGACCAGTCTACCAGGTAGAGCTTGGGCTCCTTGCGGATAGAACGGACCTTGCGCCCTTGATAGGGGTAGATGCGGAATTGGTAGTAGAAGGCCTCCAGGATGTCCAGCCAGGTGGAGACGGTGCGGTGGCTGACCTCCAGATCCTCGCGAATGGCGTTGATGGATAGGAGAGAGCCGACCTTCGAGGGCAGGAGGTCGCCGAGTAACTGGAGGTTCGCCAGGTCCCGGATGGCCTGCAGGTCGCGGATGTCCTCGCGAAAAAGCCGCTCGGTCTTCTCGTTGTGCCAGCGGCGCAGGGCGCGGGCGTTCTGCTTCAGGAAGATCTCCGGGAATCCGCCGAACCGCTCCAGGACCTCCAGGGCGTCCGCGTGGTCGGCCTTCTCAATGGGCAACTCCTGGAAGACCTCCGCCGTGATGGGCCGACCGATCACCTCCGCCAGCGAGAAGGGATGAAGCGTGTAGTAGTGGTAGCGCCCCTGGAGTGAATCGCCTCCCCGGCGGTAGATGTTCAGACGGGCGCTGCCGGTCACCAGGTACTTGCGCTCGCCCTTGTGCACATCATATTCACCTTTGATGAGGGTCTTCCATTTGCGATACTTGTGGACCTCATCCAGGATGATCAGCTCTGCGGTGCCGGGGTACTCCATGTTCAGGATCTTGCGGCGGTCCGCGCGGTTATCCCAGTTCAGATAGGCCATATCGCGGAAGGCAGGGCCTACCAGGTTGCGGGCCAGAGTGGTCTTGCCCACTTGACGGGCTCCGCCCAGAAAGACCATCTTATCGGCGAGATCCCGAATGATGGCATCGACCAGGTACCGGTTGCGATCCATAGAACATATCCCCTAATCCTTGCCTTATCAGCCTGCCCATAGGTGGCTGCGTCTATTATCGTGAATATTTGCGTTAACGCAAAAGTATTCGCGAATATTTTTGCATTGTGTTGAAGATTTCGCGCTATCAAACCGATAGGCACGAGCATTCAAGCCTCCCCCAGGCAAACGACGAATCATAGCTCGGGGATTCTATTGAGACCCCAGGGCCGATGGATACAAGGGAGGAGCGATCGATGAATAGATCTGGCGTGGAACCTTTGGCCTTCAGCGCGAACGATTTGGCGGTGTTGTTCTCGGTCTCGGTGCGGCAGATCTGGTCAATGCACCAAGCAGGCAGCCTGGGGCCCACGCCGCTCCGGCTGGGGGCGAGGCTGAGCCGGTGGGATCGGAAAGAAGTCGAGCAGTGGTGGTATGCCAGCAAGACGGTAGGACGGCCGATATCGCGCCGCGAGTGGCTGCGGTGGCAAGATACACGGGGTAGTGACTGGCCTGACTCTGGACACGGGCCGCCAACCACCTGAGTGCCCAAGTATCCGAGACAAGTGGAGAAACTACTTGACTACGGGTGGATCGGCAGGCACGCTGGTCGGATGGAATCAGTACGGTGTCCACGATCCACCTATCGAACCATCATGACCAGGGCAAGGCCTATCCATAATAGTGGCCGCGCGGCGTACTGAGCGTCATTGGTTGTTGTCTCTGCGGGACAGGCCGGTGGGTGGTGCGTACACCGGTTGCATCACAGAGGCTGCCCGTGTGCGCTGACCGTGAGTCTGACGCGCGGGGCCGGGCCGGCGGCGGCATCACACGAGAACTGGATCTGGCTTTCCCCGGCCCGGAGCAGAGAGACTGGACCCTCTGGTGATACGTTGGCCATCACCTCCCCCTTCGGTCCATAGAGCGTGCCGTCTTTGCCCGAAGTGAATTCCAGATAGCTTCCCGACGGCATTTCGGCTGAAAAGACCACGGTCTTGCCGTTGATGGTTACGGCCGGGTTCTTCACCGTACAAGAGAGCATCCGCAGTGCTTTGACAGGCCCGATGACACATCGTGCGGGCTGGTCTTTGGGGAGATTGTTGTACCACACAGTCAGGGATTCGACCGTGCCGAAGTCGATGGTCTCACGGTAGACATTGTAGAGCCCTTTGCCGTCATTCCAGACGTAGTCGCTCCAGCGGGTGGATTCTGTTTCGACCAGGGTGAACTGTCGCCGGCCGGTGAAATCAACCGGGATGTACCGGTCCGCTACGGCGCCGTAGGAGATGTGCTGAGGGCTCTGGAGCCGGACGGCGATGATCTGCCCTTGCTCGTCGCCGTCAATCCAAAGTCCTACTGCCTCGCGCCCCTTCAGATTAAGGAAGTGGTCAAACTTGCGGTCCAACCTGGCCCAGGCCGCAGGGCGGGGAACCGCGCCCGAACTGGTCGCCGTGAAAACACCCGCTTGCCTGGCTCCATCGGGTGCCTGGGACAGCGATGCCGTGACTCCGCCCGCCGTACGTGGTGCCCCGGCGAACTGGCTTGGCTCGGAAAGGTCGGCCAGGACAATGTTGTTGGGATCATCATACGAACCTGCAGTCATGAGGGCTTCAAGGCGAAATGTCACCGGCTGCTCCGAGAAGGGATTGTCCATCGTCCAGGAAAGGCTCCAAGGTTCGGCCGAGGAAGCCACGTGCGACGCGTAGACGCTGGGGCGGAATCGCCACTTGCCGCTCTCGTCGCGAATCAGGGAGAATTCCTTCCCGGGCTGGCGCAGTTGTGCCTTGATCGTCTCGTCGAAGGCGTTGCCACGACGGAGTTCTTCACACGTGCGGAGGATATCCACCGCTCGGCCAAAGAGCGGGACCGCCGAGAGCCGGGCTTGGTCCACCCCACTGGTCAACGAGATTCCCGCGTCCCAGCCAATGAGCTTGGCCCCGAGATACTCGATCACATCCGGATAGGTCGGCTCAACCTGCGGTGGGTTGAACTGCTGGAAGTTCCACCAGCCCAGATGCAGAGGCAACAGAAGCCCGCCATTCACCGAATCGGCATGCAGGTCGATGAAGCGTTTGTGCCCCCGCTGGGGATAGTCCCACGCCTGCCAGCGGGTCCGGTACTGCCAGAAATGGTGCCACATGGCACTCATCTCCATGCCCACTGGTTTCTGGAGATGCCTCTGGATCTCGAAGACGAACTTGTCCGCCCAGTACCAGCACTCGTCCGGCCCCCGCAGAATGCTGCTGCCGTCGATAGCGTCAAGGTAGATGCCGTCGAAACCACAGGAGTTCACGATCTGGGCGTGATTCCGCGCGATCTCATCGAAGAGGGTCGATTCGGGATTCGGCACGAGGAGACCGAAGCACTCCTTGAGGTGGCGGGCCTTCGTGTCCTTCTCGTGGGCCGCGGCTCTCGTCCCCAACGCGCCACGCTGGACCTTCGTGAATCGCCAGGGAGGGCCCTGGCTCACGGCCCCGAAGGTCACCAGTTCGTCGCCGATATGGAGTATGACGCTGTTGTGCTCAAAGAAGCCTGTGACGGTCGTCATGCCTTGCGTGGATTCGGCAACGGCGATCTCGGTGGCGTCGGCACTGATGTCCTCGGCGAGCGTGAAGGTCCGAAAGGCATCAAGCCGCTGGTCGGGCACCGGGCGGACGTACTTCGATTGCTTGTCGATGAAGAACGCATACGTGTGGAAGATCGACCCGATCCCAGCATCGTGAAGCCGCTTCACAATCCGGCGGTAGGTATCCCATCCGTCCGGCCATTTCTTATCATTCAGAGCGAAGTCCCCGAACCGGAAGAAACTCCCGCCGCCGTGGTTGTCAATCTGGGTCACGCCGGGGTTCTGGGCCATGGCGATCCATTCGTCCACGTTCGACTCTGTGAGCGAGCCGAAATTGAACAGGTAGGAGCCGTGGTTGAACGAGACCTCGCGCGCCCAGGGCCCTGCGACGGGACAAGGGGGCATCTCCTCGGCCTCGGTCAAGACCTGCTTGAGAGCCTCCAGCATTCCGGGCATCGGCATTCCGACGATGGCAACCTTGGCCCCTTTCATGCCGAACTTGCCACAGCAGGATGCGCGCAGGCTTGTCTGAAGGGCCGGCAGTGGGTCCACACGAGTGATCAGGTTCAGGGACAGAGCACAGGCCCCAAAAGGCTCAGCCGGGCGACCCTGCAGTGTCAGCGGAATATTCAGAAAGACGATGGATTCGAGGTTGTCACCGCTCACCGAATCAACGGCCAGCCGAATGTATGAATCGTGGGGTTCGATCTGAAGAACCACTTTGGCCTTCGCCTGGCTAAACTCCAGACTCAACTGGCCATGGGCGAGTCGAGCCGAGGTCACCGGGTATTCGGCACCGCCGCAGCGCACCAGTGCGCACACGGACCGCACGTCGCGTTTCAGGTAGTCGACGCCTGTCGTCCGATCGACAAAGGCAAGGTTCCTTCCTTCGGCAGATATCGTGTATCGCAAGTGGGGGTCCTCGATCACGATGGGGGACTGTTGGGCGATCCCGGTCAACGAGCAGACCGCCACGATGCCAAGGGCAACGCACGGTGTGTTCATAGATGGTCTCCTAGTACTACAACGCTACGAAAGCTCAAGAAAACCTAAGCGGCCATCCGATGATCCGATAGGAACGGAAGTTCCGTTGGGAGGTCATCGGTATGG
>JALORE010000359.1 GCA_025459125.1 Planctomycetota bacterium | reverse complement strand
TGGGAGACCACGCGGTGGTCCTCGGGTGGAACCACGGCGCCCCTTCGGAGAACGCTGCCACAGGGCTGCCCGCCTATACCATCACGCTGCCCGAAGTGCTGCCTCTCGGCCTGCTGCTCGACGAGCGCATGGCCCTGTCCTTCAGCCTGGCGGACACGGGGCGGCGGTGCCCCCGGACGACCGGGCCGGATGACGGCGAGTTGACCGCCGACACCCGCCGCGAGAGCCGTCGCGGCGCCGGCGGCCCCCAGAGCCCCCGCCCGCCCATTGACTTGACGGTGGAGCTGGTCGCGGCCGACGGCAACGTCGCCCGGCTACCGCTCAGTCATGTCACGGGACTGCAGCCTGCCCTCCGTGTGACATTTACCAAGTGGCCTTTCTGGGAACGGACTCGCTACAAATCTCCGCTCGAGCCCGTCCTTCAGACCTATACGATTCCTTTCGCCGATTTCGCGCGGGCGGCGCCAGGGTTTGACCCCGGATTGTTGAGGCAGATTCGCTTCCGCTTCGATCGGACGCCGACAGCCGTGATCCTGCTGGATGACGTCGGGCTCGTGAGCGGACGCAACGAGTAGGAAGGAAATCTCTGACGAAAGCTGTGTCCGATAAGGGCCGGCCGCCGCAAGGTCCACCACTGCCATGATATCCCCCGGCCGGACGACACGATCCTCACGCCGTGGCGCAGGACGAGGGAAGATTTTCTGTGCAACAAGTCCCAGAAACACCCAGCTCCCCGCGGACAATTCGCCCTTTTCAGGATCGCCAGCAGTTTCTTTACCGGTCCGGCAAGGCGGCGTCTTGACAAGGAGCCGGCCCCACGGTATAATACGTGCATGACTATTTGGGGTGGTGCACAGCTATGAACGAATTCTTCTTGACCATGTTCGTGATGCTGTTGTTTCTGCTGAACGGCGCTGCCAAACCGCGGTAGTTCCGGCTCGGCGGTCTCGGGTCAAGATCGGTGTCGTCCTTTCCTTGGCTCCCACCGGGACCGGGGGACCACGGGACCCAAAGCATCTTTGCCCGGCAGGGATCTGCGGTCGCCACGGCGGGCTTTGCCGTTGTTCTTCCGGCGTTTTCCCCGGCAGCGGCCACGCTGGGATTCATCCATTTTCGTCGAGGGGCCAACGCCTCAACCGAACGCCTTCCGCAACAGGGCCAGGCCCTTGGGCAGGGCCGTCTGGTAGTCCTCGTTGCCCTCGAATTCGAGCGAGACATAACCGCGGTAGTTGTGCTTCTTCATGATGCGGGCAATGCGCTCGTAATCCAGGTCGAGCGAGTACCAAAGACCCCCGCCGTAGTAGGTCTTGGCCTGCATGAAGACGGTCTGCGGAGCACATTGCTCCAACTTGTCGTACGGGTCCTCGAGGAAATTCCCGGTGTCGAGCAGGACTTTCAGCCAGGGCGAGTTGATGGCGTTCACGATGCGCAGCAGGCCCTCCGGCGTTCGCGCCAGCCCCCAGTGATTTTCCAGACCCAGGATCACGCCGCATTCCTGGGCCTTCGGCAGGCACTGGGTGATGCTGTCGATCACCCACTGGAAACCGTCCTCTTCCGTGTGACCCGGCAGAACCGGCTCGACGCCGCGCTGGGCCATGAGATCGTCGAAGCTCCTGGTCGTGTTCCAACGGCCGGTGTTGATGCGAATGATCGGAATGCCCAGCCGGTAGGCGACCTCGATCTGCTTGATCGTCTTGTCGACATTGTCCTGCCGCAGCTGCCGGTCCGGCCAGACGAACCCCTGGTGCGTGGCCAGGCAGCACAGATCCAGGCCGTTGAGCAGCGCGTGGCGCTTGAGTTTCTGCAGATACGCGTTGTCCACGTTCTCCTCGCCGTCGATCTGGCGCAGCAGCAGGTCCATGCCGTCGAAGCCCAGGCGGGCGGCCTCATCCAGGCACGTCTCCATCGGCAGTTTCAATCCCTCTTTGAACCGCCAGAACGAGTACGTCGCGACGGCAATCCGATTGCCGCGCTGCGTCCGCTGCGACCGGGACGGTTTCTCCGCCGCGTGACCGGCCCCACTCGCGCCGGCCCAAGCCGCCATCGAACCCACCAGGAACACCCTGCGGTCAACCTGTGCCATCGTCGTCCTCCCTTCTCGTGATTTTCGATTTAGGATGGTTGATTGACGATTTGAGGAGCGCGGCTCAACGGCTTCTTCAAATCAACAATCAGCCATCGACAATCAGGAATATGTTGAGCCATCTTAGGTCAATTGCGGGGGTCTGACAAGAGCGCCGGAGCGGATTTGGGCGGCCACCTGCAGGAAACGAGGCATGGCGTAGTCGAAGAACCGGCGGTAGCTCTCGCAGAAGTAGCTTTCGCGGCCATAATTGTCCGGATCGAAGGGAGCGCGGTCTTTCATGCACCCGCCCCGGCAGACCGCCAGGTGCCGGCAGACGAGGCACTTGTTCGCCAGGTTCTGTTTCTTGCGGGCGAAGGTCTTCTTTTGCGCGCAGACCGCCAGTTGCTCGATCGGCGTCTGGAGGATGTTGCCCAGGCGCCACTTCGGCTCGACAAAGAAGTCGCACGGGAAGACGTCGCCCGTGTGCTCGACGACGATGTACTGGCTGCACTGCCGGTCGAAGGTGCAGATCGAATGGTGGCCGCTGATGCAGTGACTCAGGACGGAGTCGAAGTCGCGCACGCTGAGCCGCTGGGGGCCGAATTGCAGCCAGCGGTCAAAAATGCGACATTGGAAGTCTCCATACTGCTGCGGCGTGACGGAGAAGTCCGCGATTTGGCCCGTCCGCGGGTCCACTTCCACGCAGGGGATGAACTGCAGGTAGCGCTCGCCCAGCCCGATGAGGAAATCGAAGACCTCGTCCGGATGATCGGCGGTGAGACGATTGACGAGCGTGAGCGTGTTGAACTCGACCTGGTGCTCCCGGCAGCAGTCGATGGCCCGCAGGACGCGGTCCCACGTGCCGTGGCCGCCGAGGTCGAGCCGGTAATGATCGTGCAGCTCCTTCGGACCGTCGATACTGATGCCGAGGAGGAACTTGTTCTCGTGCAGGAAGCGGCCCCACTCGGCATTGTTCACCAGCAGGGCATTGGTCTGGAGCGAGTTGCCCACCTCCTGGCCGGCGACGCCGTACTTCTTCTGCAACTCGACCGCTTTCTGGTAGAAGTCCAGGCCCATCAGGGTCGGCTCGCCCCCCTGCCAGGCAAAACCCGACAATTGAAAGCGCAGGCCCAGGTAGTCTTTGACGAGCCGTTCGAGGACTTCCTCACTCATGCGCTGGCGGCCCTGGCCGACCTCCGGCGCGCGGCACTTGTAGAAACAGTACGTGCAATCGACGTTGCAGTCGGAACCGGAGGGTTTGATCAAGAGTGTAAATGGCTGCATGCTGCGATTTTCGATTGTTGCTGTTGATCTCAGTCCTTCGTTTTTCGTGCAATTCTCACGGTCCAGGTATCCTGCACGGCGGGTCTTTCGGCCTTCAACAGAATCCGGGTAAGCTGCTCGGGCCAGACCGTGCGGAGCCGACCGTCATGGACCGCGATCGTCTCCAGGACGGGCTTAAGCTTGGCCCCGTCATACAGTACTTGTACGGTCGGGCGAGGTTCGGGCCCGTCGGCCGTTTCCAGCCGCAGCTGCCCATCCTTCTGCACGGCGACCTTGCAGGGAGTCATCAGCGTCAGCGTGATCTCCTGAGCGGGCTGGTCGAGGGCGTAATCCTCGGTGATGGCGATGTGCCGGCCGCGTTCGAGGCGGATCGTGCGCACCCAGGATTTGACGTTGGCCTGCTTCGGATACGCACCGGCGAGGTCGAGCTGAAGCTGGGCGTGCTCGTCACCGGCCTCGTAGCGGACCGCGCGGGCGGCGAAGGCCCGGCCGGGACTCTGCGGCACGCCGTCGATGGTCGGCAGGTTGTGATACGCCGACTGCATCGTCCAGATATCATAGCGCTGCGAGCTGAACGTCTTGCGGCTGTACGTCTCGACGCCGACGTCGATCAGAACGGGCCGGCCATCCACGTAGACGAGGAAGTTGCCGACGTCGTTGTGGTTGTGGCTCTCGGCGTTATGCCCACCCTTGGCCGCCACGAAATAGCAGTTCGTCGTCCCGGCCGTGCAGCGGGCGGTCATCACCTGGATGCCGTCCAGCCAGGCATCCCGCACCAGCGGCGGCTGAGCCGGAGCGGTTCGCACTTCGCCATCGTGGAAGACCTCCGCCAGATACCGGCCGACGGTGTAGCCGCCTTTGCCTAGGAAACCACCGCCCTCGCCCAGACTTCTGGCGTAGGCATACGCGCCGAACGAGGCGAGCTGAGCGTCGCCAATCCTCCGGCCGTAACGGTAGACCAGCTCGCCCGGCGGGTGCACCAAAGCCGAGGCATCGGCGAAGTTCACGAAGTAGTCATCCGCGATATGGACGCGATGGATGTACCGGCCCATCTCCCGGGCCAGCGGCTGCGCGTAAACGTCGATCGCCCCTTTCGTGGCGCTGTGGAGCAGCTCCAGACAGTCGAACAACGAGGCGGGCGCCCGACCCCAATAGCCGGGCCCCTCATCGCAGCCGCCGTCATCCGCGTAGGCATCGAAGAAATGGTCCAGGCTCCGCACGATCTTGGCCACTGCGGCGGTCCGTCGGGCTTCATCGGGCTCGATCAGCAGCGTACAGGCCAGCCAGTTCGAGTTGCACCACGGGTTCCAGTTGTTCACGCGTCCGCCGGTGAAACCCATCCAGCCGAAGTCATCCCGTTCCAGGCAGGGTGTCAGGATGCGCCGGTCGATTTCGTGGCGAATCCGCTGGCGGATCATCGGCGAGACACGGTCCAGCCGCGCGCCGAGCAGGTAGCACGTCCACGCCAGGCTCTCGCCTGTCTCGGCGGCGAACAGATCGACGACCGGCTCGGCCGGATCGGGCAATCCGGACCCGGCCTTCTGTGCCCCGACGTGGGCGGGCACACCCCAGAACGACTCCTCGCAGATCGCCCAGATGCCGTTGACGATATCGTCCAGAAAGCGGCCTTTGCCCTCGACGCACTCGGCGATGAGCAGATCGGTCAGCGCGTTGCGGCGGGCAAAATGCTCGTGCTCGTAATGGCTGCGATTGCCGTCGCGGGCGTACTCGAGAAACAGCGTCGCCGGCAGGCTCGGCCACGGATAGCGCAGGTACTGCTCGCCATTGGCGATCAGATCTTGGCGCAGCGGCGCCGGCAGGCCCTCCCACGCCTGGCGCTCGCTCCACGTCGGCCAGGGGTGCCACTCAGCGCGTGGGATCAGCACCTTCTCGATCTTCTCCCGGGGATACAACTCGCGCAGCTGGAATCGGCCGTCTCGCGCCATCGCGGTACCCGCAAGCACCACCGCGAGGAGAACAATCAAGCTCCACCCTGCATACCGTCGCATCTGCGTCACATGAACCTCCACGATGCCCTGACGGGCACACTGCAAACCAAAGCCTCCGGCCTTGCCGCGCTCCTCTTCGTAGGGTTAGCGTGGGGTTCCCAAACGCGATTCATCACGTTTGGGGTCCCCGTCACCCGCTCGCCCAAGACGTCGTGCGAGGACGCATGACCTACGAAGATCCGCCACCGGTACATTCAACGAGAATCCCCCGTTACAGCACTTGCCGAGCGCGGGCGAGAGACAACCTCGACAACCGACACGCCGGAAAGATCATCGCCGATCAGGCAGGGCCGCGGCCCGACCACCACGGAGAGACGATTCGGGACCAGCTCACTCCCGCGGCTCGTCCAGTCCCGGAAACCCCACGACATCAGGTAGCCGGCGTGCCCGGCCGGTTGAATCAGGATCGGCCGGGCGGGTGTGTTCGTTTCCAGGATGACCTGACGGTCCTGATCGTCCGCGGACCACAGGGCCCAGCAATCCTCCTGGCGGACCTTGAAGCGCAGGACCCACAGGCTCTCATCCTTTGTGGGCAGGCGATCAAGGTGCTGCCCGCCGG
>JALORE010000103.1 GCA_025459125.1 Planctomycetota bacterium | reverse complement strand
CGCAAGGCCTCATCCATCTCCCGGGGCAGATGCAGCTTCCGTCGCAGCCAGACGGGCATGGCCGTCAGAAACTGGCGAAATCCGCGCGGCGCATACGCCAGGTAGGTCTCCAGCAACCGCTCGAACTTGAGTAAAGGCTTCTCATAGAAGACCACATAATCGATGTTACCCGGCGTCAGCCCCGCCGCCTCCAGGCAGTACTCGACCGCGTGCGTGGGAAACCGACTGTCATGTTTGATGCGGGTAAACCGCTCCTCCTGCGCCGCCGCCACGATATTCCCGTCCCGCACCAGCGCCGCGGCACTGTCATGGTAGAAGGCCGAGATCCCCAGGATGTTCATAATTCACTGTCGCTCCAGCGTTGCCGTGCGTACGTCCCGCATAGTATTTCCAGCGAGCCCCGGACGACGCAAGCGCATTCTGGGGGTAGTGCCGGGGGTGTTTTCGGCATTTCGAACGCTCTCCATTTTTTGCGGCGCTGGCGGCAGGTAATTGTTGCAAAAGGGCGGTGGGGCGGTAAAATACTGGTTTCCCCGCCCGGCTGGGTGCGGGAGGATGTAGGTGCGATAAGGGCGCAGTCGTCGCCTCAGTGCAGGAGCAGGTTATGCCGAGAATATGTGAGTTTACGGGCAAGAAGACGGTGTTTGGCAACGCTATCACCCGCCGCGGTAAGGCCAAGCGGCTGGGCGGTGTCGGTAAGAAGGTCACGGGCGTGACCCGCCGGAAGTTCAAGGCGAACATCCAGAAGGTCCGTGCCGTCGTCAACGGCAAGGTCCGCCGGGTTCGGGTCTCGGCCAAGGCCATCCGCCTGGGCCTGATCCAAAAGCCCCTGAAACGCAACTACAAGCCGGCCCAGACGCAGCCGCAGGCCAGCGAGTAGACCGGGCAGGTTTCCACCTCGTCCTTTCCCAGCGGGGCACCAAAGAATGGAATGATGGAAGGGTGGAATCATGGAATGATGGGGATTAGGGCCACTCGCGCCACCCAATATTCCAGTATTCCATCATTCCAATCTTCCAGTGGTTTTTTGCCTCGCTTTTTCTTTGGGGCGGGCGTATGCAGCAGAAGATCGACGCACAACAGGTTCGCAAGGTCGCCAAGCTGGCCCGGCTCGATTTGACCGAGGCGGAGATTGAGGAATTCACCGGCCAATTGGGGGCGATTCTCGGGTATGTCGAGAAGATGAATGAACTGGAGACCACGGGGGTGGAACCGCTGGCGCATTGTCTGCCGATTCATAACGTCTTCCGGGCCGACGAGGTCGGCGCCTCGCTGGGGACCGAGAAGACCCTGGCCAACGCGCCGCAGCGAGATGAATCGTTCTTCATTGTTCCCAAGATTCTCGAGGACAGCTCCGCCTAGACCCGCGGCACGCGCAGGCGTTGGCGGTGGCACAGTGCATAGAGAGTGGGAGGTAACAGGCATGAATGTTGTCAGGCTGGTATGTGTGGTGGTGATTTTGGGGACACTCGGCGCCGCCGCGGGGCGGAGCAGGGCGGATGAGAAGTCCGGCAAAGGGGGGCAAAGCGAACAGATGTTCCAGAAAGAGATCACCAAGAATGTCAGCCTGAAGTACCTTCTGTATCTGCCGAAAGGCTACGGCGAGAAGAAGGATCAGAAATGGCCGTTGCTGCTGTTCCTGCACGGGGCCGGCGAGCGGGGCGACGACGTCAACCTGGTCAAGAAGCACGGCCCACCCAAGCTGATCGATCAGGGCCGGGAGTTCCCGTTCCTCGTCGTTTCGCCGCAGTGTCCGGCGAATAGCTGGTGGCCGGAACAGGTTGAGGCGCTGGCCGCGCTGCTCGACGAGGTCCAATCGAAGTACGCCGTGGACGCCGACCGGGTCTACCTGACGGGCCTGAGCATGGGCGGATTTGGAACGTGGGCCCTGGCTTGCCGGCAGCCGGAGCGGTTCGCGGCCATTGTCCCGATCTGCGGCGGCGGCGACCGGTACCGGGTGAGCCGGGTCAAGAACGTCCCCACCTGGGTGTTCCACGGCGCCAAGGATCTGACAGTCCCGCTGCAGGCATCCACCGACATGGTCGAGGCCCTCAAGAAGGCCGGCGGCAACGTTCAGTTCACCGTCTATCCCGAAGCCCAGCACGACTCCTGGACCGAGACCTACAACAACCCCAAGCTCTATGAGTGGCTCCTGAGCCACCGCCGGAGCGAGCAGAGGAAATAGGGTGCCACGTCGATGGCCGACCTGACAGCGATGGAACTGCGGGACCGGATTGCCGCCGGGCAAACCAGCAGCGTGGAGGCGACCCGGGCGATCCTGGAGCGCATCGAACGGCTCAATCCGGCGGTCGGCGCGTATCTGTCGGTCTTTCCCGAGCAGGCTCTGGAGGCCGCGCAAGCGGTAGACCGGCGGATCGCGGCTGGAGAGCGGGTGGGACCGCTGGCCGGTGTGCCTGTTGCCATCAAGGACGTTCTGTGTACCACGTTCGGGACCACCACCTGCGGCTCGCGCATCCTGCAGAGCTTCCAGGCGCCGTACAATGCGACGGTGGTGCGTAAGCTGCTGGAGGCCGACGCCGTGATCGTCGGCAAGACCAACATGGACGAGTTCGCCATGGGCTCGAGCACGGAGAATTCGGGCCTGGGCCGGACCGTCAATCCCTGGGACCCGACACGGGTGCCGGGCGGCAGCAGCGGCGGTTCGGCGGCCGCGGTCGCCGCCGACCTGTGTTACGCGGCCCTGGGCTCGGACACCGGCGGCTCCATTCGCCAGCCGGCGAGCTTCTGCGGCGTGGTCGGACTCAAGCCGACCTACGGCCGCGTCTCCCGCTATGGCCTGGTCGCCTACGGTTCCAGTCTCGACCAGGTCGGGCCGGTCGCGCACACAGTGGCGGATGCGGCCCTGCTGTTGCAGGTGATCGCCGGCCACGATCCTGCCGACAGCACGAGCATCGATGAGCAAGTGGCCCCGGTGAGCGACTACTTGGCGGGGTTCGACGAGGCGGTAACGGGGCTGCGGATCGGGATTGCCTCGGCCTATAACGCGGGCGCCGATCCGGCGGTCCACGCGGCCGTCAGCCGGGCGGTGGAAGGCTACCGCGGCGCGGGCGCGGAGATCGTGGCCGTGGACATGCCGCACCTGGACTATGCGATTGCGGCCTACTACGTCATCGCGACCGCCGAGGCCTCAAGCAACCTGGCCCGCTACGACGGCGTCCACTACGGCTACCGCAGTCCGAATGCGCAGGACTACATCGAAGTCTATACCAAGTCGCGCGAGGAGGCCTTCGGCAAAGAGGTCAAGCGGCGCATCATGCTCGGGACCTATGCCCTTTCGAGCGGCTACTACGATGCGTATTATCTCAAGGCCCTCAAGGTGAGGAATCTCATTCGCGGCGACTTCGTCCGGGCTTTCGAGCGTTGCGACTGCCTGATGATGCCGGTCGCACCCACCACCGCCTTCCCGATCGGCGAGAAGACGGACGATCCTTTGAAGATGTACCTGGCGGACATCTACACGGTCGGCATCAACCTGGCGGGCATCCCCGGTATCAGCGTCCCCTGTGGTTTCGACGAGGCCGGCCTGCCCATCGGTCTGCAGATCGTGGGGCCGGCCTTCAGCGAGGCCAAGCTGCTGCGGATCGCGCGGATGCACGAAGCCCGGACGGATTGGCACAGGCGAAGACCGGGCAACCTGAGGTGAGGTTATCGATCTGAGATTGTTGGTTTTCGATTCTGGAAATCGTAAATCGAAAGTCGTAAATCATAAATCGCTATGAGCGATCTATCCTACAAGGTGATCGTCGGCCTGGAGATTCACGTGCAGCTCTGTACGCGGACGAAGATGTTCTGCGGCTGCGCGTTGCGCTTCGGGACGGAGGCGAACAGCCGGGTGTGTCCCGTGTGCCTGGGGTTGCCGGGAGCACTGCCGGTCATGAATCGGCAGGCGGTTGAGCATGCGATCCTGGCGGCCATGGCCCTGGACTGCACGGTCGCCGAGTTTACCAAGTGGGACCGCAAGAGCTACTACTACCCGGACCTGCCCAAGAACTACCAGATCAGCCAGTACGATCTGCCCCTGGGCAGTCACGGTCATATCGAAATCCCGCTGGAGGACGGCACAACCAGGAGCATTCGCATCCGGCGTGTGCACCTGGAGGAAGACGCCGGCAAGAACGTGCACGCGGCCGGCAACTTCTCGCAGGTGGACCTGAACCGGGCGGGCACGCCGCTGCTGGAAATCGTCACGGAGCCGGACTTGAGCAGTCCCGAGCAGGTGCGGGCGTTGGCCGTCGAACTGCAGCGGATCGTGCGCTATCTCGGCGTCTCCGAGGCGGACATGCAGAAGGGCCACATGCGGTTCGAGCCGAATGTCAACCTGGTCATCGACCGCGCCGCTCAGCAGTTCAAGACGCCCATCGCCGAGGTCAAGAACCTCAACAGCTTTCGGGCCCTGGAGCGGAGCGTTGCCTACGAGATTCGCCGGCAGCTCGATGATTTTCTCGAAACCGGCCGCACGATGCAGATGGGCAATAAGTCCACCCGCGGGTGGAACGATGTGGACGAAGTCACGGTGCTGCAACGGGAGAAGGAGGAGGCCCATGACTACCGCTATTTCCCCGATCCTGATCTCGTCCCGGTAGTCACGACGCCGCAATGGATCGACGAGATCCGAGCGCGTCTGTGCGAGCTACCGGTGCGGCGGCAGGTGCGCTACGTGCAGCAGTACGGCCTGAGCGCCTACGACGCGGGCGTCCTGACCGCGGACCGTTCAACGGCCGACTTCTTTGAACAGGCGGTCGGAGCGGGAGGCGATCCCAAGCGGGTCTGCAACCTGTTGACGCAGGTCGGCCTGAAGCTGGCCAAAGACCGGGGCCGTGATCTGCCGGGCCTGGGGTTGGAGCCGGGTGCCGTGGCCGCGCTGGCGGCCATGATCGACCGGGGCGCCGTCAGTGCTTCCGCCGGCAATACCATCCTCCAGGCGATGGTCGAGACCGGCAAGAAGCCCGAAGTTCTCGCCCAGGAGTTGAACCTGATCCAGAAGAGCGACGCGGGCGAATTGGAGGGCCTCGTCGATCAGGTGCTCGCGGAGAATGCCGCCGCCGTGGCCGGTGTCAAAGAAGGCGGCAAAAAGAGCCAGAAGGCCCGGGCCTTCCTCGTGGGCCAGGTCATGCAGAAGACGAAAGGCCAGGCCAACCCGAAGGTCGTCTCAGAAATCCTCAACAGCAAGTTGGGTGGATCATGATGAAACTGGCGCGCAGCGCGAATATTGTCAAGAAGGCGGTGAATGTCGAAGGGGCACAGGGGGTGGCGATTCGCGTGCTGATCTCGAAGGAGGACGGCGCGCCGACGTTCGCCATGCGGATGTTCGAGGTCCAGCCCGGTGGGCACACCCCGCTGCATCACCATCCTCACGAGCACGAAGTCTTCGTACTCGAGGGCGCCGGCGTGGTCGTCTACGAAGGCCGGGACCATCCCCTCGGACCGGAAGACGTGGTCTTCGTTCCCGGCGGCCTCGAGCACTGCTTCAAGAACACCGGCGGCTCGGTGCTGCGCTTTCTCTGCCTCGTTCCGCTGTCCGGCGCGTGAGCGCGAGACGGTAGCCCGCATAGACCGCGATCCCGCAGAAAAGCGGGTCCAGGCAGTGGAAGGTCGCGATCATGGCGCTCGGAATCACCCCCGGGCTGCTGCCCAGGTAGGTCACCACGTATAAGGGCGAAACGCCTTCCTGACCGGCAATGGTCGTGCAGATGCTCAGCAGGTGGCCCAGCAGGCACCCCAGGGCCGTCACGGCTGCGCCGACCCAACCCCGCGTGCGATCCGTGCCCCGGCCCAGCATGCGTATGGTACCGCCGGCCAGCAGGCCCACCACAATCACCATCCAGCCGAGCGCACGGTTGGTCGCCGCGGCCAGCAGGGCCCACACCATGGCACCCACGATGGCCGCGGCCAGGCCGCCGACTGCGGCCATCGGAGTACCTCGTCCTGTTTCCCGGTGGTCGTTGTTCTGGCCGTTTCTCGGGTGCCCGGCTGCCGCTACGTCCGGCACAGCGCCGGGCGGATCAATGAGGTTGTGCAATCCCGGCACGTCGCCGCAGGCTTGCGTGATCGCCCCGCGCGGGCGTCCCGGTCTGGGCTGCCATTGCTGTTTCTCGGGCGACTCCAGGAGATCCAACAGGGGGGGACCGCAGGGTTCAGACGCGGGCTGGGGTGACGGCGTCGGATCGGCGAAGTCAGGCTCGCCGGTGGCTGGCATTCGGCGATGCTGCGGCTGGGCTGGGCACGGCGGTGGAGTCTCGCTTTCATCAAGCCCGAAATCGGATAGCCGCGGGCGTCGCGGCCGGTTCCCGGCAGAGGGGACACCGGGTTGTGGCTCGCATTCGCCCCATGGACCACTCATCTCCGCGGATCGGGCCTGTTGTTTGTCCTCATCACGCCGGAAACTCATATCAATCCCCTGCCTCTCCTGGAATCGGAGGCGACACGGGAGCACCGATCCTCGGCCGCGAGCGGCACCGGACGGCAGATGGAGCGTGTCGCGCCCAACCCTGATTACCGGACCTTTGCACCGTTGGGCACCCAACGGCGCAGAAGGCCTCTTTCTAAGACATATGAAACAGGCCGGCAAACGCCAAGGGCGGGCAAGTCCGGGTTGACGCCGGCCGAAACAAGCCATAAGATCGCCGTATTCTCGTACTGATTGGGAGACACGTATGAATCTCAGAGGCGTTGTACTCGCCGGCGGGACCGGCTCCCGGTTGCGACCCCTGACCAAGGTGACCAACAAGCACCTGCTGCCGGTCGGGCAGAAACCCATGATCTACTACCCGATCGAGAAACTCACCGGCGTGGGGATCGAGGAGATCCTCATCGTGACCGGTGTCGAGCACATGGGCGACGTCGTGGGCCTGCTGGGCTCCGGGCGGGAGTTTCGATGCCGGTTCACCTACAAGGTCCAGGATGAGGCGGGGGGCATTGCCCAAGCCCTGGGGCTGGCGGAGAACTTCGCCAGCGGCCAGCCGGTGGCCGTCATCCTCGGGGACAATATCTTTCAGGCCCCCCTGAAGCAGCACGCCGAGCAGTTCCTGGCCCAGGGGGCGGGGGCCCGGCTGCTGCTCAAGCAGGTCTCCGATCCGCACCGCTTCGGCGTGGCCGAGATTCGCGACGGCAAGGTTCTCGGGATTGAGGAGAAGCCCGCCCGGCCCAAGAGCGACTATGCGATCATCGGGGTCTATTTCTATGATGCCGCCGTCTTCGATATTATCCGGACGTTGAAGCCTTCCGCACGCGGGGAGCTGGAAATCACCGACGTCAATAATGCCTACATCCGCACGGGCCAGTTGGGCTGCGACATTCTCGAGGGCTGGTGGACGGATGCCGGCACGTTCGAGTCGCTCGTGCGGGCCAACGACCTGATCGTCAGGGAACCCCCGAAATGACCAAGCAGCTTGTGCCTTTGAAAGTGGTTCTCATGGATGAGGGCCTGATCGTCCGCAGCTCGGGCCGGCTCATCGAAGGCTTCGGCATACGCCGCGCCAAGGTGATCCCCGACGAGCGCGGCCGGCTGGGCGAGATCCTGCGGGCGGACGACCCGTGGTTCGAGAAGTTCGGCCAGGTCTACTTCACGACCACGTATCCGGGCGTCGTGAAAGCGTGGCACTTCCATCGTAAGCAGACCGATCATTTCTCCGTCGTGCGCGGCACGGTCAAGATCGCTTTGTACGATGCGCGGCCGGATTCGCCGACCCGCGGCGTGGTGCACGAGTTGTATCTGGGCGAGCACTGCCCCGGCGTGGTCCGCATTCCCCCGGGCGTGCAGCACGGGTGGATGGGCGTCGGCGAGACGGAAGCCTACATCATCAACGTCGTCTCCGAGGCGTACGATCCGAAGAATCCGGACGAGTTCCGCACACCGCCGCATGATAACGATATCCCCTACGATTGGACGAGGCGGGATGGGTAAGCAAACCGTGGCACTGCTCGGAGGAAAAGGCATGCTCGCGACCGCGACCGCGGCCGCCTGCCGGCGACAGGGGTTCGAGGTCCGCCTCTACGATCTGCCCGCGTTCGATGTAACCAACCCGGACCACGTGGAGCCCGTGGTGAAGACGGCGGATGCGATCATCAATTGCGCCGCCTACACCGATGTGGATGGGGCCGAGAGCCAGTCCGCGCTGGCCCGGCGTGTGAACGGGGAGGCGGTGGGACGGCTGGGGCAACTGGCTCGGACGCAGGGCAAATGGCTGCTTCACATCAGCACGGATTTCGTCTTTGATGGCGAGTTGGACCGGCCTTATGTGGAAACGGATCGCCCTCATCCCATCAATGAATACGGCCGGAGCAAGCTCGCCGGCGAGCTTCTGCTGCGGGAGAGCGGCTCGACGCACTGCCTGATCCGCCTGGAGTGGACGTACGGTCCCCACGGCCGGAATTTCATCACCAAGCTGGTGGAGCGGGCTCGGACCAGCCGGACGCTCAACGTCGTCAACGACCAGGTCGGCTCGCCCACCGCCACGGCGGAAGTGGCCCAAGTCTTGTGCACGCTGCTGGGGCAGCGGGCGGAGGGCCTGTTTCATTTCGCCAGCGCCGGGTACGTCAGCCGTTATGATCTGGCGGCCTTCGTGTTCGATCAGTTGCGCATGGACGTCGAGCTGAAGCCCTGCCGGACCCGCGACTATCCGGAGGCAGCGCTGCGTCCCTTGAACAGCCGTTTCGATTGTCGCAAGATCCAGGCGATTCTGCCCGAGCCGATCGCGCCCTGGCAGGAGCCGCTGGAGCGTTTCCTGAGGGAGCTATGAAGAACATCCTGGTCACGGGCGGCGCCGGTTTCATCGGCAGCAACTTCATCCGCATGGTGCTCACGGAACACCCGGACTGCTTGGTCGTGAATCTCGACAAGCTGACGTACGCGGGCAACCTGGAGAACCTGGCCGACCTGGTCGGGGGCGGGGCCGCAGGGACGCGGGGTGCGGGAAGAACTCCGGTGCCCCAGGTACCGCGGGTCACGGCCCACGATACGCCCTACCGGTTCGTCCATGGCGACATCTGCGACGCGGCGCTGGTGGCCAGGGTGATCGACGAGCATCACATCGACACGATCGTGAACTTCGCGGCCGAGAGCCACGTGGACCGTTCCCTCACGGGACCGAAGATTTTCATCGAGACGAATGTCACCGGGACGTTATGCCTGCTGGAGGCGGCCCGGGACCGGAACGTGGACCGGTTCCTGCAGGTATCCACCGACGAGGTGTACGGGGCCCTGGGACCGGAAGGCCAATTCACGGAACAGACCCTGCTGAGCCCGAATTCCCCCTATTCCGCCAGCAAAGCCGCCGCCGACCACCTGGTCCGCGCCTTCGGCCATACCTGGGGACTCAAGTACAACATCACCCGCTGCTCGAACAACTACGGGCCGTACCAGTTCCCGGAGAAGCTCATCCCGCTGATGATCCACAACGCACTGCATGACAAGGAGTTGCCCGTCTACGGCGATGGCATGCAGGTCCGCGACTGGCTCTACGTGTACGACCATTGCACGGCCATCTGGCGCGTGCTGGAGCGCGCCGCCCCGGGCGAGATCTACAACATCGGCGGCTGCAACGAAAAGGCGAATCTGGAGGTCGTCAACATCATTCTCTCTCGCCTGGGCAAGCCCCAGAGTCTCATCCGTCACGTGAAAGACCGGCCCGGCCACGACCGCCGGTACGCGATCGATGCCGGCAAGATCATCCGCGAGCTGGGCTGGAAACCCTCGGTCACCTTCGAGGAAGGCATCGCCCGGACCATCGACTGGTACCTGGCCGGCGGGAAATGGCTGGCAAACGTCGTTTCCGGCGCCTATCAGCAGTACTACGAGAGGATGTACGCGAATCGCTGAGGGCGTCCTTCGCAGGAGAATGCGGCTCACGTGCCCCGGCGGCCGCTACGGCTCGGCGCCTTGCACACCCACGACCGCGATGCCCAGCTCGTTGGCCAAGTCCAGCGTCTGCGGCTTGTCGATGAGGATTGTCTTCTGCGCCTCGATCACGAGGCATTTGGCGCCGTTGGCCGCCAGGTCGCGGATCGTCTCCGGCCCGACGCAGGGCACATCGAACCGCATGTCCTGTTTGGGTTTGGAGGTCTTGATCAAGGTCCAGCCGCCGGATCGGCAGAACCGGCCGGCCCGCTTGATCATCTCGGCGGTCCCCTCGATGGCCTCCACGGCGATCACCTCTCGCTCCCGAACCGCGACCGCCTGGCCGATGTCCAGCTCGCCCAACTTCTTGGCCAGCGGCCAGCCGAAGGCGATGTCCTGCTCGACCTGCGACCCGGGTTGACGCCGTGTCATGACGCCGGCCTCGGCCAGATGTTCCTGGCAATACATGGTGGAGTTCTCCAGGTGAATGCCGCCGGTGGCCAGTTCCTCGGCCAGCGCCGACAGCAGGGTATCCGTCAGCTTGTTCTTGCCCCGCAGACGCCAGTAGTAGACACGGAACGCCCGCCAGTCGGGCACATACTGCACGATCCGCCACGGTGTAAACAGGTGCGACTTGGTTACGCGCCCGACCATGACCGCCCGCGCGACGCCGTGTTTGCGCAGTTTCCGAATCCAACTGCCCGGCCGGGCGACGCCGACATGGTAGAACGCGTCCACTTCTCCCGCCAGGGGATCATCGACGTAACCGGCCAGTCCCACGCAGACCACCTGTAAGCCGAGCCGCCGCGCTCCCGCGGCCACCATGAACGGCAGCCGCCCCCCGCCGGCGATCAAGCCAACCGGCGAGGATGTTTGATGGTAGATTGTTGATGGTTGATTCATGAAATCAAGGATCACAAATCTCGAATCTCAGATCTCAGATCATATCAACCCTGCTCGCGTTCCTTCCTTTCGGCCGCCAGCTTCTCGAGTTGGTTCTGCAGGGCGCGGATGTCCTGGCGCATCTGCGGCAGGTAGGGCAGCATCGTGTAGGCCCGCCGGGCCTGGCCGGCGTCGATGGCCGGGGCGCCCAGCACGGTCTCGCCGTCGGGGATGCTGTTGATGACGCCCGCCTGCGCCCCGATGGTGACGTTGTTGCCGATGGTGATGTGGCCGACAACGCCGACCTGGCCACCGATGGTGCAGTGGTGGCCGATCATAGTCGAGCCGGCGATGCCGACCTGCGCCACGAGCAGGCAGTGGGGACCGATCCGCGTACCGTGTCCGATGGTCACCAGGTCGCCCAGCTTGCTGCCCGCGCCGATCACCGTATCGTCGAGTGTCCCGCGCTGAATGCTGCACGAGCTGCCGATCTCGACGTCGTCCTCGACGATCACACCGCCGATCTGGGGGATCTTGTGATGCACCCCTTCGTGGGTGGCGTAGCCGAAACCGTCCACCCCGATTGTGGAATTGGCGTGGAGGATGACACGGCTTGCGATCCGGCATCCGTCGTGAATGGTAACGTTGGGGTAGACGATGCAGTCGCTGCCCAGGTGTACGCCGGGTCCGATGTAGACGCACGGATACAGGATACACCCGACACCGATCCGGGCGTCGTCGGCGACGGTCGCAAAAGCATGGATATGGCAGTCCTTGCCGACCTGGGCACTGGCGGCGATGGAGGCCTGGGGACTGATGCCGACCTCCTTGTGCCGGCGGTGACCGTACAGCAACACGAGTGCCTGGCGGAAGGCGAAATACGGATCTTCCGCCACGATCAGGGCGACGGCAGAGCTGGTGGATTGCGGATTCGCGTCGGACGCCCTCTTCAATCCGCAATCCGCCATCCGCAATCCGAAATCTGTGACCACCTCCGGCCCGACGATTACCGCACTGGCTTGGGTGCTCTCCAATTGCTTTTCGTACTTGGGATTGACCAGGAAACCGAGGTCGCCGGGCCGGGCCTGGCTCAGGGTCGCGGCCGCCCGGATGATCAGGTGCGGGTCCCCGTAAACACGACCGCCAATGGATGCTGCAATTTCGCCGAGGGTTCGTTCGTGCATGCCGCCGCTCAAGGAACCGGTTTCTGATCGTCCAGACCCAGGGAAGGCAGAAGCTTGCCCAGTACCTCTCTCTGCAGGGTGGGAGACGGTTTCTGGGCAAAGTCGCCGGCGGGGTCGCGAAAGACCGTAACCACCGGGCCGAGCGGACGGTAGACGGCCGGTTCCGTCGGTCCGAAGATCGCCGTGGTGCGCACGCCCATCCCGGCGGCCAAATGCGTGACGCCGCTGTCATTGCCGACGAAGGCATCGGCACAACTCAGCAGGCCGACCACCTGGCTCAGCGCCAGATGAGCCAGGCACTTGGCGGCCCCGTGGACCAACACCTTCTCGGAAGGCCGCAGGCGCTCCATCTCGGCCGGTCCCAGCAGGAACAAAACCTCCACCGCCCGGTCGCGCAGCTCCCGCGCCAGGCCCAGGAAATTGTCCAGATGCCAGCACTTCTTCAACCCGCCGCTGCCCGGGTGGATCACGACGAGCCGGCGCGACAGATCGATTCCCGTCTGCTCCAGCAGCTCTACGCCCCGGTCCCGGTCCACCTCGCGCACCTTGATCAGGATCTCCTTGTCCGGAATGCGGGCCTTCTCCAACGGCAGATTGCCTTGGCGGGCAACTTGCTCCCTGTAGAACTCGGCTACGTGCTGATATCGGTCGGCCGGCGGCTGGAGCGGCAGGGTGATCACCTCGGCACTGCGGCTGCAATTGGCGGTGAAGATGAGGTTCTGCTCGAAGTCGCTGCCCGGCTCGCCGAGGAAGGTGATGATCCAGGCGTAGTCGGCAAACAGGTGGATGAGCGGATCGTGGTCGGCCAGATCGAACGCGTTGGGCGTGGTGAAGAGCCGATGCAGCTCGGCCGTGTCGATCGAGCGTATGCCGTCCACGCAGCTTCGCTCCGGCAGGATTCCGATGTACTCGGCGTGGCCGACGAGGTCGACTCCGCCCAACTCCAGCGCTTCTTTCAGGAGCTTCACCAAGGGCAGCGTCAGCAGGCAATCCCCCAGGGCTCCCGGCTGCAGGATCACGGCGCGCTGTGCCTCCTTGGCCGCCTGGGCACTCGTTGCTTCCAGCAAGCTCAGAATGTCATTGTCCGCCTGCATGAAGGACCATTATAGCCGCTCCCTTTCGGTCGTGCAAATCCTCAAAGCGATATCATCGACGTACGCGGGCACTGGGAAGGGGCGTGGGCCCCCGGGATGTCGGAAGGCCTCGGCCCCGGCAACCTGGCCGGTCTTCGTATCGACCCATTCGGCCTGGTACGTGCCGGCCGGCAGAAGGAGGGTCAACTCGGCCAGACCAGTGCCATTGACATACAGGGCGTACGCCTGGCCGGTCCGGCAGAGCACCCGCACCGTCGTGCCCTGGGGCGGCGTGCTCTTGACGACCGTGTCGTCCGGCTTCATACCGAGGAAGTCAAAGCCGCGGATGAAGTTCATGAGGATCTCCAGTTGCCCGCGCAACTGGGGCCCGCCGCCGCCGGGCGCGTCGATGGCGGCATCGCCCTGCTCGTGCCCGACGGTGAAGGAGTAATCGAGGTTGCTGTAAACCGCGCCGCCGGCCACGATGAAGTCCCAGGCATCGATCCGATACGGCCGGACACGCTCCTGGCCCGCGAACCCGGTCTCATCATCGCCGATCACCTTGTTGAGATGGTAGTTCTGGGCGACAGCGATAGGCGGCTTGGCATAGTGGAAGTTGAAAATGGAGACGAGCGGATTGGGCCTTTCGATCTTCCTGGCCTTATTGGCGATGTTCTGGGCGATCAGGTGCTTCTTCGGGAAATCCGACTCCGCCGCGACGATGGTCTGCGCGATATGATTCTGCCATTCCTCCGTCACACCGCCGAAGTAGGGCTCGTTGCAGATCTCGTAATAGAGATGGTCGCAGTCCTTCAGGGCTGCGACGATCCGGCGCACCATGGAGTCTTGGACGGCCAACAGGTCACGGTGCTGAAGGGTATAGACCTCCGTACGCGGCATCGTGCCGACCCCGTTGACGTTGTTGCGGGCGTTCATCGGGCTCAGCTCCCACATCGAGTCCTCGTAGAACGGGCAGAACAGGACCAACTCGACGACGATGCCCCGTCTGCCCGCTTCGGCCACGAAGTCCGTCAGCCGCTGGAAGTACGCCGGGTCCCACTGAGTCAGGTCGAACTTGTTGTCGCCGTTGGCATAGCCGGGCGTCTGGCTGCGGGCCCAGGGGCACCGCAGATCGCCCGGTGCCGGCGCGAGGGTGTTCCGCGCGATCTTGAACGCGCCGGGCGCCTCACAGTAGACCCCGCTGAACGTGCGCGTGAGATTGAAGCCGTGAGATTGCAGCGTCGCCAGGTACCGTCGATAGTCGAAAGCACGGTTCAGCACGGCGCCGTAGTGCTCGCCGGAGGTGACCAGGATCGTGGGTTGACCCTGCCAGAGAAAGTAATGCGGGTTTTCGGGGTGCAGGGCGATCGGGCCGGATACGGCCGGGGACGAACTCGACGCGCTCAGCACGAGCAGCAGCAACGGCAGGGACAGGTGTCGCATCGTAATTGACCTCCTAAGCTCAGAACCACAGAAAGCCGGTCTCCGCCCGGCGGGACGGATCATCCGCGTCTATTATACCTCCGGTCCGGCATCCGACCAGTGCCGGGAGAGGCCCGGCAGCGTGAACGAAGATACTGCCTGGCGTGGTCTCCGGGGGCTCGCCGCCGCAGGCCCGTTCCATCCTGCCGTGCTGCCGTGCGGTTCCTCATTTTTGACGTTGAACTCGCCGGAGAATGCCGGTATGCTGCACCACTTGTTTGTCTGATGCGAAAAGGACCCTATTAGGAGGTATTGATGATGATTGCCGACCGGCAGGTTCCGATTGTGTTGTGGGTCAGCCTCGTGCTGGCGGTGCTCGTGCCCGGGTGGGCCCGGGCGGCCGCGGCCGCGGATGCCAACGACTTCAAGACCGACATGGACAAGGTCAGTTACATCATCGGCACCCAGATCATCGGCGGCTTCAAACAGCAGGGGGTCGAGGTGAACGTGGATCTGCTCATCCGCGGCATCCGGGATGCCCTGGCGAGCAAGCCCTCCCCCTTCACGGAGGGCCAGACGAAGGAACTCATGACGGCCTTTCAGCAGAAGCTGATGGCCCGACTCCAGTCCCAACAGCAGCAATTACAGGCGCAAGCGATGGAACGACTTGGAAAAGAGAATGAATGGAAACTGAAACTGACCAAGCCCGAGCTCATGAAATTTGACCCGAAGAAGGACTACTTCTGGGTCCTGGAGACCAACAAGGGCAACATCCGGATCAAGCTGATGCCCGACGTGGCTCCCATGCACGTCACCAGCACGATCGTTCTCACGAACAAGGGCTTCTATGACGGCACCCTGTTCCACCGGGTGATTCCGGGCTTCATGGCCCAGGGCGGTGACCCGCTAGGCACCGGCAGCGGCGGCCCCGGCTACCTCTATGACGGCGAGTTCAGCCCGAGCGTCCGGTACGACCGCCCGTTCCTGCTGGGCATGGCCAACCGCTCGACTCCCAATACCGACGGCAGCCAGTTCTTCATCACCTTCGTGCCGACCCCCGGACTGAACGACAAGCACACCATCTTCGGCGAGGTCATCGAGGGCCAGGACACGGTCAAGAAGCTCGAGACCGCCGGTACCCCCCAGGGCCGGACCAAGGAAGAGTTGAAGATCGTCAAAGCCCGTATCGAGGAGAAAGCCAAGGGATAGACACGGCCCTCCGCAGACCCTCATCGGCCGCGCCGGGGATCGCCTCTCGATCCGCGCCGCGGCCGATGTTGTCTCCGAAGGGCGGGTGTCCCCGCTCCCCTCAGACGTCGTGCGAGGACGCACGACCTACGAAGAGATCATCACTCGCTCCTGACGGCTGCGGGAGGCGTGTCCGCCGGCGCAAGAAGACGAGGCTCATGACCATGCGCGAGGCAACCGCGTAGACGACGGTCGCGGCCACGAGCCATACGGCCGGTTGTGTCCGGTGCGACAGGCCGCCGAGGACCAGGAAGATGAGGCGCAGGAAACGCAGGGACAGCCTCTCCTGGAACTTGACCTCGCCTTTGGTCAGGCTCTCGGCCGCCGCGTTGATGTACGTGGCCAGCGGGATGCCCACCATGGACACGATGGCCGGCACGGGGTGGGCCAGGTCGCCCAGCAGCAGGCCGAGCAGAAAGATCAGGTCCGCGTACTTATCGATGATCTTGTCGACAAACGAGCCGAATGGCCCCGTGGTGCCGCGGGCCCGGGCGACGCAGCCGTCGAGCATGTCCAGGAAGCCGTTGGCCAGGATCAGGAGGGCCCCGGTGGCCGGCCGGCTCAGCCAGAAGGCCGCGCCCGCACCGAGCGCCGCCAGCAGGGACAGGATGGAGACGACGTTCGCCGAGACGTAGGGCGCCAGCCGTGCGGCGATCGGCCCTACGACCGCGGCCTCGATCCTGCGAAGTCCACCGCTCATCGTTCACACCCTTCAATGGCCATGGCATCCATTCTACCACCCCTCGGACCGCGCCGTCGAGAGCCCCGCGCCAGGGGGCAGGGCGTGCGAAGTCGCAAGACATTTCGGGTGGCATCGCCACCCACCCCTGCGGGTTCTGGTGGGCTTCTCACACACCCTCTGAGATGAGGCAGGAACGCAGTCACGATATCGGTGGATTCCTGCGGACCTGTCTACCCGGGGCGGATGATGTTGTCGCAGCAGGCGCAGATGCTGTCCGGCGAGAGCATGCCGGTCAGCATCTGCAGGCGCAGGTGCCGGTAGGCGTTGCTCGACCAGATCGTGGTGAAGCGGCGTTGGGCGACCGTGCCCAGCGGCAGGCAGCCGTTGACGTCGAGGCAGCAGGGGACGACCGTTCCATCGGAGAGGATGCAGCCGTGACGAAAAGGGGCCTCGCAAGGCTGGAACCCGGGCACGGCGGGCGGGGCATCCACACGCCGATCCGCCACCAGGCCGTGCCACGTCATGTACGGCGCCACGTGCACGTCGTCCACGCCGGCGGCTATCCATTCCTCGATGAACGGTCGCAGCAGAGCCTCGGTCTCCCGCATGCGGATGACATCGATGGAGGTGTGCGGCCCGCTGCCGCGCTGGCGGCGCCGGTCCAGGTAGTGCAGGATGTTGGCGCGCACCGGCTCGAATTTCGCGGGCGGGCGCAGTTGTTCGTAAATCTCGGACGTGACGCCCTCGAACGAGAAGGAGAGAAAGGTGAGCGGTGATGCCAGGATCATCTCCGCCAACTCCGGCGTCAGGCCGACCGCGTTCGTGTGGATCATGGATTGGCAGCCGCGGCTGCCGACGTAGTCGATCATCGCCGGGAGGTTTTCGTGGAGCAGGGGTTCGCCCGAGAGGTACAGTTTGATCAGGGGGCGATTGTCGCACACGTCGTCGATGATGGCCCGGAACAGCTCGAGGGGCATCTTCGCCGGCCGGGGTACCAGGCCGCGTGCCTGCGGACACATGAGGCAGCGGAGATTGCACTCGCGGTTGATGTCGATCCAGTAGATGCGGGGCGGGGGCGGGATGTAGTAGTCCAACAGCTCGGCGATGTTGTGCCATAGCGGCATCGGCCAGTCTCCCAGAGAGCCGACTCGTACCCTACGGGAGCCCCACCGGGCCGTCAAGGCGAAAAACGGAACCGCTGGGCAGAATTTGTGATAGTTGCTATAATCCGCTGCCGGGAGGGGGGCGCCCGTAAATCCGTGGGAATAGTCAGGCCGTCGTTTCTTGGAAACTGGGAAGGCATGGGCATGGAGCAGGACGTGTATCGGCAGGCGGTCGCGTTGCTGGGGAACGCGCGGAATATTCTGGTGACAACGCACACACGGCCGGACGGCGATGCGTGCGGGTGCGTGGTGGCGGCGACGGCGGTCCTGCGGGCTCTCGGCAAGAGGGTGCATCCGCTGCTGCTGTCGCCGCTGCCGGACTGGTACGCGTTCCTGTTCGGAGAGAAGGTCCCGGTACTCGGCTCGGACGTGCAGGGCGCCGACCTGGCCGCCGGCCGGTTCGGCCCGATCGATCTCGTCCTGATTGTCGATACGAGCAGCTACAATCAGCTGCCGGGTCTCGAAGACTTCCTCCGGCAGGGGGATAGGCCGATTCTGGTGATCGATCATCACGTCACCTCCGACCGGATCGGCCGGTTGGAGCTCGTGGACCAGACGGCCGCGGCCGCGGGGCTCGTACTCTTCGACTTTCTCCGCGCGGCCGGCTGGCCGATCCCGAGGCCGGCGTCCGAGGGACTCTTCGTCGCGATCGCGACCGACACCGGCTGGTTCCACCTGCGCAATGCCGACGCCCGGGTCTTCCGCGCCTGCGCCGAGCTGATCGAGCAGGGCGTCGACCCCAACGGCCTGTATCAGAAGCTGTACCAGGACTTCTCTTTCGCGCGGTTCCGGCTGCTGGTGGCGCTGCTGAACACGATCGAGCTGCACTTCGACGGCCGCTACGCCTCGCAATACCTGCGCCAGGCGGACTTCGAGCGGACCGGAGCTGCCCACCGGGACACCGAGAACCTGATCAACGAGTGCCAGCGGATCGGCTCGGTGAGCGTGGCCGCACTGTTTGCCGAATTGAAGGATGGCCGTATCCGCTGCTCGCTCCGCAGCCGGCCCAACGCCCGACGCGGCGGAGAGGCTGTGGACGTCAACGAGATCGCCCGCCAGTTCGGCGGCGGCGGCCACAAAATGGCCGCCGGCACCTACCTTCCCGCCCCCCTCAAACACGCCATGCAACTGATCTACGACGAAGTGGCAAAGCGTCTGCGTTGACAACCTCCAGACTCGGGAAGGCTCGGTGGACTGGCGTCAGGCTGGCGCGCGGGGTTTCTGATTGAAGACTGTCGCCCCTGGCACCATGGCTCGAATCGTTGTTCCACCCCGACAGCGCTGAGGAGGTGGGAAAGGCGACCGAGGTGACACGAGACCCCGAAGAGCGGAGATATTGTGCACCGCCCGCAGAACGGGCACGACCAGACCGAGTCCAGCCGTAGGCTGTCCGCTTGTGCCCGGTTCTTCAAGGAGTATTCCGGGCACGCAGGGCCTCCCTGAGCTGCTCCGCACGGAGTAAATCGCCGGGTCCGGTCCGGAATTGCCGTGAGGACAGGAGGGGACGATTCGACTTTCCCCTGAACCGCCTCTTCTCTTTTCTTGGTTTCAGCCACCCCCGGCACATTTTTGGTTCGCCGTATCTTGGATCGTTTAACCGGCGTCGATCCGGCGGCAGGGTCGCCTGCTCGAGGCTACACTGGAAGACCAGCCGTGACTTCCGATCCCGGCGGAACCGTAGCTTCTCTCCTTCCGGGGATGGTGGGTCTCTTTCCTGTCGTGATTCGGCAATCTGCCTATTCTGTCCCGGGAGGCGGCCCGGGAGGATCTGAAGACCGAGGTCCAGACCGCGATCCAGACGGCCCAGAGTACCGACCCCGGCCTGAAGACGCTCTTCGATACGGCCGCCGGGTATGCGGTGTTTCCTACCATCGGCAAGGGCGCCGCGATCGTGGCCTCCTACTACGGGATTGATCTTCTTCGAGACGTCGGAAGCGGTGGACAAATTCAAAGCGGGTGAGCTCGCCTTCACGGCGGACGCCCGCGACGTCGCGCTGAAGTCCGGCGTCTCCGCCACGGCCGACGATGCGAATAACGTGGTGGTCTTCACGATGGGAGAGGCCGGCCCGTCGGCCGAGGCTTCCGTCGGCGGCCCGAAGTCCAACTTCCAGCCCCTGGGGTCCGTGCCGCCCG
>JALORE010000102.1 GCA_025459125.1 Planctomycetota bacterium | reverse complement strand
CCCTGCATAGTACATGGCAGAACCTCCTTATCTGATGAACCTCTGTCGCTGCTATTGTAGCACCGAGGAGGTTCTGCCTTTCATGCTAGCTGACCCCGGAAACTCTGTGACCCCGGTTCTCCCCCCGGTCGTGATTTGCGGCTCTGGCGCCGTGGGCTGCGAATGCGTTTCTCAGCAGGGAGCCGACAATACCCTGTCCACCCCAGGGGTGTTCTTCGTCTAAACTTGTAGCCGGCCGGACAGGGTAAACGCGATTTGGTGGCAGGAGCACTCATGGACAGCCGAACGAAGAGCCTGTGCAGACGCGCCAGGAGCGGCGACAAGAACGCCGCATGCGAACTGCTGGAGATCCACCATGCGGACATCTTCGCCTATCTGAGACGTCTTTGCGGCAACCGGCAGGATGCCGAAGACTTGACGCAGCAGACGTTCCTCAACGCTTGGTCCTCACTGCACAAGTTTGCGGGTCGCAGCGAATTCTCGACATGGCTCCACAGGATCGCCCACAACGCCTACATCGATTGGCGGCGCAAAGGGCCCGGGGCGACACGGAACTACCCCGACCGCTGGTGGGACGAGTGTATCGACAAAGGCCCCGACTCATTCGCGACCGTTGTCGAGCGCCAGATGGCCCAGCGTCTGTACGAAGCCGTGGACCAACTCGATGACGACACCAAACACGTGGTGCACCTGCACTATTATGAGCATCTGTCCCTCCGCCAGACAGCCAAAGTCCTGGATGTGGCCACGAGCACCGTCAAGTACAGACTTCGCGAGGTCTTGAGAGTCCTCAGAGCAAGGCTCGGTGTCGAAGAGAACGAGCCGAATGGAACACGAACCATTCCCATCCCCAATGGAGAAATGACATGAATACCAAGGGAAGAATCGAACGATACCTCCGGGCGGCGCCGAAACCGCCGGTGCCGAGTGACCTGATGAACAGGCTGCGGAAGGACGTAGTCCTCAAAGAGGCCCAGACGCGAGGGCCGGTTCTGCGAAGGTGGTTTGCCCCCTCCGGCGCAAGCTTCTCCCACTGGCGAGTAGCCGTTGCGGTCGTCATCGCGGTGATTGTTCTGCTGCCGTTGAGCTATGGCGCCAGCCAGTTGATCAAACGGTGCAGCACGATCTCTCAACTGCCCGGCGTCAACAAGGCGAAGCTCCCGTGGAGCTACGATGGGGCAGCGCTCTCCCCGGACGGGAGACACTTCGCCGGCGCCACGACAAATTCTGAGCTGGTTGTCGTCGACACCTCGACCGGGCAGCAGCGGAAACTCTCTGACAACTGCTTTTGGGGCACGCCCGTCGTTTGGTCCGCCGACGGAAGTGAAATCGCCTATCTGAGTCGCCGCGGGAACTCGCCAACGGAGGCAGACCGCCAGCCCTCTTCCCTTCTCGCTCTTTCGTTCCAGACGGGGACGACGCGAATTCTAATGGAAGAACCCCTCTGGCCCGAGGACTGGTCATCTGATGGGAGACTGATCCTGGGCGAGAGACTGTCCCAAGGGGGGCTCGGCGCAGCGGTCATGGTCCATCTGGAAACCAAGGACCAGATCGTCATGGCCAAGGAGGGGGCTTCGCCTCGCTTCGCGCCGAACGCAGGGTCGCTCAGCTATGTCACGAAAGAGGGGAACCGGTCGATTCTGCATCTGGTGAAAGTCGATGGGACCAGTCAGGCCGCGTACGCTGACTTTCCGGGCGCCATCAGCAAACCCCTGTGGTCTCCCGACGGAACCCATCTGGTCTTCGTGGGAACTCAGACGGGAATCGACCGGCAGCACAACGACTTGTGGGCCCTGCGGGTCGAGGGCGACCGGTTTATCGGTCCGCCTTCACCAGTCATGCCGAACGTGGAAGCGATGCAGTTCTTCAACTGGTCGCGCAACGGACAGTTGGCCTATGTGACCGGGTTCAACCTGGGTGGAACGTTCACGTTGCCCGTGGACCCGCGCACCGCCAAAGCCAGCGGACCGCCGCGCCAGCTGATGCTGGGAGGTAACCAGCACTGCTGGTCACCCGACGGACAACAGGTCGCCCTGTGGCAAAAGGGCGGGTTCATCTTCCTGTCCGCCGGCAATGGTGAGAAGATACGAGACGTGCCGGTGGCCGGTCTGGAAGACATGGCATCCGGAATGTCCTGGTCGCCGGACGGGAAGCTGATCGCTTGCTCGGGGACAGACAACCAGAAGAGAAGCGGGGTGTTTCTCATCACGGTTGAGACCGGTGACGCAAGGCTGCTGACGCCGCTGGACGGCCGGGCAAACAGTCTCACGTGGTCGCCGGACGGCAGGGCCGTCGCCTACGGCCAAAACCGCGGTGTACATGTCGCGAGCATCGAAGACGGAAAGCCGCGACAGATCGCCTCTCCCACGGAAAAGGAAGATATCTTCAACCGTCCGGTCTTTGTCCCGGAGGGCGGCTCGGTCGCTTATGCCCATCTGAAGGGTCGCAACTGTGGCACGATCATAGCGACCAGCGTCGACGGTAAGGAAACGAGAGAGCTCTACCGCGTGAAGAACGGGAAACTGAATATGAGAGTCTTCTCTTTGTCTCCAGATTTGCGCCATATCGTTTTCACGCCCGGTGACGAGAAGATCTGGTGCGTCCCGACCGACGGAGGCAAGCCGTTTGTCATGGCCGACATCTCCGAGCTCGGTGAGACGGTCTTCGCCTGGTGGCCGGAATGGTCGCCGAAAGGCGACGCGATCAGCTTCAGCGTGGCCCGGGAGGAGTACCAGTACTGGGTGATGGAGAACTTCCTGCCCGTGGCGAAGGCGGGCAGCCGGTAGCTTGAATCAGGTAGAATGCCGCGCCCGGCAGCGACAGCACGATCGGCACTCCGCGAGCATCACCGCCGAGAGGCGGATTCTTTCTCCTGATACGCTTGGGAACGATCAACGTTGTTGCCGGGCTCAAGACCGCGCTGGCCGCGAGGGCTCGCCTACGATCAGGGACCCGCAGGGTCACATATAGAATCAGCAATTATTCGTTGCCAAGCCGCACGCCCTACGGCGGGATGGGGATGTGGTACGACCTACGAGGAGGGCGTGAATTCGCCACAGCATGCCGGCCGCACCCGTACCGCCGCTTGGCCAGGGTTTCTGTAGGATTTTGGGGCCTCGAGGTGTAACATGGTGCGACCGTGCGCAATTGAAACTCTGCAATGGTCGCGATTATGGCAAAACCTGTTGAGCAAAGGGCTTATGACGATTTGGTGGTTCTGGCCAAGACCCAGGCCGGGGCGCTGGGAAGACTCTACGAATTGTACTATGACCGGATCTTCCGCTTCTGCGTGCACCGGCTGTTCAATAAGACCACGGCCGAGGATGTGACATCATCGGTATTCTTGACGGTGGCCCGCACGATGCGGGAATTCAAGGGCAATACCGAGCAGGATTTCCGCAGTTGGATCTACACGATCGCGGCCAACCAGGCCAACGCCCATATCCGTAAGACCATGCGGCGCAAGCGGCTCTTGAGCAACGCCCTGGGTCACCGGCAGGCTGACGCAGAAGCTATCGACGATCCGGCGGCCTGGTCCAGCCTGGACTGGCCGACGCTGTACGCGGCGATTCAGGAGCTCAAGCCGGAGCACCAGACGATCCTGACGCTGCGGTTCTTTGAGAATATGGATTACGACGAGATTGGGCGGGTCGTGGATGCCCGGCCGGCCACGATCCGCGTGACGCTGCACCGAACGCTCCGCCGACTCCAGGAAGTTCTGCGGGGCGAAGAGTAGCACGGGCATCCTGCCCGTGTTCTCGTGGGCGGGACGCCCATGCTACGTGGAGAAGAGTAGATGTCCGAGAACGAGAGTGAATTCCGGAAGATGGTTGCCGGCCTGAGAATCGACGCCGAGCCGAACTCGGTCCACCGCGACCAGCTCCGCCGGCAGATGCTGCAGGCCTTCGAGCGGGCAGGGGTCGGAAGACAGACGACGGAAGACAGAGGGCAGAAGGCCGTGCGCCGGGATCGTCCTCCGTCTACCGTTTCGCATCTTCCGTTGGGCCGGTTGGCCATTGCGGCGGCGGTTTTGATCGCGGGGACGCTCGGAGCTTGGAGCCTTCTCGGCCGGGGTCCGACGAGCTTTCAGCAAGTCCGGCTGGCCACCCAGAGAATGCCCTGGCTCTATGCCGTCGTCAGTCGTTGCCAGGGCCCGGACGTCCGCACGGAGCGGCACTGGTACGACTTCGCCGCGCAGAAGGCCTTCGCCGTAATGGACGACAGCAGTGTGGTGGGCTGGGAGTACGGGGTGGGCGCCAGGAAGCTGGTGTACAACCCCCGTGTCCAGACCTTGCAGATCGGCGAGCTTTCCGGCGCTGGCGTCAACGTCACGGAGAACCTCGTGAGCACGTTTGCGGCCTTCGCGTCCCGGGATAAGGTGACGCGTTCGACGGCGCAGCGTGAGGGCCAGACCGTGCTGGCTTTCGAGTATGAGAAGTCCGAGCCGGGCCTGCGGATCAGCAACCGGGTTGTCAACCGGTTGAAGATCGCCTTGATGGCTGAACCGCGGACAAGACGCGTCGTTGCCGCCCGGGTCGAGTATGAAGATGGCGGGGGCAGTGTGCTGGCCCGGGAGGACTGGGTCATGAGCTATCCATCGTCCGGCCCGGCCACCGTGTATGACCTCAATGTGCCCGCGTGGGCCGGGACTACGGACACCCGGCAGCGGCCCATCGGCACTCCCAGCGATGCGCCGACCGCCATCGGAACGCCGGCGCCCACGAGCGGCCTGCGCCTGGCGCCGCTGGAGATTCGTCTGCCCAAACCGACGTTTACCGGGACGTCCCGGGATTTTCGATTGCCCAACCTCGAACGGCCGCGCGGGGCCGCGCGACCGCCGTTCCTGGCGCCGATCGGCACGATGAACGTGGCTCTCGGCAAGCCGGTCTCCTCGAGCGATCCGGAGCCGGTGATCGGCAGCCTCGACGCCATCACCGATGGCGACAAGGAGGCGCTGGAAGGCAGTTTTGTGGAACTGAGTCCGGGTCCGCAGTCCATCACCCTCGATCTGCAGGAGCAATGCGAGGTCTACGCCGTGGTGGTGTGGCACTACCATCGCTGGCAGCGCGCGTACGTGGACGTGCTCGTACAGGTGGCACAGGATCCGGCCTTCAAGACCGGCGTCCGAACCATCTTCAATAATGACGCCGACAACTCACTGGGTCTGGGCGCGGGCACGGACCTGTCCTACGTCGAGACCTACGAAGGCAAGCTGATCGACGGCAAAGGCGCCCAGGGCCGGTACGTACGGCTGTTCACCGACGGCAACACCCACGACGACCTCAACCACTACATCGAGGTCGAGGTCTACGGCCGGCCTTCGGATAAATGAAGTGCGGAGAATCAAATCATGAAGTGCGGACGAAATGCGCGCAGATTCCGGCGAATGGCCGCCGTGTTTGCTCTGGCGAGCGTTGCTGAAACCGTCTTTTCCGCGACCCTGGCCGGCGCGCCCAACAACGAGGTACAGACGGTGCAAGCCGGCGCTGTGCCGCTGGAGCTGGTGCGGATTCCGGCGGGCCGGTTCCTGATGGGCTCGTCCCGTGGGGATCGCGACGAGAGGCCCGTTCATGAGGTTTTCCTGGCCGACGATTTCTACATGGGCAAAACCGAAGTGACCGTCCGGCAGTTCCGCGCCTTTGTCGAAGCGACGGGATATACCACCGTCGCCGAGCGCGAGGGTGCTGCCTGGCACACGCCCTCGCCCGGCAACATGAAGCGGGCCCGCCGGTGCAACTGGCGCTGTCCCGGTTTCGAGTCGTCGGACGATCACCCCGTGGTCTGTCTCTGCTACCTCGATGCTGCCGCCTTCTGCGCGTGGCTTTCGGCCCGGAGCGGTCAACCGATTCGCCTGCCCACGGAGGCCGAATGGGAGTACGCCTGTTGCGCCGGCACACCAGGCGATGCCGGGGCCGCACTCGGGCAGGCCGCCTGGCTGGACGCTGCCCGGGGCGAACATCCTCATCCTGTCGCACAGAGAGCACCAAGTGCCTGGGGTCTGTATGACATGCTCGGCAATGCCGCCGAATGGTGCGCGGATCTTTACCATTGGGACTATGCCCAGGCGCCCGCCGATGGCAGCGCGAATTTCACGTCCGATGTCCCTGCCGACGCCGCCCTCCGGCGGGTGTTGCGCGGCGGCTCCTGGTGCTCGCCCCCGACCTCCTGCCGGCCTTCATTTCGAGGCCCCGCTCAACAAGCCCTCCGCGCGACGGACACGGGCTTCCGTGTCGTCCGGTCCGGCCGGACCGCCGCACCGGGCACATCCGTACGGAAGCGGCGTCGACCGGCGGCCCGATCCGTGCCCGATCTCCCTGCGGTGCTGGCTCTGCATGTCGACGGCACGACGTTTGACTTCGTGCGCATCTGTCCCGGCCGTTTCATGATGGGAAGTCCACACCACTACGTGGACGAATACAACTGGACCTACGAGATGCCAGCCCGCGAGGTGACCATCGATCATGCCTATTATATGGGCGTCACGGAAGTTACCGTGGAGCAATTCCGCTTGTTCGTCGAGCAGACCGGCTACCTCACGGATGCGGAGAAACAAGGTTGGGCGTTCGTGACAGGTGAGAAGGATTGGCACTTCGAGCCGCTCATTGACTGGCGGTGCCCCGGCCATATGCCGACCGACCGCGAGCCTGTTGTTTGCCTCGGCTGGTATGATGCGGTGGCGTTCTGTCAGTGGCTCAGCCAGAAGACCGGACGCCGCATGCGCCTGCCCAGCGAGGCCGAATGGGAGTACGCCTGCCGGGCCGGCACGACAGGTGACCACGCGGGCTGTCTCGGCGAGGTGGGCTGGTACGCGTGGAACAGCGGGGGGCGGACCCAGCCGGTAGCCCGGAAGAAACCCAACGCCTGGGGGCTCTACGACATGCAGGGCAACGCATGGGAGTGGGTCCAGGATTTATATCACCGCGACGGCGCCGGTGCGCCGAGCGACGGTTCCGCCTGGTGCGATACTGCGGCTGTGGATCCACGTGGCATCACGCGCGGAGGTTCGTTCTATAATCCCGAGTGGCTTTGTCGCTCCTACATTCGGATGCAGACGCCGCTGGGGCATGTGGTCCACTACAACAACGGTCTTCGCCTCGTGTGCGAGGTGTCGGAACCCGGAAACTGAACCTGGAGGTTTGTGCCATGATGCGGACACGGAATGGTCGAGATGGACGGAGGGTGTGCAGATCCTGGCTCGTGGCGGCCGTACTTGCTATGGCCGGTACCATGGATGCCGCTTCCTCTGCGACCCCTGCCGGCACGTTCGGTACCCAAGTGCTGACGGTGGAAGTCGGGGATGTGCCACTGGAGTTGGTGTGCATCCCGGCGGGCGGGTTCCGGATGGGCTCCGCTTCAGGGCCGCGCGATGCCCGGCCCGTCCACGAGGTCCGCATCGGTTACGATTTCCACCTGGGCCGGACCGAGGTGACGGTCCGGCAGTTTCGTGCCTTCGTCGCGGCCACGGGGTACCGGACGGATGCGGAGAGGGCCGGCTGGGCCAATACGTGCCCGCTGCCTGGCGTGCATGGGCATCAACGCGGTCTCGATTGGCGCCGGCCCGGCTTTGTATTGCAGGAGGACCAGCCGGTGGTGACCGTCAGCCGCAATGATGCGCTGGCCTTCTGCCGTTGGCTGAGCGAGCGGACCGGGCGGAGTGTGCGTCTGCCGACGGAAGCCGAGTGGGAGTACGCCGCCCGGGCAGGATGTCGGGAGGATACGACGGATCGTCTGGGGGAAGCAAGCTGGTCCAAGGAGAATGCCGCGGATGCCGCTCACCCGGTCGGCACGAAGGCGGCCAACGCCTGGGGTCTCCACGATATGCAGGGGAACGCCTGGGAGTGGTGTCTCGATGTCTGGAACCCGGATTACCGAGAGGCTTCGATGGATGGCTGCGCCCGGATGCATGATCCGGCGGTGCCACAGGCGGCTTGGCGGTATGTGCTGCGCGGCGGGTCCTGGGCGGGCCCGGCACCACAGCTCTCCTTCTCGTACCGCGAGCGCCGGATACAGAGCTTCTGTCGACCGGACATCGGATTCCGGATTGTCGTCCCTGCCACAGAGACGGGCGAGAAGATGCCGGCGGCCGTGGCCGCCGGTGGCGCGGACGTGCGCCGTCCGGTGCATGGCGCCTGCACCCGCGACGGTGAGACCGGGCGAGCGGTCTTGACGGTGCACGGCACGCGGTTTGAGTTCGTCCGGATTCCCGCCGGCCCGTTCCTGATGGGCTGTACCGGCGAGATCGAAAAGCCCGCGCACCCGGTGCGCATCGGCTACGACTTTGAGATGGGCCCCACCGAAGTCACCGTGGGCCAATTTCGCGCCTTCATCAGGGCCACAGGGTACCTGACCGACGGCGAAAAGGAGGGCTACGGCTGGCTGCGGCGCGGAGAGGAAGACTGGCAGAGCGAAGACGGAGTGGACTGGTACCATGCGACGTCCGACCAGTCGGACGATCATCCGGCGGTCTTCATCAGTTGGTACGACGCGATGGCCTTCTGTCACTGGCTCTCGATCGAGAGCGGCCAGGAGATTCGTCTGCCCAGCGAGGCCGAGTGGGAGCACGCCTGCCGGGCCGGTACGACCGGTCTGTATGCGGGTGAGTTGAGTGCCATGGGCTGGTACCAGTACAACTCCTGCAACCGCGCGCACGCGGTCGCGCAGAAGCAGCCCAACGCCTGGGGACTTTACGACATGCACGGCAACGTCTGGGAATGGTGCCTCGATTTCTTTGCCACCAGCTACGAGGGCGCCCCGACCGATGGGCGGCCCCGCTGGGATGCGGCCGGTGCGGTGGACGTGATCTCCCGCGGCGGGTCGTTCGTCAATCCGCCCGGCTGGCTCGCTTCCGGTTGTCGCATGGGCACCCCGCCTTCCGCCAGTCACTACAACAACGGCTTTCGCCTCGTCCGCGGGGTGAAGAAGAGCGGCCCTGGCAAGGCCGTGGCGGGGGAATCGAAGCCGGCTCAGTTGGCGCCGGTTGAAACGGAGATCCCCAGGCCGATCTTTATCGGGACGCCCCGGGATATTCGTGTGGCGCGTGTCAAACCCGTCCAGACAATGGCCGGGCCGGCATTCCTGGCGCCGGTCGGCACCAAGAACGTGGCCCTGGGAAAACCGGTCTCGGCCAGCGACGAGGAACCTGTGATCGGTGAACTGGCGTTGATTACGGACGGCGACAAGGAGGCTGTCGCCGGCAGTTTCGTCGAGTTGGGCCCGCTCCTGCAACACGTCACCGTCGACCTGCAGGGCGCATACGAGATCCATGGCATCCGGGTCTGGCACTATCATGAGCAACCCCGGGTCTACTTCGATGTGGTGATCCAGGTTGCCGGTGATGCCGACTTCGTGCAGGACGTGCGGACGATCTTCAATAACGACATGGACAACTCCGCCGGTCTGGGTACCGGGAAGGACCTGCATTACGTGGATACCCACTTCGGCGAGTTGTTCGACGCCCGGGCCACGCGGGGCCGGTACGTCCGTCTCTACAGCCGCGGCAACAGCAGCGACGACCAGAATCACTACATCGAGGTGGAGGTCTACGGCAGACCCGCGGCGCCCTGATCGCAGAGGGAGCAGTGCTACACGCTGCCCGGCTTGATGGGGCCGGTTCCGGGTGGCAGCGGCAAGGTCGGAGGCCTTGCCGCTGGCGGAGGGGCCGACCATTGGCAAGCTGGCGCTTGCTGCTGCCACCCGGCAGTCACCAGATCAGCATGGGCGGAGTGCTACTCTGTCGTGGGCGGGGTCAGGTTGCGGATCAGGGTGTTGCGCTCGATGACCGTGTTGAACTTGTTGGGCATGTTCGACACCGCGCTCTCGGCCACCACCAACTCATCCATAGTAACCTTGCGGACCCATCGAGTCGCCAGGTCCAGGTGGATGTCTCCTTTGTAGTGGGATGCGCCGACGGCGCGGACCTCCATGCTGGGCATGGGCTTCATGAGCATCTGGAATGAGCTCTGGCCGGAATCGAAGGCCACAAGGGCACAGACGGCCCCATCCACCACGCTGAGCCCCTTCAATTCGAGGGTGACCTCGCCGTTCTTGAAGGTGGAACCCTTCTCAATGCCGGACCCGAGATTCACCGGCGGCTCCGTGAAGGCGGCCGCGTGGACGATTTTCTGCCCGAGGCGCGTGAGGTCCTGGATGCCTTTGCCCCCCTGGGTCGGCTCCGCGAAGGCGTTGCAGAAGCCGTGGAAATCGATAAAAGCGTTGTAGACGTAGTACGCTTTGTCCGTTGGGATGGCCTGTCCGTTCGCGTCCACGAGCTTCTCGAACCTGGCGTGATCGATGCCGAATACCTGGCCCTTCTCGTCCAGGCCGGTGGCGGTGTTCTTGAAAACGTATGTCCAATTCGCCAGTGCGGGCACAGCGACTTCCGTACCGCCCGCCAGTTGCAGGGTGAACTTCGTGCAGGTGTACTCGTCCCCGTCTTTCCCTGTTCCTCGGGCCGGCGCGCACTTGAGTCCGAGTTTGAGAACATCGGTGTTCACGCGCTTGCCGTCCGGGGCGTAGCTGATGACGCGGGTCTCCATTTCAAAGGACTGCGCCTGGGCGGAGCGAGGCGCGCCGAGGTTGAAAGTCTGGTGCAGGATCGAGTCGCCGGCACGCTTCTGCTCGCCGGCCCTGAGACCAATCGAATTGCAGAGCAGGACCAGTGCGAGTGCCGGCAGGATTCTGTGCGTTCTCATGATTTCTTACCTCCCTTGTAAAAGTCACTCTTTATTTCTCGACGGCCGCCTGCTCCGGGCATAGCGGGAAACGAGCAAAGAGCTCATCCGCTTTCGCCTCCCCTCCGCGCACCAGCAGAAGGGTGAGAGCCAGAGCATAGACCATCGAATCGGCGAAGATCTCGAGGTTGTGCAGGACCAGGAGCGTCGGGGCGAGCCAGTAGGTCTGAATCAGGCCGAACAGTCCCACCAGCACGTAAAAGGCGAGGCCCAGAGCGAGGACCAGGTGACGCCTCGAACCGGCCTCCGCGATCAGGATCGGCAGCGCGGCGACGAGAAAGAGGACGCTCCGCAGCAATTGTATGAGGATGATCACGCCGGCAGTGGGCAGCGCCAGTCCGAACTGCCCTTGTTCATAGTAGGGACGGACAATCGGCGCGATCATCAGTCCGAACATCCAGTAGATCACAGGAAAGGAACAGATGGCGGCGCCGATTCTCCATGCCCATTCTCCGGCGGAGCGGCCGGCGAAGAACTGCTTCACATTCACAAGGAATGGTCCGCCTTTGTCCGCCGGCCGGAACAACAGGGTCATCACGGCGGCCAAGAGCAGACATGGCACGATGGAAAAGACCGGGATGGACGTCATGCCGCCCAGGTGCGTGAAGATCGCCGCTTCGATCGGCGTGTTCACGCCGAGGCAGACGTAGCACAATCCGGCCAGGGTCAGCCAGCGAACCCAGTACGGTCCATGAATCCGTCGCGCGAGGGGCGCCAACCCCAGGGCCAGGACGAGACTGCCGATCGTGAGACAAAGAGACATGTTTCGCTCATCGGCTTGTTCCGGCAGTTGCGGCAGCGGCAGACCCAGGGCCGCGATCAGGGCCCCGCCGGCCGCTGCGCCGCCTACGTACGCCAGGGCGCAAAGCGGGAGTCGCCAGAGGTATCCAAGCGTCGTTTTGAAGACTCGCGCGGTGTTCATGTTCACTCCTTCTCTCCGGCGGAAAACCCCGCCGGTATCTCCATTACTTCTGCAACTCTTTCCTTGCTCGTCTGGCCCATTGGGCGTTCATCTCGTAGCCCTGGATCCCGTTCTCCATCGCCAGCCTTCCGCACGGCGGCATAATGTTCCGCATGCTGTCCAGATAGCGGCGCAACCCCGCCACATGCTCGTCGATGTGTGACGCGAAGGCATCCAGGAATTGCAGGGTCGTTTCCCGCCCGACCACCGGGTCCATGAAGGCAAAACGGAGCATCAGGTCGTCCATGCGCCAGATCACATCCTGGCTGGTGACAGGCTGGGCCAGGTACTGTTTGAAGATCTTGAGCCCACGGGTGGTGATCTCGTAAGTCATTCGCGGCCGGTGGGTCCGGCCCTCCTGGGCGACACCACGGACCCAGCCGGCCTCCTCCAGGCGTTTCAGAGCGGGGTAGATCGCCCCGGGGCTGCTGCTGAAGTGCCCCATCGGTGTCGTTGCAAAGACCTTGCGGATGCCATAGCCCGTCAGTGGGCTTTGGGTGATCAGGCCCAGGATGGCCAGCGAGAGCGTCGATACGTCGTTTTCCGTTGTCATTTCGAAAGCTCCAATAGTACGATTCGTACTATCAGTCGGGCGTGGGGCCGAATTATTTCTGCCGGTTTGCAGATAACCTGAGATTCGAGAGCAGCACCCGTGGATTCTTGCGGCGGGAGGGTGGACACGTTACGATAGGGTCCGTCTACCTGGAGACCCCGGCCGGTGGACTCCGGTCTATCCGATGTGGCCTCCTCGACCTGACGTGCGGCGGACTGTAGAGGTGGTTGGCAGTGCTCAGCGGCATTGACTACGTGGTCGTCATCGCCTACCTGGTGGGCATCATGGCCCTGGGCCTGTACTTCGCACGGTTTGTGCGCTCGGCCGACGATTTCTTTCTGTCCGGCCGGTCCCTGCCGTTCTGGGCGATCGGGATGTCCATCGTCGTCTCGGACATCGGCGCGATGGACTTCGTGGCGGTCTCGGGGCAGGCGTACCGCTATGGAATCGCCGTGGGCAACTTCGATTGGCTGGGTTCGGTGCCGGCCATGCTCCTGGCGGCCTTCGTCTTCGTCCCGTATTTCTGGAAGGCCGGCCTGTACACGATTCCCGAGTACCTGGGCCGGCGCTACAATGACGGCGTTCGCACCGTGGCGTCGCTCACGTGGATCGTCTTTTTCGCTTTCGATCTCGGGGTCATCTTCTGGGCCACAGGCGTGATGCTGGAGACGCTCATGGGCTGGCCGGTATGGCTCTCGATCCTGCTGACGGTCGTCGTCGTCGGGCTGTACACCTACTTCGGCGGCTTGATCGCCGACGTCATGACCGATGTGGTGCAGATGATCATCATGTTCGTCGGCGGCGCGGCGGTGGTGTTCCTGGGACTCCATCACGTCGGCGGCTGGGATGGTCTGGTCGAGAAGATCACCGCCCTGGGGCAGGGCTATGAGAACCATTTCAAGCTGATCCAACCCACGGACACGAAAACACCCTATCCCTGGACCGGGATTCTCTTTGGTCTGACGTTCGTCATGGCCAATGCGTACATGATCGGCAACCAGGCTATCGCGCAACGCTGCCTGGCGGCCCGGAGCGTCTGGGATGCCAAGGCCAGCATGATCACGGGGGCTTTCTTCAAGATGTTCATCCCGGTCCTGATCCTGTTTCCCGGGCTGATCGCCGTGGCGGCGCATCCGGGGCTGGAAGATGGCGATCAGGCGATGCCGACGCTGATCCGCTCGCTGCTGCCGCCGGGCCTGAGCGGCCTGTTGTTCGCCGCGTTCCTGGCCAGCCTCATGTCCAATGTCTCCTCCATCCTCACTTCCACAGTCACGCTCTGGACGAAAGATATCTACGAGCGGTTCATCCGCAAGGAAGCGAGCGACCGGCATTACCTGGTCGTGGGACGCTGCGCAACCCTGGCCCTGCTGGTCTTCGGCGTCATCACCGCGCCGGTCAGTGATTTCTTTCCCGGGATCTATGTAGCCGTGCAGACGTTTCTGTCCTTCTTTCAAGGGCCCGTCTTCTCCGTCCTGCTGTTGGGGATCTTCTGGCGACGCGCCACCGCCTGGGGCGGCTTCGTCGGCCTGGTCGGCGGCATCGCCACCTCGGGCGTGTTGTTTGTGTTCCAAGCCAGCCTGTTTACGATCGAAGATCCGTTCTTGTACGTCTCCTGGTGGTCCTTCGTGGTGGGGCTGCTGCTGACGGTGGTCGTCAGCCTGGCGACGAAACCGCATCCTGCCGAACGTCTGGCCGGCTTGGTGTACGGATGGGAACGGCCGCCGACCGGGGGTCGTTGCGAGGGCGTCACGTGTTGAATCTGGATGGGCTCAAAGGGCTGTTGAACTTTCATTGGCTGGCGGGCGTCCCCCTGGTGGCCGCTCAGGCGGCTTTCCTGGTCCTGTTCGTGATCATCGCGATGCTCGTCCTGTCGATCCCGACAGTGCATATCCACGAAGGTCTGGAGCGGCCGCGGTGGTGGCATAACCTCAAGCTCTGGGCGTGGGGTGTATTGCTGATGATCTTCGTGACGTATTGCCTGTTCTAAGGTGCCCCAATGGACTTCGACAAGCCCGCTCCAGCCGCAGACTCTCAACGGATGAGCCAACACCGACTGCAAAAGTCCCAGATCAACAGGGCGCTGGGTACGTTCCTCCTGGTCTTCGCCCTCGTGGTTCTGGTCGCGATCTTCTTCACGCCGACGGATATCGGCAAACTGACCAATCTGGCCGCCGGCGGCATCATCGCCCTGATCGCGGGCATCATGCTCTATCACTCCCGCAAGCCCGAAAGTCCTTAAGGACAAGTGCCAGGTTACGTCAAATCCGCGGCATGGTCATAGATCTTCCGAATCGCTTCGAGGATTAGGTCCATATCGGCCTTCGTGCCCATCAGGACGGTGTGGTGGAGGCAGACGGATTCCCGGTCATGAATCCGCCGGCAGACCGGCAGCTTGAAGCGGCGGGGATCGATCTGTTTCCCGTGTTTTGCCGACAGCTTGTAGCGCCACGGCTTGGTGTGCGGCGCGTACAGTGAGCATTCGCTGAGCGGCTCGTAACTGGCCTCCACGCGGCACCCCAACTCGGCGGCCAGGGCCTCCCGGAACCGGGCTACCGGCAGACCCTGGAACTGCTCCTGCTGGTACCGGAAGGAGAAGTTGTAGTAGGCCTCCGCGGTCTCTCTCCGGTCCCGCCGCATCGGCAATACGCCCGGGATCTGCGTCAGCCGGGCGTTGAAGTATTGGGCGTTCTTGTCCCGCACCTGGTTGTGCTGCGGCAAGCGCCGCAGGGCCTCCAGCAGCAGAGCGGCCTGGAAATCGGTCAGCCGGTAGTTGCCCGACTGGAGGAAGTCGCCCTCGGAGCCGTAGATGCCCTCGCCCTTGCGAGCGGTGTCCCTTTCGGGTCTGCGTCCGCAGTTGCGCAGGGCGTCCAGTTTCTCGTACAGCGTCGGATCGCTGGTAATCAGAGCCCCGCCTTCGCCGGCGGTCATCAGTTTCGAGAGCTGGAAGCTGAAGCTGCCGATGTCACCGAGACTGCCCGCTTTCTTCCCCTTCCACTCGCCGCCGTGCTTGTGGGCGCAGTCCTCGATGACCCACAACTTGTGCTGGCGGGCGATCCGCAGGATGGCGTCCATATCGGCGAAACTGCCGTAGAGATGGACGGGAATGATCGCCTTCGTGCGCGGCGTGATCGCCTCTTCCACACGGGTCGGATCGAGGCACCAGGTGTCCTCGGTGACATCCACGAGCACCGGAATCGCGTTGATGTCCAGGGCCGCGGCCGCGGTCGCCTGCCACGTCAGGCCCGGGACGATGACTTCATCGCCATAGCCGATGCCGCAGGCTTCCAGGGCCAACTGGAGCGTGACGGTTCCATTGGCGATCGCCAGCGAGTACTTCGTCCCGTTGAATCTGGCGAAAGCCTGGTTGAATTGCTTCTCCTTCGGTCCGTTGTACGACCAGACGCCGCTGTGCAGCACCTGGAGCAGGGCCTTCTCTTCCCGCCGATCCCAGGCCGGCCATTTCGGCCAGGGATTCTGCCGGGTGTTCCGTACGGGTTTTCCGCCTGTGAGTGCCAATTGGCCCATCGTCTGTCCCTTTCCACGTCGGGTGGGGCTTGCGTCACCGATCCTCCCGCCCGGCGGGTCGCGATCGGGCAAACCTCGTCAACTTACGTTACCAGACATGACCCTGCGATTCAATTGCTGTTGAATCGTCGCCGCGAATCCGTTACCATCTCCCGTGGCCTTCCCGGGCAGACAATTGAGAGGTGAAGCGATGGAACTGCACAGCTTTCAGCACCGGAGGATCCTCTTGGACGGGTGGCAGCTTGCGCCCGCGAAGAGGGTCGGCTCCGGCGGCGAAGAGGTCTCGCAGCTCGGCTTCGACACGAGCCAGTGGCTGCCGACCACGATACCCGCCACAGTACTGGCGGCACTGGTTCAGGGCGGCCGCTGCGGCGACCCGTACACCGGAATGAATCTCCAGGCCATCTCCCGGGAGCCTTTCCAGTCGCCCTGGTGGTATCGCACGGAATTCCCACTGTCCGAAACGGAAATGCGCCGGTTCACGCTCCTGGAGTTCGATGGCATCAACTACGCTGCCAACATCTGGCTCAACGGCCGTCTCGTGGCCTCGGCCGAAGAAGCGCGGGGTGCGTTCCGGCGTTTTCAGTACGAGGTTGCGCGGGCGGTCCGGCCGGGCGGCAACGTGCTGGCCGTGGAGGTCCTGCCGCCCGGGCCCGGTGACTTCACCATCGGGTTTGTGGACTGGAATCCACCGGCGCCGGATCGGAACATGGGTCTCTTTCGGACGGTACAATTGCACTTCTGCAATGATGTCTCGATCGAGAACCCGTGCGTGCGGACCGACCTGGACCTCGATACCCTGGCCGAGGCGCGCTTGACGATCTGTGCCGACCTGGTGAACCATCGGGACCGGCCGATCTGGGGTGTCCTGGATGTGCGGATGGAAGGGGTGCAGATCACCCGGGAGCTCTACCTGGGTGCGCGGGATACGAAGACCGTGGTCCTGACCGCCGCCGAGTATCCCCAACTGCGCCTGGCGCATCCCCGCCTGTGGTGGCCGCACGATATGGGCCGGCCCGACTTGCACGTGCTGGACCTGCGCTTCGGGGCCGGACCGGAGGTCTTCGACCTCACGTCCGTGTCCTTCGGGATTCGCCAGGTGGAGGACTACCGGACGGCGGAAGGGCACCGGGGGTTCAAGATCAACGGCCGGGACGTGCTCATCAAGGGGGCCGGCTGGACGGATGACCTGCTGCTGGCGGATACGCCCGAAACCATCGAGACCGAGCTGCAGTACGTCCGGCACATGAATCTCAACTGCATCCGGTCCGAAGGCATCTGGGGCAAGGACGAGACGCTCTACCACCTGTGCGACCGGTACGGCCTCCTCATGATGGTCGGCTGGAGCTGCCACTGGGAGCACGAGCAGTATCTCGGCAAGCCCGTCGATGAGCGCTACGGCGGCGTGACTTCGCCGGAGGATATCGAGCTCGTGAGCCGGTCTTGGGAGGATCAGCTTCTGTGGCTGCGGAATCACCCGAGCATCTTCGCCTGGGCGGTGGCGAGCGACAAGCTGCCGGCGCCCGAACTGGAGCGGCGGTATCTTGAGATCTTCCGCCGGCGCGATCCCACGCGTCCCTACCTGGCCTCTACCGGCGGCTTCGGCAGCGAGCAGCGGATCATCTGCCGGGAAGAGCTGGTCAGCGAGGTCAGCGGCGGCTCCGGCGTCAAGATGCTCGGGCCCTACGAGTATACGCCGCCGGTGTACTGGTATACCGATACCCGGCGGGGCGGGGCCTATGGCTTCAACACGGAGACTTCGCCCGGCGCCGTGGTCCCCACGCTGGAGAGCCTCCGCAAGATGATCCCGCCGGAACACCTCTGGCCCATCGATGCCTGCTGGGACTTTCACTGCGGTCTCAACGAGTTCAGCCGGCTGGACCGCTACCGCGAGGCCCTCGCCAAAAGGTACGGCGCGCCGGCCACGGTCGAGGAGTTCGCCCGCAAGGCCCAGACGCTCAACTATGAGCTGATGCGTCCCATGTTCGAGGCCTTTCGCGTCAATCGGCCCCGGGCGACCGGCGTCATCCAGTGGATGCTCAACGCCGCCTGGCCCAAGATGTACTGGCAGCTCTACGACTGGTACCTGATGCCGACCGGGGCCTTCTACGGCGCCAAGAAAGCCTGTGAGCCGTGGCAACTGGTCTACCACTACGGCGACAACAGCATCTGCCTGGTGAATGACCGGCCCTCGGAGGGACACGGCCTCCGGGCCGACATGCGCGTCTACGACGCCGAGTCGAGACTGTTTCTTGCCGCTTATCTCCCGGTGCCGGACACGGACGGGACGCCGGCAACGGTCTTCCGACTGCCTCCTCTGTCTGGGATCAGCACGGCGTACTTCCTCAGCCTGCGTCTGCTCGACGCGACGAATGCCGAGTTGGCACGCAATTTCTACTGGCTCTCGACCAGGCCGGATGTGCTGGACTACCAGGCCAGGGTCGAGCCGTGGGAATACTACACGCCCAGCAGGCAGTATGCCGACCTGACGATGCTCAACCGTCTGCCTCCCGCCCAGGTCGAGGCCGCGTACGAGCCCGGGGCCAACGGCGGGGGAGTCCAAGTCCGACTGACGAACCATAGCGACCGCATCGCTTTCTCTATCGAGTTGCTGCTCACCGACGAGGGCACGGGCGAGCCCCTCGTGCCGGTCTTCTGGCAGGACAACTACGTCAGCCTCCTGCCGAACGAAACGAGAGTGATTGCTGCGGTACTCGGATCGACTGTGCGAAAGCCCGTCCTCACGGTCCGCGGCTGGAACCTCGAGCCGGTCCGCCTCTCTTCGTAGGGCGAGCGTTCCCGCTCGCCCAATACCGATCGCGATTGAGTCTTTCGCATTTCAAGCCGGCTTGCGGGGGGCAGGGGCCAAAGGCCCTGGGGATGGTCCAGGCACAGGCAAGCCGCCATCGCCAAGCTCCGCTTGACGAGCCCATCCGGCCTGCGAGATTCTCAAAGGTAATCGGTATAAGAATCCGGTTCAATGTGGCATGGACCAAGCCCGGATTGGCTTTGTTTTTCCGGGCGTCTTCCGGGCGCCATCATCCCTAAACCCTGTATCATCAAGAACTTGCCCCTTTTTCAACTCGATCCCAATTGGGTTTGTTTCGCACGATTTCTCTGCGCCGGGTGCGTGCCACCAACCCTGTAAAGGTGAAAGATGGGGGGGGCAGCGGCAAGCGGAGGTCGGGACCCCAATCGCGAGACATCGCGATTGGGAACCCTCTTCGCAGTCTGCCGATGGCGTCTGCGTCTCTGGCACGGGCCATCGGCACGTTCCACTGGCCGTTGTCACCCACTGCAAGCCTTGAACGCAAAGAAGTACACACACCACCATTACCGGGCTGGGCACGTGCCACGCGCCGCCTGCCGCCGGGGCCGGGATGGGGTGTGATGCACCCGAACCGCTTTCGGCCACGCGTGAAGTCCCCGGCGACAGGTGCGACGCAAGGTTCGCGGCATCGCCGGCTTCACTTGACGCTTCACACTTCACACTTCCCACTTCGCCTGAAATTGGCTTTGTTTCTTCTGCCGAGTCCTGGACCTCATCATCCCTAACCTCGGTCTCGGCAAGGACTTGTCCGTCTTTTGCCTCAATTCCCATTGGGTTTGTTTCGCACAATTTCTCTTCGCAGGATGCGTTCCCGGCGCCGCCGACTACCGGCGCCGGACTTGGGCAGGATGCGCCCGCTTCGTCCGCCGCGGACCGTGGCAAACTCACAATCTCCCGTGGGGGGTCGGAGGACGAAGGAATCGGCCCTGGGCTTTCCGGGCTGGACACGTCACACGTCAAACTGGAAACGGCTCCTTCCCCTGGCTTTGTTTCACGCCGTGTCCTTTCCGCCCTCTCGTCCGCTCCGTAGTTGAACCAGGGCGGAAT
>JALORE010000101.1 GCA_025459125.1 Planctomycetota bacterium | reverse complement strand
CAAGTGGATCCAGATCCATCGAGTAAGCCCTCGGCGGGTAAGTAAAAGAAGACAACATAGAACGAGATCAATAACCATGAACTTCACTATATGAGGAGATTAAGTCATGGAAGGTAAACGCATCAGTGTCGAGGAAGTCAAGCAGGCGATGAGGGCGGATTTCGACCGGCTGGCGGAAGCCGTGGCCCAAGCGATGAATGCGGCCCACGACGGTCACATCATTGCCGACACGGAGGAACGGGTTCACGAGGCGAACGCCGTGTTTCGGGAACAAGGGTACGAGAAGGTGATCCGCCTCTTGCAGATCAAGCAGGAGGCTTTTTCCCCCTCGGCCGGAAGGACTGCGGAACCAAGGCGCGCAGGCGACCACCCACCTGACGGTCAACGGACGCGTGTCGGTGCGTAGGACGGTCTACTGGTCGCCGCAGCAGGGGACGGTTATTCCGGTCGATCAGTGGCTGGGCTTGGCGGAGCAGCGTTTCAGTCCGGGCGTTCGGGAGATGTGCTGTCGGGAGGCGTTGCATTGCCCCTTCGAGGTGGCCCGCGACAACCTGCAACGAACGGCGCAGTTGTCGCTGGATGGTCGCACGCTGCGGGAGATCGTGGAAACGCAAGGGCGTGCCGTGGAGGCGGCCCAGCAAAGCGGGGCGTTGCCGCCGGCGTTTGCGGCGGCGGAGTGTACCGTGGGGACCCTGATTACCGGGGCGGACGGGGTGATGGTCCCCCTGGTGACACAACAGCAGAAAGACCAGCGGCGGGCGACGGAGTTGGCCCAACGGCTCGAGCAAGGCCGGTCCTCGACGGCCGCCGTGGGTCGGCCCAAGCAGGGCAGCGACGGACCCTTCCATGAGTTCAAGCTGGTCGCGTTCTACGATCCGGACAAGGCGCATTGCCAGGTGGTGGGGACAGCGGGCGACCACGCGGTAGCCGGTCGCCTGATGCGGCGGGAGGCCCGGCGTCTGCACTTGACCCAGGCCAAGGTCAAGTACGCCGTCTCGGACGGGGCGGAGTGGATCGCCCACGAATACCAGCGGCAATTGCCGATGCTGGACGTACACATCCTGGACTACTACCACCTGCGGGAGCACGTGATCCGGGCCAGCTACGGGCTCTATGGGGAAGGCACGAAGAAGGCGGAGCAATGGCGGGAGGAGATGATGGGCTGCGTGTGGACGCAGGGCTCGCTGGTGCTGTTGGATCGGCTGGGTTCGTATCTGCGCCGTCATCGGACCGGCCCCAAGCACGAGGCGTTGGCGTCGCTGCGGGATTACCTTGGCCAGCGGGTGGCGATGACGGACTACCCGACGTTCCGCCAGTTGGGCTACGACTGTGGTTCCGGTCCCACCGAATCGCTGTGTGGTCGGCTGACCGACCGGCTCAAAGGACCCGGGATGCGGTGGGACGAGTCCAACGCCGAAGCGATGATGGCCTTGGCCAGTCTCTACCACAGCGGCTTGTGGGACACGTACTGGAAAGCCGTGCGGGCGGCGGCCTAAGGCCGCCAGGATCTTTCATCGCACACCGCGGAACGCGGAACTCCGAACTTTTTTTTCTTTTGACAAGCCTGGGGCCTGCCTCATATAAAGGCGGGTTTACATCCCACTGCTCGCGGGTGGTTCGGCCAGCCCACGCCCCGGACGCCCGAGAGAGCCCGAGGATGGCTGGGGGGAGTGTAACGGGAAGCTTGAAGTCAGGTACGGTTGTCGCAAAGGAGAATTCTATGGCACAAGACAAGGCGATCAGCTCCCTCATGACGGAGACGCGGACGTTCCCGCCATCGGAGCAGATCCGGAAGAACGCGTATGTATCCAGCGTGGCGCAATATCAGAAGTTGTGGGACCAGTCGATCAACGAGCCCGACAAGTTCTGGCTGGAGCAGGCCAAATCCCTGACCTGGTTCAAGCAGCCGACGGAAGGTTTGCGCTACACGTGGGACGTGGCCCATCGCAAGATCGAGCACACCTGGTTCGCCGACGGCCAGCTCAACGTCTCGGTGAACTGCCTCGACCGGCACTTGGGCACGCCGACCGCCAAGAAGACGGCCCTGATCTGGCAGGGTGAGGAAGACCAGGCCGTCAAGAAATACACGTACGAGCAGTTGCACCAGGAAGTCTGCAAGTTCGCCAACGTTCTCAAGAGCCAGGGCGTCCGCCGGGGCGATCGCGTCGCGATCTACATGCCCATGATTCCCGAGCTGCCGATCGTGATGCTCGCCTGCACCCGCATCGGAGCGATCCACTCGATCGTCTTCGGCGGCTTCAGCGCCGAGGCCCTCGAAGGCCGCATCAACGACTCCGAGTGCAAACTGCTCGTCACGGCCAACGTCTCGCTGCGCGCGGGCAAGCATATCCCGCTCAAGGCGATTGCGGACGAGGCCCTCAAAAAGACCCCGACCATCCAGAAGTCGATCGTCGTGAAAGTGACCGAGGACCCCTGCGCCATGCAGGCGGGCCGCGATCTGTGGTATCACGACGTGATGGCCAAAGCCAGCGCCCAGTGCGAGCCCGAGAAGATGAAGGCGGAAGATCCGCTGTTCATCCTCTACACGTCCGGCTCGACCGGCAAGCCGAAGGGCGTGGTCCACACCACCGCCGGCTACCTGCTGCACGTCGCCTACAGCCACAAGCTCATCTTCGACGTGCACGACAAGGACATCTACTGGTGCACCGCCGACATCGGCTGGGTCACCGGCCACAGCTACATCGTTTACGGCCCGCTGGCCAACGGGGCCACGAGCCTGATGTTCGAGGGCGTGCCCACCTATCCGGACGCCGGCCGCTTCTGGCAAGTGTGCGACAAGTTCGGCGTAACCGTGTTCTACACGGCTCCCACGGCGATCCGCGCCCTGATGCGCCTCGGCGACGAGTGGCCCGCCAAGTACAAGCTGAACACCCTGCGCGTGCTGGGCAGCGTCGGCGAGCCGATCAACCCCGAGGCCTGGATGTGGTACTACAAGCACATCGGTCACGAGCGGTGTCCGATCGTCGATACCTGGTGGCAGACGGAAACCGGCGGCATCCTGATCACGCCGCTGCCGGGCGCCTTCACGCTCAAGCCGGGCAGCGCCACCAAGCCGTTCCCGGGCGTCGATCCCGTCGTCCTGCGCGATGACGGCAGCCAATGCGGCGCCAACGAAGGCGGCAAGCTGTGCATCCGCCGGCCCTGGCCGGGCATGATGCGCACCATGTGGGGCGACCACGACCGCTTCATCGACACGTACTTCACCATGTTCCCCGACCTGTACTTCACCGGCGACGGCTGCCGCGTCGATCAGGACGGCGACTACTGGCTGATGGGCCGCATCGACGACGTCGTCAACGTCTCCGGCCACCGGATCGGCACCGCCGAAGTCGAAAGCGCCCTGGTCAGCCACGCCAAGGTGGCGGAAGCCGCGGTCACGCCCATGCCGCACGAGATCAAGGGGCAGGGCCTCTACGCCTTCGTGACGCTCAAGGACGGCGTCCATGAGAGCGAAGACCTCAAGAAAGAGCTCTCCCAGCATGTGCGCAAGGAGATCGGCGCCATCGCGGTGCCGGAGGTGATTCAGTTCGCCCCCGCCCTGCCGAAGACCCGCTCCGGCAAGATCATGCGGCGCATCCTGCGCAAGATCGCCGAGAACAGCACCGACAATCTCGGCGACATCACCACCCTGGCCGACCCGAGCGTGGTGGAAGTCCTCGTCAAAGGCCGGGGCAAGTAGTCTCGCGCTCTGTCGTATCACAGCCGGGTGCATGCTTCTCGTGCACCCGGTTTCTTTTCAGCACAAGGAGACACCATGCCTGAGGGAAAAGTCATGAACCGTTGGCTGGTCGTCGGCGGCGGCATCCTCGTCCAGCTGTGCCTCGGCGCCATCTACGCCTGGTCCGCGTTCACCACGAAGCTGACCGCCGCACCGTACAACTTCACGAAGCCCCAGACCCAGATCATCTTCTCCGTCGGCCTGGCCAGCTTTGCCGTGGTGATGGCGCTCGTGGCCGGCAAGTGGCAGAAGACCGCCGGCCCCCGGCGGGTGGCCCTGGTCGGCGGCCTCATCCTGGGTCTGGGATACGTCATTGCGGGCCTGGCGGGGAGCAGCTTCGCCGGCATCCTGATCGGCGTGGGGCTCCTCGGCGGCGCGGGGATCGGACTCGGGTATGTCTGTCCTATCGCAGCCCTGGTCAAGTGGTTCCCCGACAAGAAGGGAATGATCACAGGCCTGGCGGTGGCGGGATTCGGGTTCGGCGCCCTGATCTGGGTCAAGCTGACCAGCGGGTTCAAGTTCGGCCCCCTGGACCTGTCGCCGGGCTGGCTGGGCCTCTACGGCATGGGCTGGACCCCGAACCAGGTGTTCATTCTCTACGGCATTCTGTTTGCCGCAGTGGTGGCCCTGGGGTCCCTGGTCCTGGTCAATCCGCCGGAAGGATGGCAGCCGGCAGGCTGGAAACCCGCGGCCACCGGCGCAGCCGGCGGCGGCGGTGCGAGCTTCACCGTGGGCCAGATGGTCAAGACGACGCAGTACTGGATTCTCTTCCTTACGTTCACCGTGGGGGCCATGGCCGGTCTCATGGTCATCGGGGTGATCGCCCTCTTCGGCGCCGATGCGCTGAAGGCCAACGGCATCGATGCCGCCAAGGCGACCGTCATTACGGGGACCGCCATGGGTCTGTTCCTGGCCCTGTTGAACGCCCTGGGGCGGATCATCTGGGGGACCATCTCCGACAAGCTCGGCCGCAAGAACTCGATCGTGCTGATGAGTGCCCTGCAAGGCCTGACCATGATCGTCTTCTATTTCGTCGCCGGGCACGAATGGGGGCTGTACCTGGGCGCCGCGCTGGTCGGCTTCAACTTCGGCGGCAACTTCGCCCTGTTCCCGGCAGCCACGGCCGACCTTTTCGGCAACAAGACCGTCGGCGTCAACTACCCGTATGTCTTCCTGGCCTACGGCGTCGGCGGCATCGCCGGACCTTATCTCGGCGGCGCCATGGGTGCCCAGCAGACCTGGTTCTGGGCGTTCATCCCGGCCGGGGTCGCCTGCCTGCTGCTGGCCGGCGTCTCCACGCAGTTGAAACCGGTGACAGCCCCGACCGTTGCTCCCCTCGGAGCGGCCGCCAAGCCGGCAGCAAGCTGAATCGCCAGATCTCCGCGCGAATCACGCGGCCCGGGCCCCTATGGCTCGGGCCGCTTTTTTGGGGGCCAGGTGCGACACGAGACATGGGTCAGATTACCCTCAAGCGGTCCGAGGAGACGGAACGAGGCCTGAGGCCGGTGAGCCCTTCAATCATAAATCGTAAATCATAAGTCGCCAATCACAGACCCTACAGCCCGTGAATCGGGAAGACCTTGGCTTTGATCGTCTCGATCGAGGCTTGGAGGGCGGGCAGGACCATCTCCCGCTGCTCGTTCGTGACCGGCAGCTCCCGGTCGCGGAAGCCCCCCTGCCAGTCCGTGCTCTGGAGCATGACCCCACCCATGACCGCCTCCAGGCCCAGGTCCACGTCCTGGCCTGAGAAGACGGTCCACGCCAGCGCCCAGGCCCGCACGGTGTTCTCGACGTGGTAGCCGCCGCCGCCGGTAACCAGAATCGGCTTGTGGAACCGCAAGAGATGATGGATGATCTCGACGTAGGTCTTATTCGTCAATTGCAGGTGTGCCAGGGGATCGCCGGCCAACGTGTCGGCTCCCAGCTCGAAAACGATCACATCCGGGCGGAACGCCCCGATCAAGGGCGGCACGACCTCCTCGAACGCGTGCAGGTACGCCGCGTCGAAGGTCCCCACCGGCAAGGGCACGTTCACACAGTAGCCCCGGCCGGCCTCTGCGCCGATCTCGTCCTCGAAGCCGGTCCCGGGAAACAGCGTTTTGGGATTCTCGTGGAGCGAGATCGTCATCACGTCGGAGCGGTGGTAGAAGGCCTGCGCGACGCCGTCGCCGTTGTGGACGTCCACGTCGAGGTACAAGACCCGTTTGCCCGCCTCCGCCAGAACGGTGCACGCCAGGGCGTTGTCATTGATGTAGCAGAAACCGGCCGCCTTCTCCGGAAAGGCGTGATGGTACCCGCCGGAGGGATTGAAGGCGACATCCGCCTGACCGGACAGGATCAGATTGGCGCCGACGAGTGTCCCCCCCGCCGCCAGCACGGCGTACTCGTACATTCCCTTGAAGACCGGGCAGTCCTCCGTGCCGATCCCCATGTGCAGGGCTTCCAGGCTCCAGCGTCCCCGGTCCGCGTTCTTCAGGGCATGCAGGTAACGGGCCGTGTGAAACTTCTTCAGCACCGTCCGCGGCACCGCCACCGGGGCCGCCTCACTGATGCCGGGGCCGGAGAGCAGACCCATCGTGTGCAGCACCTGGCGCGTGCGAACTGCCCGTTCCGTCTTGAACGGGCTGTCCTCAGGATACCGATACTGCTCGATCTCCTGCGAGTGAATGAATACGGACCGTCTCATTTATGATTTGTGATTGATGATTTATGATTGTTGATTCGCAATTTGCGGGTTGATCCCCTTCCAATCAACAATCAAACATCAACAATCATACCTTATCTGTTGCTCCTCATTCCTCTTTGGTCAGATCGTACGAGATGTTGTACACGTCGCCGTCGAACTCCACATTGACGCGGTAGCCGGTGTTCTGGAAGATCGCCAGCATGGGCCGGTTGTCCGGCAGGACCTTGGCGTAGAACCGCTTGACGCCCCGCTGCGTGGCGACCTGCGTGATGTAGTCGAGCAGGAAGGTGCCCATGCCCTTGGCCTGCCACTCGTCCTGGACGAGGAAGGCCACCTCGGCCGCCTGCGTCTTCGGGTCCAGGTAGTACTGGGCGATGGCGACGATATCCTCGCCGCCCGGGCCCGGTACGACACCCACGATCGCCAGGTCGTGCCGGTAGTCGATGTTCGTGAGCTGCTGCACGTCCTTGTGGGGGAAGGCCACGGTGCGCGTCATGTAGCGGGTCCGCACCGACTGCTCGCTGAGCGAATATAACATCTCCGACAGCGCGGGCTCATCCGTCGGCTTGATCGGTCGGAAGAAGATCTCCGTGCCGTCCCGCAGGGTGGCGTAGTGCTCCAGTTCCTCGGGGTAGTCGACCTGCTCCCAGGCCAGCTCGATCTGGTCCTGGTAGATGTAGTTCCGTGCCTTGGCCGCCTGGATGAGGCCCTTGCGGAACTTCGGATGGGCGATATTGATCAAATCGAGCACGCGCTCGCGGATGCTCTTGCCGTGCAGGTAGGCGATGCCGTACTCGGTGACGACGTAATGGACGTCGCCGCGCGTGGTCACGACGCCGGCGCCTTCCGTCAGGTGCGGCACGATCCGGGACACCTGGCCATCCCGCGCGGTCGAGGGCATCGCGATGATCGCCTTGCCTCCCCGACTGCGGGCGGCGCCGCGAATGAAGTCCACTTGGCCGCCGATGCCGCTGTAGAACTTGTAGCCCAGCGAGTCGGCGCAGACCTGACCAGTCAGGTCGATCTCCAGGCCCACGTTGATCGCCACCATCCGATCGTGCTGGCTGACCACGTTGACATCGTTGACGTACTCGGTGGGATAGAACTCGAAGAACGGGTTGTTGTTGATGTAATCGTAGAGCTTCTGGGATCCCATGCAGAAACTGGCGACGACCTTGCCGCGGTTGAGCGACTTCTTGGCGCAGTTAATGGCGCCGCAGTCGATCAGGTCGATGATCCAGTCGCTGAACATCTCCGTGTGGACGCCGAGGTCCTTCTTGTAGACCAGGTACTCGGCCAGGGCCTGCGGAATCCGGCCGATGCCGCACTCGATCGTGCTGCCGTCATCGACGAGCCGGGCAACGTTCTGGCCGATCTGCCGCAGCGTCTCATCGGGCTTGGGGATCGGGATCTCGATGATCGGCTGATCATACGGCACCAGCACGTCGATCGTGTTGACGTGCAGGAAGCTGTTGCCGTAGGTGCGCGGCATATGGCTGTTGACCTGGGCGATCACGTAGCGGGCATTGGCGGCCGCCGCCTGCACGATATCCACCGAGACTCCCAGGCTGCACAGGCCGTTCACATCCGGCGGCGTCACGGAGATCAGCGCCACGTCGACGGGAATCCGGCCCGTCTCGAACTCCAGCGGAATCTCGGAGAGGAAGATCGGCGTATAGTCACCGATGCCCCGTTCCAGCGCATCCCGCACGTTCTCCGCGATGAAGAAACTGTTCATCTTGAATTTGTCGCGGAACTTCTCGTGCACGTAGGGCGCACTGCCCATCGTCAGCAGGTGCACGATGTGCGCATCGTAGATGTGGTCGGAATGCTCGACCAGCGCCTCGACGAGATGCTGCGGCTGGGCGCAGCCGGTGCCGATGAAGATGCTGTGGCCGGACTTGATCAGCTTCATGGCCGCCGCGGCGGTCTTGATCTTGTCCTGGTATTTGGCTTTCCAATCGAATTCGGTCATGTCACTGTGTTCCATTTTTGATGTTTGGTGTTTGATTTTGGATTTGGGAAGTGCTTCTCTTCCCATCAACCATCAACCATCAACAATTCCTTACTTCTTCTCCAGGCTGATCCGCGCGTCCACGGCGATCGGGGTCGTGCCGGGGGCGCCGACGACGTACGGGTTGATATCCATCTCCTTGATCTCGGGGAACTCCGTCACCAACTGGGAGACGCGCTGCAGGCCCTCGGCGATGGCGTCGATGTCCACGCCTTCCTGGCCGCGGACGCCCTTCAGGATCTGATACGTCTTGGTGTTCACGAGCATCTGCTTGGCATCCTCGGCCGTCAGCGGCGCCAGGTAGAACGCCACGTCCTTGAGGACCTCGACCATGATGCCGCCCATGCCGAACATCATCAGCGGTCCGAAGCGCGGGTCGCGGTGCATGCCGATGATGACTTCCTTGCCGCTGGTACGGACCATTTCCTGCACCAGCACGCCCAGGATGTTCGCCTCGGGCTTCTTCTTGGGGATGCGGTACATCATCAGGTCGAAGGCGTCGCGGACCTGCTGCTCGCTGTTGAGGCCGACCTTGACGCCGCCGACGTCGGACTTGTGCAGGATGTCCGGCGACCAGATCTTCAGCACGACGGGGAAGCCGAGCTGCTGGGCAATGTTCGCCGCCTGCTCGGCGGTCGTGGCGATCGAGCCTTTCGGCGTGGCGAAGCCGTACGCTTCGATGATGTCCTTGGCCTCGGCCTCGCCGATGTCGAGGAGGCCCTGGCGCAAATGCCGCTCGACGATGCTCTCGACTTTGCGGCGGTTGACCGAAAACAGCCGGACCACCCGCTTGGGCCGCGTCCGCCAGCGTACGTACTCCGACATCGCGTGCAGCGTCGTCACGGCGCTCTCGGGGGAATCGTACTGCGGGATGCCGCTTTGACGCAGAACCTGGAGCCCGGCCGCCACCTTGCCGGCGCCGAGGAAGCACGCCAGCACGGGCTTGCCCTTCTTCTTGGCGATCTTGGCGACGGCCTCGGCCGTTTCCTTCGCCTGGGTCATCGCCTGCGGCGTCAGCAGCACGATGGCGCTGTCGACGTTCGGATCATCCAGGACGATCTCGGTCGCAGACTCGTACCGGTCGGCCAGCGCATCGCCGAGCACGTCGACCGGGTTGTGGACATTCGCGGCGGCCGGCAGCTTCTGGGCCAGCTTCGCCTTCGTCTCATCCGACAGTCTCGCAAAGGTCAGGCCCTTCTGCTCGATCGCGTCGGCCGCCATGATGCCGGGTCCGCCGGCGTTCGTGATGACGGCGACCTTCGGCCCTTTCGGCAGCGGCTGGCTGGCGAACGCCTGGGCGAAGTCGAACTGCTCCTTGATCGACTCGCAGCGAATGACGCCGGCCCGCTGGAACGCGGACTCGTACGCCACTTCGCCGCCGGCCAGGCTGCCCGTGTGCGAGGAGGCCGCCTTGGCCCCGGCCTCCGTGCCACCGGATTTCATCAGCAGAATCGGCTTTTTGCCCGAGATGATCTCCGCTTCCCGTACGAACGCGTTGCCGTCCGTGATGTTCTCCAGGTAGCCGGCGATGACTTTCGTCTCCCGCTGCGACCCGAAGGCCTCGATCAGGTCCAGCTCGTTGACATCAGCCTTGTTGCCGATGCTGACCAGACTGCTGAAGCCGATCCCGTTGGCGTTGGCCAAGTCCAGGATGGCCGCCAACAGGGCGCCCGACTGGGAGATGTACGCGATGGAACCGGGGACCGGCAGATCGCCGCCGAAGCTGGCGTTGAGCTTGTGGGACGGGGAGATCACGCCGAGACAGTTGGGACCGATAAAGCGGATGCCCGCCCGTCGGGCGATCCGGACCACCTCTTCCTCCAGTCGCTTGCCCTCCGGCCCGACCTCCTTGAAGCCGGCGGTGATGATGATCATCGATTTGACCCGGGCTTTTGCGCATTCCTCCATGACGGCGGCCACGAACTGAGCGGGCACAATCACGATCACCAGATCGGGGGTCTCCCCGAGCGACGGCAAATCCGGATAGCACTTGAGACCCTCGATGTCGTCGGCTTTGGGGTTGATGGGGAAGATCTTCCCCGCGTAGCCGCCCGCGACCAGATTCATCAAAATCTCATATCCAACTTTGCCTTTCTGGCGGGAGGCCCCGATAACCGCCACCGATTTCGGGTTGAAAAAGCTCTGAAGACCCATATCGCTGCATATCCTTCCAACGGAACTTCGATACACCTGAAGCTCGAACCTGAGAAACACTCCCCCCTCGTCCAACGCAGACCTGCGAGGTTCGCTCCGCCATGGCGCCGATTCTATGCCCGGCCGCACCGGCCTGCAAGAGTTTTTCCGCACCGCGGTTTTCAGCCAAAAAAGAGAAGATCGTCACGGTCGTCAACTTCTTAACTTGGCGATCGTGACGATCTTCGACCCTGGAACCCGGGTCAAAGGGGTTGGACGCGGGTGGGCGGCATCGTCAAGGCGAAAGGCCCTGGCGATGGTCGTGCGCGTGGGAAATCCGCCATCGGCAAGCTTCGAAGACTGCGCTTGCCGCTGCCACCCATCCCTTGTGACCCGGGAAGGCCGGTTTCTGAACCAGGCGGGACGGAAAGCGACACAGATTTCTTCAAGTCACGCCTGGGTCGATACTTACAGGAAAGTGGTGAACGGGAGCCTCTTTTCAACCTCTTCGGGTGCGCCGAAGGCCCATGAATCGGTCCACTTGACGATGCCACATGGAGTGTCTTGCGACTTCGCATTGCCCTGGCCCGCCGGTCGTTCGCATTGACCGGGGCGGGGGCAATTTGTTAAAATAGGAAGGTGAGAACCTGTTGGCGAATCCTCGTGCTGGCAGTACTGGGGGCGGCAGGCACACCGACGGCCTGGCTTCCGCACGGGGGGACAGTCCAGGCAGCGTCCGCCGGCGGCACAACGGTGCTCCTCAACGAGATCCTGGCCTCGAACACCCGCGTGAACCGCGATTTCCAGGGTCACTACGATGACTGGATCGAGCTGTATAACCCGGGCTCGACGGCGGTCAACCTCGCCGGCATGTACCTGACCAATGACTGGAAGGACCCCACCCGGTGGCAGATTCCGGCCGACCGGCCGGCGTTCTCGACGCTCCAGCCCCGGGGGTATCTGTTGATCTGGGCCGATGGTGACACCGACGCCAGCCTTGGGCTGCACGCGCCCTTCCGGCTCGATGCCGACGGCGAGCAACTGGCCCTGTACGCTACGGACGGTAAGACGCTGCTCGACCGTGTCGAGTTCGGCCCCCAGGTCCCCGATGTGTCTTACGGTCGTGACACGGCCGCCGGCAACGAATGGCGGTTCCAGGTCCTGGCGACGCCGGCCGCCGCCAATATCGCCTCCTATCTCGGCGCCGTGGCCGATCTCCAGTTCAACTATGAGCGCGGCTTCTATAGCCAGCCGCTGTCGGTCGAGATCACCACGACCACGCCTGGGGCGAGCATCTTCTACACGGTGGACGGCAGCTCGCCCTTCAATTATGCACGCGGCGCCATGACCGGCCGGCCCTACACCGGCCCGATCCCCATCACCGCCACGACCTCTCTGCGGGCTATCGCCACCAAGACCGGTTGGCTTCCCACCCGCGTAGCGACCCATACGTATTTCTTCCTCAACGACATTATCACCCAGGCTACCAACCCGCAAACCCGGGCCCAGGCCGTCCCGGCGGGCTACCCCACTTCGTGGGGCTCCGTCACCGGCGACTACCAGATGGACCCCGATGTGGTCGGGCAGAACGGCACCGATCTCTTCGGCGGCCTCTATGCCCGGACGATCAAGGACGATCTCAAGGCCGTGCCGACGATCTGCCTCGTGATGGACAAGAACGACTGGTTCGGCAGCCTCGGCATCTACATCAACCAATCCCAGGACGGCACCGAGAGGGTCGCCTCCTTCGAGTTTCTCGACCCGGCCCGAGCCCAGGCAATCCAAGTCAATGGCGCCATTGCCATGCAAGGCGGCGTCAGCGGCGGCGGCACCAGTCTCGACCGCTGGAAGACCTGGAAGCTCTCGATGCGGCCCCGCTTCAAGACCCAGACCGATGACGGCACACCCACCGGCGGGCCCACCAAGCTCGATTTCAAGCTGTTCCGCGACTCGCCGGTGGACCGGTACAACACCGTCGTGCTCGATGCGGTCCTGAATCACGGCTGGCTCCATCCCGGCGCCGACCAGCAGGTCACCGCGATGTATGTCCAGGACCAGTACGTGGGCGACCTCCACAATGCCCTGGGCGGCCACTCGGGACACGGCTTCTATGCCCATGTCTACCTCAACACTCTGTACTGGGGCATGTACTACATTCACGAGCGGCCGGACCATGCCTGGGCTGCCCAGGTCTTCGGCGGCGACGAGAGCGAATACGACGCCCTCAAGCACAACAGCGGCGACGTGATCAACCATGGGACCGGCGGCAACGCCACCACGAACTACAACGCCATGGTCAATGCCGCCGGCGCCGTGGGCTCCGATCCCACCAGCGCCGCCAAGTACCAGGCCCTGTGCAATCTGCTCGACGTGGACAACTTCATCACCTACCTGTTGGCCACCTATTACACCGGCAACCACGATTGGCCGCACAAGAACTGGTATGCCACGCACCGCAATGTCCCCGGCAGCAAATGGCGGTTCCACTCCTGGGACTCCGAGCACACCCTCGAAGGCGACAACCAGGTGGGCCGCAGCCCGTCGGACCTCCATGCCAAGCTCGCCCAGAACGCCGAGTATCGCCTGCGCTTCGCCGATCACGTGCGACGGACCATGTTCCACGACGGTCCGCTCACCCCGGCGAAGGCCGCCGCGCTGTTCAAAGCCCGGATGAGCGAGATCGACCGGGCCATCGTGGGCGAGTCCGCCCGCTGGGGCGACAACCGGCGCAGCCAACCCTACACGCGCCAGGATTGGCTGAGCACCATGAACGCCAAGCTGACCGGCTTCTTCCCCGGCCGGACCAACCAGGTCTTGGGCTGGCTCAAGAGCGCCAACCTGTACCCGAGCGTGGAGGCGCCCGAGTTCCTCGTGAACGGCGTCGCGCAGCACGGCGGATCCACCGCGGTCCGTGCGGCGCTGTCCATGACTGGCCCGGGAACGATCTGGTACACGCTCGACGGGACCGATCCCCGCGTGCTGGGAACGGCGCCGGCGACGAACCAACCGACCGCGCTGGTGCCCGAGAGCGCCGCCAGGCGGGTCCTCGTGCCAACCGGCCCGGTGAACGACGCCTGGCGCACGGACCCGGCGTTCAACGACTCCGCCTGGCTGAGCGGCACCGGCGGCGTCGGCTACGAGCGCAACAGCGGCTACGAGAACCTGGTCCGGATCAATCTGCAGAGCCTGATGTACGGCAAGAACACGACCTGCTACATCCGCATCCCGTTCACCGTCACCGCCGCGACGCTGACCGGCCTGACCTCCCTGAAATTGAATGTTCGCTACGACGACGGCTTCATCGCCTACCTCAACGGAGCCGAGGTCCAGCGGGCCCAGTTCACCGGCACCCCGGCCTGGAACTCCGCCGCCTCCGCCGACCATCCGGATGCCGCGGCCCAAGAACTCGAGACCTTCGACATCAGTGCTCGTATCGGCAGTCTCCACGCGGGCGCGAACCTCCTGGCAATCCATGCCTTGAACGGAGACCTGCTGAGTTCCGATTTCCTGCTCTCGGTCGAGCTGTCGGCCTCCCGAGGTCCGGCCGGCGGCACCGCCGACAGCGTCTCGCCGACCGCGGTCCGCTATACGGCCCCGGTCCTGCTCGCCCAGAGCACATGGGTCAAGGCCCGTACGCTGAGCGGCAGCACCTGGAGCGCCCTGAACGAGGCGGTCTTTGCGGTCGGGCCGGTGGCCCAGAGCCTGCGGGTGAGCGAAATCATGTACCACCCGCTCGATACCGGCAACCCGGACGACCCCAACTGCGAGTTCATCGAGTTGACCAACATCGCCGGCCAGAGCATCAACCTCAACCTGGTCCGCTTCACCAAAGGCATCGACTTCACCTTCCCCAGCTTCGACCTGCCGCCGGGCGGCTATTGCCTGGTGGTCAAGGACAGTGCCGCTTTCCGGGCCAGATACGGCGCCGCACTGCCGGTCGTCGGCGCGTACACGGGCAGTCTGGACAATAGCGGCGAGCGCCTCGAGCTGGTGGACGCCGTGGGCCAGGTGATCGAGAGTTTCGTCTATGACGACTGGTACGCAAACACCGACGGCCGCGGTTACTCCCTGACCGTCAAGAATCCGGCCGGCCCCGATCTGGCGGACTTGAACGAAGAAGAGGCCTGGCGACCCAGTGCGTCCCCGGGGGGCTCGCCCGGCCGTTTGTAGTGACGCCGTAAGGCGTTACGTTTGCCGTCCGTATAGGCACGTATACTGCGGACGGGAGGGACCGGCGTCGGTCTTTCGAGAGAGTCGAGGATAGATGGTGCCCAGGATTGCCATCTTGTTACTGCTGTGCCTGACGGCGTCCGCGGAGGGTCCCTCCGGCGACTTGAATGGCGACTACCGGGTCGACCTCGCCGATCTCACCCTTCTCGGCGACCAGTGGTTGGCGGGGCCGGAGGCCATCGCGGACCTGAACCAGGATGGGCAGGTGGATGGCTTCGATCTGGTCGTGTTGGCCGATCACTGGGGTCAGAGAGATTGTCCCATCGTCATCAATGAGCTGCTGGCACATGCCCACGCGGAGGCCTCGGACTGGATCGAGCTGCACAATCTCAGCAGCGCCCCCGTCCCGCTCGGCGGCTGGTTCCTGAGCGACAACAAGAAGGATCTCCGGCGTTACCAGATCGCGGCGGGAACCGTGATCGAGCCGTACGGATACCTCCTCCTCTACGAGACCATCCACTTCGGCAATTCGCTCGACCCAGGCCTGCGCAAGGCCTTTGCCTTCACGGAGCACGGCGAAACGGCCTATCTGTCGTCGGGGGACGACCCCGTCTTTGCGGACGTCCTGATCGAGCAGCCCTTCGGCCCATCCGACACCGGCGACCCCTTCGGCCGCCACCGGACGAGCCTGGGAACGTACGACTTTGTCACGATGAGCGTGCCAACGCCTGGCGCGGCCAACAGGTACCCGCGCATCGGGCCGCTGGTCATCCGGGAGATCATGTACCACCCGGCGGGCAACGCCGACGCGGAGTATATCGAGTTGGCCAACATCAGCGACCTTCCGGTCACATTGTTCGACCCCGAGGCGCAGGAGCCCTGGCAGATCATGAGCGATTCCGGCGTCAGCGTGGCTTTCCCCACCCATCCGCCGGTGACCGTGCGGACCGGCGAGATCGTCCTGCTGGTCCGCGATCCCGTGGCCCTCAAGTTCTACGACGTGCCCGCCGGCGTGCGGATCTTCACCTGGGGCTCGGGCAAGCTCGACAACGGCAGCGGCTCTCTCCAGATCCTCAGGCCCGGCGATGTCGACGAATGGGGTCTGCGTCACTGGATTGAAGTCGAACGCGTGAACTACAGCGACGGCTCTCACGGGCGGGATTTCCCCCGCGGCCTCGACCCCTGGCCCGTCCAGGCGGACGGATTCGGCTTCTCCCTCACTCGTATCCTTCCCGGGCGCTACGGTAACGACCCCAACAACTGGCAGGCCACGCTCCCGACTCCCGGCACCGCCCACCCGTGACGGAGGCCTTGGTTTGTAGTGTGCCCGCCAGGGCATATCCAGGATAAGAGCCTCCCGCAGAATAAGCCTCAGCCTGTGCTCGCGAGGAGCGTAGCGAGCCTGCCCCGCGCAGGCGGGGGAAGCAATCTCCACGCCAAGGTTTGAGATTGCTTCGCTTCGCTCGCAATGACATGCGAGATGGACAGGCCATGAGATCGGGCCTATCATGATGGGCAGTGTTACAGGCTCCTTTCCTTTCCGGGGACATGATTATGACCACACACGTGGTGCGACGAATGAAGGTGACCTTTGCTGTCATTCTGGAGATCGCTGTCCTTGCCGCTGCCTGCGCGGGGGCGGCGGAGGAGGCGTTGAGTCCGTCCGTCATCCTCAGCCCGGGGGCAATCAACGGCATCTGCATCGAGCGGAACGGCCATCGGCTCATCGTCTACGGCGATCCGCAGGCATGCTGGAAGACCGCGGATATGGTGCTGTTCACCCACAGCCGCCGCGAGGTGGCCTGGGCGGGCCGGGCGCTGGTGGAAGCCGGGGCCCAGTCGGTTGTCCCGGCGGCAGAGGCGGAGCAGTTCTCCCGGGTCGAGGAGTTCTGGACGGGCTTCTGGGACAAGCGTTTCCACGATTACGCACAGCAGAGCACCCGGATCGTCACCACCCCGCTGCGGGTGGACCGGACGGTGCGGCCGGACGAGTCGCTGGCCTGGCAGGACCTGCAGATCCAGGTGCTCGAGACGCCGGGATACACGCGCGGCGCGATCTCCTACTTCGTTGCGGTAGACGGCCGCACGTACGGCTTCGTGGGCGACCTGATCTGTGGCGACGGCCAATTGCTCGACCTGTACAGCCTGCAGGATGCGGTGCCTGAGGCCAAGATCGGAGGCTATCACGGCTATGCCGGCCGGATCGGCGATCTGATCGCAAGCTTGCGCCGCGTGGCCGCGCGAAAGGCCGAGGTGCTGGTGCCGGCGCATGGTCCCGTCATTCGCGACCCCGCGGCGGCCCTGGACCGGCTGATCCAGCGACTCCAGGGAGCCTATGCGAACTACCTGTCCATCAACGCGGGGCACTGGTACTTCAAGGAACGGTATGACACCCTCGCTATTCGCGCTCTGGACAGCGCCGACCGCGTCGCGTGGACACCGTACGCTCGCACGGTGGAGAAGAGACCGCCGGACTGGATCGTGCCCATCCACAACAGCCGGCTGATCCTGGCCCGCGACCGGGCGGGCTTTCTCATCGACTGCGGGTCCCAAGCGATCATTGACGAGATCCGCAAGCTGAAGGACCAGGGACGGCTGGCGAACCTCGACGGTCTGTTCATCACACACTACCATGACGACCATACCGACCGGGCGGACGAACTGCGGCGTCAGTTCGATATTCCGGTCTACACGACCCCCCTGCAGCAGGATGTGCTCGCCCGGCCCGGCGCATACCGATTGCCCTGCTTGACGAGCAACGCCATCGCGCCGCTCACCGTCGTCCCGGACGGCTATCGCCGGGCCTGGAAGGAATTCACTCTGACGTTCTACGATTTTCCCGGCCAGACGATCTATCACAATGCGCTGCTCGTCGAGAGAGACACGGGCGAGAAGGTCTTCTTCCTGGGCGACTCGTTTACGCCCTCCGGCCTGGACGACTACTGCCTCCAGAACCGCAATTTCCTGCGGGAGGGCGTGGGATACTCCTATTGCCTGGATTTTCTGCGGCACCGACTGGCGACCGAGGCACTCTGGATCAACGAGCACGTCGTCGAGCCCTTCCGCTTCGACGCCGACCAATTGCAGGGCCTGGAGGAGACCTTCGCCCGGCGCCGGGCGATGCTGCGCGACCTGTTTCCATGGGATGACCCCGACTTGGGCCTGGACGAGCAGTGGGCGCGCCTCTACCCTTACGGCCAGGAAATCCCGCGGGAGCAGTGGGTGCCGCTGACGGTGAGACTGCGGAATCACTCCCGCCGGACCGACATGTTCACGGTGACCATGAACGCGCCGGCCGGTTTCGAGATCGAGCCGCGCCAGGCCTCCGTCAGCGCCCCGGCCGGACAGGAAGTGGAGGCGGCGTTTCGCCTGCGGGCCCGGGGCGGGGCCCCGCGCACAGTCCACGTGGTGACGGCCGATCTGAAGGTCGGAGCCTGGGATCTGCGTCAGTGGTGTGAAGGTCTCGTCCGAATCCTGCCCTGAGATGCCGGACCCTGTGTCTCAGGAGCGGCTCTGGGCCGGGTCGTCGCCGTGCGGCGGCTTGTCCCCGGAGACGGTGGCCAGCAGCTTCTCCCTCTGGGCCTGGCGCCGGTCGCGTGCGACGGCCTGCCGGATGGCCGGTCTGAAATCCCCCTCCATCTTCCACGGTTTCGTGATGAACCGGAGGATCTCCAGCGCTTGGCTCAGGCGCTCGGCGAATTCCAGATGGGCGACGGACTGTGACGAGCCCGCCAAGCAGCGCTCCATCTGTTTCCGATCGATGGCATCGTCTTCGAGGACGAGAATTCGCAGCGGGCTGGTCTCGGTGGCGTCCCCGGGTCTAGGGAGCAAACGCGTAGAACGCGACGCCTTCATAGGTGAAGACGTCGCTGTACTCGTTGAAGAGCCTGTTCACTTCCTCGTCGTCCATTGTGAAGAAATGCGCGTCGTTGTAGCTGTTCCAGAAATGGTAGACCGCGCGGGCCCCCGCCGGCTCCAGTCCCTCCGGGTAGGCATAGAACGCGATCCCTTCGGCTTTCCAGATGGCGGAATACTGGTTGACGAGCATGCTTCGTTCGCTCTCGCTGATCGTGTAGTAATGCACCCGGCCGGAATAGAACCGATACACGGGGAGCAGGTAACTGTCGGAATCGCTCGACCAGGCGCTGAAGGCGACGCCCTCGTAGACCCAGTACCAGGCATAGTCGTCGAGCAGCCGCTGCTTCTCCTTTTCGCTGACGGTGTAGAAGTGCGCCCCGGTCACCGGCGACCAGAAACGATGGACGGCCGTGTACGGGATACTGAACTGATGTCCCACGAGGACGGCCTTGCCGCATTGGAACGGCGTGCCGTCCGAGCTGTTGACCTTGTACAGACGGACGAAGCCCAGTTCCGCCTCATACGCGGTTTCCGCCAGCACGTACGCCGGGGACGACGTGGCGGACTTGTCCAGCTTCTCGCTGACCACGTCCTTGACCGGGTTCGCCTGGGTGATGGTCAGGTAGACACCGTTGGCGGCACTGTCGGTGCACGCCTCCCAGGTGAACTTCACGGGCGAGCCCACCACCGCGTTGTACCCCGGGGACTTGACCTTCGGTTTCTGGGTCGGCTGCGGAATAGCGCTGGATGTCCCGGGCTGGACGTAGGCGATGTTCGTGGTGGCCTGCGTCCCGTTGCGGTAGTGGGCGGTGACACGATACGTTCCGTGACCGTACGCCGCCAGCGCCGCCGAGTTGTCCGCCGAGACCCGGTATTCCCAGATATGGGCCTTCCCATCGACGTAGTGATGGGTTTCCACGTTCCCGGACGAGGTGTCGGTATCGCTCGGGATCTCGTAGACTGTGCTGAAGACGTACGTGGGCGACGTGTCATCAGGGTTGCTGTACACCGTGGCGGTCATGATCTCGCCGTCGGTCAGGTGGTCGGGGATCCCCTGGAGTTCGCACGCCCCGATATCCACGACGGCGCCGCTCTTGCCGTCGCCATCGACCACGCGGGGAGCATCCTCATAGTCCTTGTCGATCCCCACTACGGCGGTATTATAGCCGGCGTCGATCAGGAGCGAGTCGAATTCCAGACCGAAGTCGCCCTCGCTCGGGTCCATCAGGTACGGCTCGGTCCGCAGATTTCCCGCGCCTGGGTACAGGCTCTCGCCCTGGACGTCGCTGTAGCGGATGTCCGGCTGACCGGCATTCCAGCCCGCGTAGGAGTAGACACCCGGGTTGGCGTCGTCGGCCCGGTTTTCCCAGATGATGCAATTGAGGAACGTGGAGGGGGTGGCTTCACTGCACACGCCGCCCCCGCGCCAGTTCGTGCCGTTCTCGTACAGGGTGCAGTTGATAAACTGCAGATTGAACGTCTTGCCGGCCTGGGGCGCGCCGATGTAGACCGCCCCGCCGCCGAACGCGCCGTAGTTCTTCCAAAAGACGCAGTTGATCACTTTGCCGCCGGCCCCGTCGCTCATGAGGCCGCCGCCCTGATCCCGCACGGAGTTCTCCTGGAACAGGCAACTGCGGATCACCGGCGCGCCGCCCATGTTGTAGACGCCGCCCCCTGAAAGAGCCGTCGAATCGCAATGGGCGAACAGGCAGCCTTCGATCGTGGCATTGCTTTGGTAATTGAACACGCCCGGACCATAGGGGGCGCGGTTGCCCACGAAGACACAGTTCGTGATGGTGGAGCTGGAGTTCTCGTTGCCGACGCCACCGGCGACCCCCACCGTCTCCGTCGAAGCGTCATTCTCTTGAAACAGGCAATCGGAGATCTTCGCGGCGGACTCGATGTTGAAGATGCCCGCGCCGCTGTCGCCGCAGGAGTTGAACTTGAAGGTACACTTGCTGATCACGACCCCGTTGCTGTTCTCGTTGACGATGGCCCCGCCGCACACGGTCGCCGTGTTGTCGGTGAACGTGCAATTCAACACCTTGGTCGAGTTGGCCAGGAACGTGGACAGGGCGCCGCCGCTGCCGGCGCTGTGGTTGTATTTGAACAGGCAGTTGCTGATGGTGGGCGAGCACTTCGTGATGTTCACACCGCCGCCGTTCGAGTTGTTCCCGACACCATAGGAGCTCAGGATCCCGAAGCCGTCGATCGTGGCGTTGGCGGTCACCAGGAAGCAGTGGGTCGCCTTGTCGCCGCCGTTGACGGTCGTCTGGTTGACGGTCCAACTGCGTGCATCGCCAACCCCGCTGTAGCCACCCAGGATACTGACCGCCTTCTTGACCGTGATCGGCGTCGTGATGGTATACACGCCCCTCTTGACGCGGATCTCGCTGCCGCCGACCATGGCGGCGTCATTCAGCGCCGCCTGGATCGTCTTGTAGGCGGTGCCCCAGCTCTTGCCATCGGCGCCGGAGCCATCCAGGGCAACATAGCGAACGACGGCTTGCGCCCCGACGGCAGGCAGCAGTACAGCCGCGACGACGGCGATCATCAGGTTGGTTCTGCCGCTATTCATCACTTCCTCCCGCAGTCAATGCACTTGTGCCACTGGCGATTTGGTCTGCCCATTCCTGTGTCCTATCGGCCCCCCGGAGCAGGATGTGGCGATGATATATTCCCCATATTGTCACAGTTGGAGTCATTATACCTATTATCGGTAAGATAGGCAAGATGATTTGCTCAAAAAAGGGATTTCCGCCCGGTGAGGGCAAGTGCCTTATCGGTCCAGAATGACCCCACAAGTCCCTCCGGGACAGCAATTCATCCGGGTCATCCCGCCGGCCCCGACCTGGTGAGAGGTACAAGCAACCGTTAAAAGAAGGTGCAGAACGCTCCGGATTTGGTATGCTGCGGGAGGTTGAATCGGCCGGGGCGCCAAGCCCAGGCATCCGATCCGAGTGCTTTCTTTACGGAGGTTCCGACCCATGGGCACAAACGTCCGAAGAAAAACGGGATTCACAGGCCTGCTGCTCATATCCCTGCTGCTAACCGGCCTCGTTCGGGCCGAAGACTGGCCCTGCTTTCGCGGGCCGGGCGGCCAGGGAATCTCCGCCGAGAAGGATGTGCCGACCCACTGGAGCGCGACCTCGGGCATCCGCTGGCGCACGGCGGTGCCGGGAGAAGGTTGGTCGTCCCCGATCGTGTGCGGGGATCGAGTCTTCGCGACGGCCACCCTGGAGGGTGGGTCCTCGTTTCACCTGATCTGCTTCGACCGTACGGGCGGCAAGGTAGTCTGGGACAAAGAGATCACTCGCCAGAAGGCCGGACACAAACAACCCAACAACTCATACGCGACCCCCACGCCGGCCACGGACGGCAGGAGGATCTACGTACCCGTCTGCGACGGCCGGATTCTGGCGGTCTCGATGGAGGGGGAACTCCTGTGGACCAACACCGACGTGGAGTATTACAGCGAGCATGGGCTGGCGGTCTCGCCCGTGCTTTTTGAGGATCTTGTGATCGTGCCGTTCGACGGGAGCAGCCCGCCGCCCAATACGAAGGTCGGCTGGCAGGTGCCCTGGGACAAGGCGGTGATTCTCGCCGTGGACCGGAACACCGGCCGGACCCGGTGGAGAGGCAGCCGGGGCAGCTCGCGAATCGCGCACGTGACGCCCCGGATCGTTCAGGTCGAGGGCCGGGACCAACTCGTCAGCGGCGCCGGTGACGTCATCCAGGGTTTCGACCCGCACACCGGCGCGCGGCTGTGGACCGTGGACAGTCCCGGGGAAGGCGTCGTCCCCTCCATTGTGAGCGGAGACGGCTTGGTCTTCACCGCCTCCGGGTTCGGGGCCTCGCGGATCTGTGCGGTTCGCGCGGGCGGGCAGGGCAACGTGACGAAGACCCATACCGCGTGGGAAACGCGGGAGGACGTCCCGAAGATGTCGTCCCTGCTCCACGTCGCGCCCCACCTCTACGTGGCAACCGAGACCGGCGTCGTCAAGTGTCTCCAGGCCGCCACCGGCCAGGTCGTCTGGCGCGAGCGGCTGGGCGGCAAGTTCTCCGCTTCGCCCGTCTGGGCCGAGGGCAGGATCTACCTCCTCGCGGAGAACGGCAAGATGACGGTGCTCGAAGAGGGACCGACGTTCAAGATCATCGCTCAGAATGAGCTGGGCGAGAAGTGCTGTGCCAGCCCCGCCATCTCCCAGGGCAACCTGTTCCTCCGCACGGACAAGGCCCTGTACTGCGTCGGCCCATAGTGCTTGGGCACCCCGCAGCGGGGACAGATCCGAATCTCGAAACTCGAAATCCGAGCCCTACCGTTGTGCCGCCTGCTCCAGGCGCCGATAGTATTCCAGGGTCTTCTGGAGACGGGCCGCCAGCCCTTCGTCACCCGCGGCCTGCGCCATGGCCAGGGCCCGTTCCTCGTGGCGAACCGCCTCGTGGAATCGGCGTTTCCGACAGAGGTGCTCCGCCAGCACATCGTGCAGCCACGGCGAGTCATCCACGCCCGGGTCCAGCTTCATGGCCTCGGTGTGGTACTGCAGGGCCCCTTCCAGGTCGCCCAGACTCGCGACCACCCGGGCCAGCCAGCCGTGTGCCTGCGCGTTCGTCGGCTCCAGCTCCAGGACCTTCAGCAGGTGCATCTTCGCCTCCGGCAACCGGTAGACCAGCAACAGAGCTTCCCCGTAATCCAGGTGCAACCGGACGGCCGGGTATTGACGGTCCAGTCCCTCCGCCGGCATCCGGGCCAGCGCCGCCGTCACGTGGACGCCCGCCTCCTCGAGCTTGCCGCTATGAAGCAGGATCATCGCCAGATCATAATGTGCCCGCACGTTGTCGGGCTCCAGCGCGACGGCCTTGCGCAAATAGGTCATCCCCTCCTGGGGCTTGCCCCTGATGCGCCCAAGCAGGAATCCCAGCTTCTGGCACGCTTCGACGTTGTTGGGATTCAACTGCACCGCCTTGGCGGTAGAACTCGTTGCCGGCGCGGACGAACGAGTAGTCGTTGAGGAACTGCTCACCGATCTTAGTAATCGCATCCGGACCGGCATTGACGAACTCGGGGATATTGGCGGCCCGGTCCGCAGCGGTGAAGTGCTCCAGCAGTACCGGCGGGCTGCTCTCGCCGTTCTCGTCAATGTGCGTCAGACATAGCTGCGTGTAGTCCGACCAGGCCTTGGAGGCAAAGACCAGCCATTTGCCGTTGGGCGACCAACTGTGCCAGGAGTTCATCCGCCCGGCGTTGCCCCCCAGCCGCCGGGGCTCGCCCCCTGCCGCCGGCAGGAGATACAATTCGCTGTCGGGCTGCAGCAGCATGTAGCTCTTGGCCCGGCAAAAGACGATCCAGCGGCCATCGGGCGAATAGCGGCCGAAGTAGTTGCTCATCCCGTTGTTCGAGGCGCCCGCCACCGGCTCGGCGGTGCCGCCTTTTCCCTCGTGGAAGGGAATGCGGTACAGGTCGAACAGAAACGGCTTGCCGTCTTCCACAAACTCCTTGCACTCTTCCCGCGTCAAAAGGACCTTGCCCTGGCCTTTGGTGTTACGCAGATCATACGCCGGGGCGCGGGCAAAGAGGATGTACTGACCGTCCGGGCTCCAGCTCGGATTGCTCTGGACATAGGCCGGATCGTCCGCACCCGGCAGAGCTCGGAAGAGCTTCGTCTGGCGGTCATAGATGCACAGGACGCCCTTGATCGGAAAGAACAGCTGCGAGAACGCCAGATCCGGCATGGGCACGAAGACGGACTTATCCTTGACTGTGCTGACGACGTAGCGTCCATCCGGCGATAGTTGGGACAAGAGTCCGAACGTCTGCTCGCCGTCTTCCTTGCGGTAATCATCCCAGGTGATGATGTCGCTGGTGGCCAGCGTCATCTGGGGCTTGACCGGCGTGATGACGTACGAGCCTTTGCTGTTGGCGTAGTCCACATCCATCGCCAGCGTCCGGCCGTCGCGGGCGAAGGAGTGACAATTCCCACAGAGTCGCGGGCGAAGGAGTGACAATTCCCACAGACGGGCAACCCGGTCAGGATCACCGGCGGCGGCTCGGGTGACCCGATCGACCCGAAGCGCCAGCGGATTTTGGAGGGGTCCGTCACCGCGTCAATAAAGGGCAGGTTCACCTCCCGGTAGAACACGGGCGCCCCCACAACGTCGGTGGCAGTCCGCAGGGTAGCCGTCGCCGCCGACACGATACGGATTCTGCGCCCCGTTTCTACTCCAATTACCCGGACCCGGGCGCCGCTCTGCGTCGAGCCCTTCTTGACGGCCTCCCACTCCTGCGCCGTTGGTGTCCACCGGCACTGCCGGACCAGGCACGCCAGAGGCGCCCGACCGTCGTCCGTTTCCACGCGCACGAGCCATACCGACGCCTGTGCCTGGGCATTCTCCCAGCGGAACGTCGGCGGCACGATCTCGGGCGGAAACACGGTTCCGTCCCGGGGATACACGAGCGTCAGAGGACTGTCGGCCGGCTGCTTCGCAAAGACGGCCCAGATGTCGTCCGGCCGCAGCGACCGGCTGCGCATCCATAGAAAGACACCGACAG
>JALORE010000100.1 GCA_025459125.1 Planctomycetota bacterium | reverse complement strand
GGACCAGACCGACGTGCCCGCGGGTTTCCGGCTGTTCGACGCCTGGGACTTCGGCCCCCAGCCGCATCGGCATTGCAGCTACGCGTACAGCATTCCCTTCGGCCTGTACGCCCTGACGACCGCCCACGACCCCAGTATGCCGGTGGCGGCGGATCGCAGTCCCTGGCTCGCGAGTCCCGCCGGCAAGCCCAAACCGTTTGCCGCATTCCGGCCTGACTTGGCCGCCTTCTCCGGCACTGCCGAGCAGGCACGCCAAGGCAATTCAATCTCGCATGGACAGGATGGACAGAACGTCCTCTTCGTGGATGGTCACGTGGCCTTCGCCCGGCGGAGCTACTGCGGGCTCGACCAGGACAACATCTACACCACCTCATCCAATCCGAGGACAGGCGTGCCCTGGGGCCATGTTCCCATTCCTCCCATCGTAGTTCCGGCGAACACGAAGGATTCGGTTCTTGTGCATGATCCCGCGCCGGAAATGGCAGCGCCGCCGGAGGCGCCGCGCGTCGACTCCCGGAACCTCGCGCGGACGGCGGTCGTCGCCACGCTGGACCGCGCGCTGCCGGAGCAGAAGAACGCGATCTGGTGTGCCACGTTCCAGATAGCCTGGGACACGTTCCGGCAGGATGTCGTCGGGGAGCCGATCCTGGTCCCCAGGGCCGCCGAACTGGCGGACCGCCTGAACCGGTCGGCCTTCCCCACCGGGAGCATCGAGGAGAAATCCTATTACGCGGTCGCCGGCCCCGTGAAGGACGGCATCATCGAGCGGATTCAGAGGGAAATGGCGCGACGCTTCCCTGCGGAGCCGATGCCCACCTTCGACAGCCGATACCGGACCTTGCCCGATGTCTTCCTGGCTTACGCCTATCTGAATGTCGATGTCGGGTTCAAGCATCCGTTCCAGGCTTGCCCCACAGCTTTCGATTTTCACGACAGCGCCGGGGCACGCACGCCTGTCACGGCATTTCGTACCCTGTCCGGGTCTTCCGGCATGAACCGCGATCTGACGCGGGAGCAGGTCGAGGTCTTGTACCACGCGGCCGGCGCGTCACGCGATCGAGACGAGTTCGCGGTCGATTTATCCAGGGAGACCCAGCCCTACCAGGTCGTGCTGGCCCGGATGCCGCGCGGCGACACGTTGGGCGGGGCCGTCCAGGCACTCCGGGAGAAGACGGCGGGATTCCAGAACGATCCCAACTACAGAACTTTACGACAGCTTCGTTCCATCGACACACTCATCGTGCCGGATGTCCTCTACAGACTGACGCATCACTTCGAGGAGTTGCTCGGCAAGCATCTCGGCAATCCGAAATGGTCCGAGCACTTCTTTTTCGACGCCTTGCAGAAGATCGACTTCTCTCTGAGCCGAACCGGGGTCAAGCTGAAGTCCGAGGGCCGTTTGGCCGCTGCCGCTGGAATACGGCGGGAGGTCGCGAAACCCCGGCATCTGCATTTTGACCGGCCCTTCCTGATCTGTGTGCAGAAGCGCGAGCCGAACGCGACGCCCTTTTTCGTCATGTGGGTGGAGAACGCCGAATTGATGAAAGCGTATGAACAGTAGGAGCCGCGGGCCAGTTCCGGAGGAGAAAAGGTTGAAGTCCGCGGGGCGACACGCTATACTATGGGACTAAGGAGTCAAGGAGTTGGCAAGGGTATGCCTTCACCACGGTTGGAGACCGAAAGCCGAGATGCCGACGCCAGGATGGCGTTCAGCGGGGTCCGCGCGCAGGCGGCGCAGCATGCCGCGGGCGGCTCGGACCCTGTAACGTGGTCACGCGTGACCGAGGAGGTGGTTCCGCAGCCGTACTGAGGGACGGCAGCCTGGGATTGCGTCCGCGGCACGCAATCCAGTCATTCCCGGCGTGGCACGAGCATCCCGTTCGTTGCGGCTCCGGGCAGGTTGGGCCGTAAAGGAGGAATGACAATGGAGCGACACAGGATTCATCACGTACTCTTGTTGGCGGCGGTGCTCGCCGCCGGAGGCAGCGGATCGGCTTGGGCGGGCCAGTTGCGGGCCTGGGGCTCAAATTCCGACGGCCAGATCACCGGCCTGCCGCTCGGGAGCAGCTTCGTGGGCATCGCCGCCGGTGACGCGCACGGGCTGGCCCTGCGTGCCGACGGCACCCTCGTCGCCTGGGGCCAAAACGACGACGGCGAGTGCCGGGTGCCGACCGGGACCTTCCAAGCCATCGGCGCGGGCGCCGATTGCAGCCTGGCCGTCCGTACCGACGGCTCCCTCGCCGCCTGGGGCGAGGACGCCGAGGGCATCGTCTCGAAAGTACCTTTGGGCAAAACCTTCGTGGCCGTCGACGGCGGCCTCAAGTTCGCCGTGGCCCTGAGAGCGGACGGCTCGATCGTCGCCTGGGGCGAGGACGACTCCGGCCAGGTCTCCCGCGCCCCCAAGGGCGCCGGCTTCAAGATGGTCGCCGCCGGCGATCAGCACGGGATCGCGCTGCGAACGAACGGCTCCCTCGTCACGTGGGGCGCCGCCGCCTCGATCCTCGGTACGCCGACGAGCGGCACGTTCACGGCCATTGCCGCCGGCGGGGCCTTCTGTCTGGCCCTGCGCAGCGACGGCTCGCTGCTCTGCTGGGGCGCCGATCCCTATCAGTACGGGCTGGCACGCGTTCCGGCGGGCACCGACTACGTCGCGATCGCCGCCGGTTACCTGCATTGCCTGGCGCTGAAGAAGGACGGCTCGGTGGTCGGCTGGGGCGCCGGCACAGACAATTCCGCCCATCCGGATTTGGGGCAGGCGAAACCACCGACCGCACGGGACCATATCGCCATCGCCGCCGGGCTCTACTACAGCCTCGCCCTGACCGCCGAGGCAGTCAAGGCCGCGATCAGTGATGACTTCGATGACAACCAGCAAAGCAGCCTCTGGAAGCTCTACGGGGACGACCTGTCCAACTGCTGGGTCAGCGAAGCCAATCATCGCCTGGAGTTGAGGGCCACGGCCCGAACCCGCGTGACGCCCGCGTACTACTTCGCCAAAGGCTGGCAGCTCGACAGCACCAAGGACTTTGCCTTCAAAGTCTCGTATCACTACGACGTGATCTCGGAACCGACGGGTTGGGTGAGCGTGGGCCTGACGCCCGACGAGAAAGACCTGAACGCCAACCACATCGAGTTCGGTCCCGGGTGCGGGCGGCTCTATTCCCACCTGTGGTGGGAGGCTCTCGACGGCGTGCGGCCTCGTTACGATTTCGCCGACCGCGATGGAGACGACGGCGTGCTCTACGTGTCGTACGATGCCAAGGCGGACGAGCTCTACCTGAGCACGACCGGTTACGGGATCCGGAACGCCTGGGGCGTAGTCGGCGGCGTACTGCAGGGCTCCTGGCGCGGCCGGCCGGTTTCGCTCTACCTCGGCGGCGGGTCCGACGGCCAGGAGATCAAGTCCGGCGCTGCCTGGCTGGACAACTTCGCCGTCGACGTCTCCAGTCCCGCCGTGGCCGGGCTCAGCGAAGTCTATCGCTTCTGGTCCCAGGCCCTGGCCGATCACTTCTACACCATCGACCGCGGGGAGCGGGATCGCCTCATCAAGGATTATCCGTACATCTGGTCCTACGAGGGGCCGGTGTTCAAAGCCTCCGCGCAGAACGCGCCGGGCATGGCGCCGGTCTGGCGTTTCTGGTCGGCCCGCTTCGGCCACTACTACACGATCGATACCAGCGAGAAGCAGCGACTCCTGGAGAGGTACAAGAAGGATTGGACCTTCGAGGGCGTCGCATTCTATGCCTATCCGGAAGGCGCCCAACCCGTGGGGAGCCGACCCGTCTACCAGTTCTACCGCCCCGCCGACGGCGGCCATTTCTACACGATCAACACGGCGGAACGGGACCTGTTGCTCAAGGAATACGCCGCGGTCTTCGTGTTGGAGCGCATCGCGTTCTACGCATTCGAGTGACCGCCGGGAACCAGTTCGCCGCCGCCCCGCGCGACACGGAGGCACAGCCGACCCGATCCGCGCGGGGCGGGTGTTTCCGTGCGCCCCTTGGGGCGTGGAGAACACACCCAGAATGTGTGGCGATTGGGCGTTTACCCTGAAGCTGCAGGCCGTTGCGCTTGCCTGACGATCCATGTTGGAGTAGAGTGGCCTGCGATCGTGGCAGGTACGGACGATGTCCGGCATGAAGGAGGTACCAACGATGAGCAGCAACACCGTGTCTCGGCGCCGTCTGTTGAAGCAATCGGTTCTGGGAACCGCTCTGGCCGCCGGCGGCTGGACCACGGTCCGCGGGCCGATTGCATCCGCGCGGACAGCGGGAAGTAATCCGCCCTCCCCCGCCCCTCTCCGCTTGGGCGGCCCGGTCTTCGAGAAGACCAAGGACCCGCAGGCCTGGGTCGCGGCCCTCCGCAAGCTGGGCTATTCCGCGGCGTACTGTCCCGTGGGCGCCAAGGCCGGTGATGCCGAGGTCCGGGCCTACGAGGAGGCGGCCCGGAAGGCCGGCATCGTCATCGCCGAGACCGGAGCCTGGAGCAACCCGATCAGTCCCAAGGACGACGAGCGCCAAGCCGCACTGGAAAAGTGCCGCCAGCAACTGGCCCTGGCGGATCGTATCGGGGCCCGCTGCTGCGTGAACATCAGCGGCTCCCGCAGCGAGAGCTGGCACGGCCCATCCCCGCAGAACCTCACCCCGGAGACGTTCGACATGATTGTCGAGACCACCCGCTCGATCATCGACGCGGTCAAGCCGACACGGACGTTCTTCGCCCTGGAGACGATGCCCTGGGCGTACCCCGATTCGCCGGAGTCGTACCTGCGGCTGTTCCAGGCCATCGACCGCCGGCAGTTTGCGGTGCACCTGGACCCGGTGAACCTGATCTGCAGCCCGCAGCGATACTACAGCAACGGGACGCTGATCCGTGAGTGTTTCGAGAAGCTCGGTCCCTACATCAAGAGCTGCCACGCCAAGGACATCCTCCTGCAGGAGAAGCTGACGACGCACCTGGATGAAGTCATTCCCGGCACCGGGGGCCTGGATTACGCGGTCTTCCTGAAAGAGCTGAGCCGCTTCCCGGACACGCCGCTGATGCTGGAACATCTGGCCAAAGCCGAGGAATACGACCAGGCCGCCGCCCATATTCGCGGCGTGGCCAACCGTATCGGACTATCCTTCGTGTAAAACCACATCTGGTCACGCACGTTCCCGCCATGCCTACGCAGAGCCGTAGGCATGGGACCCAGTAATTACCGAACTTGTTCGTCAAACCTCATCAGGGAAGGAAGAATCGCTTTCGTAATCCTTCCTTCCCAAACCGTGCCTACTTGCCGGAGCGACCGGTCGAGCCATTGCACCACGAAATCGTGAAACCATTTTTGTTATATACTATAGCCACAACATCTCTTTTATGCAGGAGTCCACGTTATTCGCTTGACAGAGCCACCCGGAATGTGGTAGAATACGCGCTTCATGGAGGGGGGGGGGGTCTGCTGAATTGGGGAGGTATACGAGTGCATCTGGGGGGAAACGGTGTATGAACAGAAAAGCATTGAACGAGAGAAACCGGGCGCGGGGAGCAGCGCCGTGGGCGTTGCTGATGGTTTTGGCTCCTGTGCTCCTGGCGTCCGCCACGCCGGCGTCCGCCAGTCTGACTCTGTACGGCCCCAGTGCGTACCGCAGCGAGGCGGACAGCCCGTTTACCGGACTAACGATGGACTACTTCCACCTCGAGAACTTCGAGGATGGGCTGTTGAACACACCGGGCGTCACGGTGAGCGGCGGCTATGGGACCAAACCGACCTGGGCCGTCGTGTATGCGGATTCCGTGGATGGCGATGACGGCATCCTCGATGGCCTGGGCCAGAACGGCAATGCCTGGTTCTTCGCGAGCGGAACGACGGGCCTGACGTTTACGTTCGAGGCCGGCGTGCTCGGCGCGTTGCCGACCCATGCCGGGCTCGTCTGGACGGACGGTCTCAATTCCGTGACCTTCCAGGCCTACAACGCCTGGGGCGATCTCCTCGGCACCATCGGGCCCGCCAACATTGCCGACGGCAGCTTCGCGGGCACCACGGGTGAGGATCGCTTCTTCGGCATCAGCGATGACGGCGGCATCTGGAAGATCGCCATCACCGCCGGCGCCGCCGGGATCGAAATCGATCATCTCCAGTACGGCTATGCCCCCGATTCGGGCATGGTGCCACCTGTCCCCGTCCCGGGCGCCGCCCTGCTGGGCGTCTTCGGCCTGAGCCTTACCGGCTGGTGCCTGCGCCGCCACGCGGCCTAGGCGGCCGTCGTACAAATGGATGTTTTGATACTATCATACCAGGAAATCGGCTTCACGATTTCCTGGTATGATGATTCTGCCTGCCCCTCGAGCTGTCGTGTGGGAGGCACGCCCGCAAAGGTGGTGCGTGGACTTCGTCACCTTCCAGGTCTACGATAGGTGGCTGCGGCAAGCCCCGAAGAGGGGCTCATCGGGTTTAAGCGTACTTGGGCCGCCGTAGCATCACAGAACAGGCAAGAAGAGAAGAGGCGGTTCAAGGGCGTGTAGCAGGCGGTGGTTTGGCCTCCCGCGGTCCGTGGGCGGCGGGCGTTGGGGTACGGCCCGGAGGTCCGAAAGAACCAGGAACACCGTGCCCGCAACCAGAAGAGGCCGGGCCCGAGGCGCGAGGACAAGCAGACAACACGAGAAGCAGGACCCACCGAGCGGGACCATCCGCCTGCTCAAGCCGGGGTGGGCGGATCGCCCGGCAGGCCTCCCGTGCCGCGATGCGCGGCGCGGCGACCATAGCGGTCGCGGATCCGATCCATGACCTCGTCGAGCCGCTTGAGCTTCTCCTGTTCGGGGTCGGGGAAGAGCCACTGTTGACCGGCGTGTTCCGGCTCCAGGCCGGAAGCGGCGAAGCCGAGCAGACGCAAGGCCCCGCCGGAGCGGCCCTGCCACTTCCGGAACACCCCTGCGGCGGCCTCCCACAAGGGCTTGGTCAGGTTCGTCGCCGCGTGCAGGGTTTCGCTGCGCGTCACCGTGCGGAAGTCGCCGTAGCGCAGCTTCAGGGTGATGGTCCTCGCCTTGATGTGGTGGCGACGCAGACGCTCTGCCACCTCTTCAACCTCTTCCAGCAGAACGCCCGTCAAGAGGGACTCCTCACGGACATCCGTCGCAAAGGTCTGCTCGCTGGAGAGGCTCTTGCGCTCCCGGTCCGGCTCGACCGGCCGGTCGTCCTCGCCGCAGGCGAGCCGCAGCAGCTCCTCGGCGGCGTTGCCCACCACGGCCCTCAGTTCCGCGCACGTGCGGCCGCGCAGCTCGGCGATCGTCCGTATGCCGTGCCCCTGCAGCGTCCCCTCGGTGACTTTGCCGACGCCCCAGATCTTGCCGACCGGGAGCGGATCGAGGATCTCCTGCCGGTTCTGCTCGGTGATGACGACGAAGCCGTCGGGCTTCTTCAGGTCGGAGGCCAGCTTGGCCAGGAACTTGTTCGGGGCGACGCCCACCGACGCGGTCAGGTGCGTCTGGTCCCGGATCTGCTGCTTGATCCGGCGGCCGATCTGTTCGGCGGGTCCGAACAGGTTCCGGCTGTCGGTTACATCGAGAAAGGCTTCATCGAGAGAGAGCGGCTCCACCAGCGGCGTGTACCGCTCGAAGAGAGACTGGATGACGTGAGAAACCTCCGCGTACCGGTCCATGCGGACGGGCAGGATGACGCCGTGCGGACACAGGCGGACCGCCTGGGCCATCGGCATGGCGCTGTGGACGCCAAACGTGCGGGCTTCGTAGGAAGCGGCGGAGACCACGCCGCGGGCTTGCGGATCGCCGCCGACAATGACCGCCTTGCCCTGCAGTTCCGGCCGGTCCAGTTGCTCCACCGACGCGTAAAACGCGTCCATATCCACGTGAATGATCTGGCGAACAGGCATCGGTGCAGCAGTCTACCACAGGCCCGGGCATACGCCAATCCGCAAAGACAGCAGGCCATTACATGCGACCAGACGTGTCAAGTTGGACCTCCCTGCATTCAGGCTTAGGATGGGTGGCAGCGGCAAGCGCAGCTTGCCGCTGGCTCGTGGGATGGAGGCAAACGCCCTCGGCAAGCTCCGCGGACTTCGCTTGCCGCTGCCGCCCGGGACCCGCCGTTTGAGGAGGGACGGAAGTGATTGGCGGGCGGGAATTCGATCCTTTTTGCGGACTTGGGCGTAGTACCGGATGCGGACGGTGAGCAAGAGATACGGATCCGCTCCGCAAAGGGAATGAGCGCGCAGGATTTTGACGATATTATATTCGTGTTCTTCGGCGATGGCGGGTTTCGCATGGCGGATTCGACCCGCAGCCAGATGTGGATCGGCCACCAATTCGTGGGCCAGGCAGTGAGCGACAGCGGCGAAAACAGACTGGAGAAGATCCGGGAGCAGATCAAGAGCTTCCCGACCGGACCCGGCGTGTACTTCATGAAGGACGCCGAGGATATCGTCCTTTATATCGGCAAAGCGAAGAATCTCCGCTCCCGGGTAGCCAGCTACTTCCAGCCGAGCAGCGATCTGGAGGCCTCGCGGGGTCCGCACATCGTCGAGATGGTCAACAAGGTCGGTCACGTCGATTACCTGGAGGCCGAGAGCGAAGTCGATGCGATGCTCAAGGAGGCCCGGCTGATCAAGGACGTCCGTCCGCTCTACAACATGGACCTGATGGACGACAAGACGTTCCCGTACCTGGAAATCACGATTCGCGAGGATTTCCCGGGCGTTTACATCACCCGCAAGCCGCATGAGAGGGGAACCCTCCTGTTCGGGCCGTTCACGAACGTCAGCGATCTGCGGGGCGTCCTGGTGGAGTTGCAGAAGATCTTCAAATTCCGCACCTGCACCCTGGATATCCGGGAAGACGACCCGAAACGGCGGTTCTTCCGTCCGTGCCTCTTGCACAACATCCACCAGTGCACCGCGCCGTGCGGGGCCCGCATCGAGAAGGACGAGTACAAGAGGATCATCAAGGACCTGATCCGCTTCCTGCGGTCCAAGCGCGCGACGATCCTGCGCGACCTGCAGCAGCAGATGGAAACCGCCGCACGGGAGTTCCGCTATGAAGAGGCGGCCATGCTCCGCGACCGCATCCGCCTGATCGAGAGCCTGGACGAGCGCGGCTCGGTGAACGAGCACGTCCAGCCGGAGGCGTTCGCTTCCGATCCGACAGAGGCGCTGGTCAAGTTACGCGAGATTCTGCAGCTGCCCAACCAGGTCCGCATCATCGAGGGGATCGACATCGCCAATATCAGCGGGGCCGAGGCCGTCGGCTCGCTCGTGAAGTTCATCGACGGCCGGCCCTTCAAGAACGGCTATCGGCGATTCAAGATCAAGACCGTCAAGGGCATCGACGACTACGCCATGATCGCCGAGGTCGTCCGGCGGCGCTACAAGTACGCCCTGCGCGGCGAGGAGCTGTGGCCCGACCTGATCCTCATCGACGGCGGCCTGGGCCACCTGCATGCCGCCGAGGCCACCCTCAAGGAGATGATCGCCGCCGGACTCGCGGCGGGCGAGCCGATTGAGATGCCGCATACGAAGATGGCTTCCATCGCCAAACGCGAGGAGGATATCTACCTCCAAGGCAGCACGCAACCCTTGAAGCTGGGCGCCCATTCCCCGGTCCGCAAGCTGCTCCAGTACGTCCGCGACGAAGCCCATCGCTTCGCCCAGCACTACCACCACATTCTGCGCACGAAGAAGATGCTGAATGAAAGCTAGGGGAGATTGGTAATTGATAATTGATGATTTGGACCAGTAGAGTCCGCTTCAATAGTCAATCATCCTTGACAGATCATCAATTCTCAAGGGTCCGCTCATGGCAGAGGTCGAGAGCCGTGACACGAAGCCATCCCACGAGCCATGCGTCTGCAGGATCTATGCCGGGGCGGCCTCCGAGGTCGAGATCCTGGATTCCTTTTCGCAGGCGATCATGCGGGTCGTGGAGACCCTGGCGCCGGCGGTGGTCAGCATTGCCCGCCAACTGACGTTCGGGGATGGGTGCGGGTCACGGTCCTGCGCCTGGGAACGCGGCTGGGATTCGAAGTCCGACCCGGCGAAGCCTCATCCGACCATCCGACAGCCACCCATCCGACCATCCGACCGGTGAGCCCGAATTCCCTTGACATTTCTCCCAGTCTGTCCCATAGTCACTGAGGACGGACACGGGAGCACCACGAACGAGCCACGGGCCACGCGGCAGCAAGCTCTTTGACAGATGTTTTCCGAAGCGTGATGAAATCCGATCCCCGGTTCGGTATCGTCACCGGCCGGCGCGAATCGGGTCATGTGCGTCTGGTGAAGGAGGTACATCATGAAGAAACAAGTTCAGATTGGGGGCACCAACCGGCGGGAGATGTTAAAGCTGTCGGGAGCAGGGGTTCTGGGGACCGTGGCGGCCGGCACTCTTGCTCCGACCGCAGCCCAGGCGGCAGCCATCAAGATCGCTCACGCGATGTGGACGCACGGCCACAGCATGCAGATCGAGTATCCGGAGCGCATCGCGGCGATGCGGCGGGCGGGCTTCAGCATCAATGTCGAGCCCAAATCCAGTACCATCAACTGGTTTCATTTTGCGATCCCCACGCCGGTGATCGTCGACGATGTGCGTCTGCGGGCCAATCAGGTCATGCTGCGGTTCAAGACCTACTCCGTGGATGCCTGGGTTCGGGACGTGCATGTCTATGACGGCGAGAGGCTGATCGCGGCGCACAACAACGTCAACCTGTCCAAGGATCACCTGTTCGAGATCTTCGTCGTGCCGGACACGCCCCTGGTACAGTGGGGTATCGGCATCTCGATCGGGGTCGCCTGCGGCGTGGAGATGATGGACCACCATATGGAGTTCTTCGCCGCCGGCTGCGACTTCACCGCGGTCGCGCCGCCCAAACCCTAGCCGTGACTTGCCCGCGGCGAAGGCCATAATGCCGGGCCAGGCGCCGGACGGGCCGTCAGGAGAACCACGAAAGAGGTTGGTCCCCGATTCGTGTCGTTTCCGGGGACCGACCCCTTTGTCTGCGGTTGCCACATTCTACTGGAAATCCGTAACCGCCGACAGTGCCGGGGCCACTATAGCAGTGTGAATGTCAAACAGACCCCGAGCCTGTTGAGCAGTCCGTCGGCGCGGCGGCGTTTTCTGCCGCTGTTGGCGGTGCTGTTCATTGGCAGTGGTGGCTCTGCGCTCATTTATGAAATCGTCTGGCTCCAGTCCCTGCAGTTGGTGATCGGCTCTTCTGCGGTATCGCTGGCGGTGTTGCTGGGGACGTTCATGGGCGGGATGTGCGCGGGCAGTCTCGTCCTGCCGAGAGTTGTCTCTCCGCGGCGACATCCTCTACGCGTTTACGCCGCCATCGAATTGGGGATCGGGCTCGCCGGGGTCGCGCTGCTGTTCGGCATGCCCTACGTCGATCAACTTTATGCAGCGCACGCCCGGCCCGGCCCGACGAGCGTCTTCCTGCGGGCCGGCATCTGTGCCCTGTGCCTGCTGCCCCCCACCCTGCTGATGGGCGCGACCCTTCCCGCCATCGCCCGCTGGGTCGAGGCGACGCCCCGGGGGATAGCCTGGCTGGGCCTCTTCTACGGCGGCAACATCGCGGGGGCGGTCTTCGGTTGCCTGCTGGCCGGCTTCTATCTGCTCCGCGTCCACGACGGCGCCGTCGCCACGTACGTCGCCGCGACCATCAACCTCACGGTCGCCGCGCTCGCCCTGCTCTTGGCCGCCCGGACCACCCATGCCCATGCAGCCCAGCCGCCCCCGGCTGTGTTCACACCGGAAAGCGAACAGACTACCTCCGACCCAGCCGCCCATGACAGCGCCGCCCTGTATCCTCCGTCGTCCGTCCTCCGTCCGCACGCATCCGCGACCTGGGTCATCTACGTGGTCACGGCCCTCTCCGGGCTGACCGCCCTGGGCGCGGAGGTCGTCTGGACCCGGATTCTGTCGCTGCTGCTGGGGGGAACGGTCTACACCTTCTCCATCATTCTGGCGGTTTTCCTGGTGGGACTGGGCCTCGGCAGCAGTGTCGGCTCGGTGCTCGCCCGCCACAACGCACGACCGCGTGCAGCGCTGGCCGGGTGCCAACTGCTCCTGATGGGAGCGATTGCCTGGGCCGCCTACGCTTTGATGGAGTCGCTGCCCTATTGGCCCATCGACCCTTCGCTGTCCCGCAGTCCCTGGATCGGCTTCCAGCTCGATCTGATGCGCTGCATCTGGGCGGTCCTGCCCGGAGCGATTCTCTGGGGCGCCAGCTTCCCTCTGGCCCTGGCTTCGGTTGGTCGTGTGCCCGTGTCTCTTCGTAGGGCGAGCGTCCCCGCTCGCCTGACGGAGAGGAGCACCCCGTGTGAAGGCTCGGGATCAGGGGCAGGATATGCGCGTGACGAAGTCGTGCGGGGACGCACGACCTACGAGGAGCCGACTGACGGCATCCCCGCGCACGAGCCCGGCCGGTTGGTCGGGGGTGTCTATGCGGCCAACACGGTCGGCGCTATCCTTGGCGCGTTGGCGTTCAGCATGGTGCTGATCCCCTGGCTGGGCACCCGCGGCAGTCAACGGGTGATGATCGCCTTGGCGGGAATGAGCGTCCTGCTGCTGTCCTTGGCCGCGCTGTGGACGCACCGGGCGACGAATCGGGAACAGACGCTGGAGGAAGAGGGACTGGGCTCCGACCTGATCCGCCCTCCGTCCTCTGCCTTCTATCCTGTGCCTTGGGCCATGCTGGCCCTCGTGCCGGCGCTCGCGGTGCCGCTGGCTTGGACCGTGCCGGCGTTACCGCCTGGGCTGGTGGCTTACGGCCGCTACCTAGCCTCGCGTCACCAGGTCGCCGAGTCGCTCTACGTGGGTGAAGGAAGGAATGCGACGGTCGCAGTGACCATGCTCGAGGACGGCGTGGTGAGCTTCCACGTCTGCGGCAAGGTGGAGGCCTCGACTGAGTCGGCCGACATGCGGCTGCAACTCATGCTCGGCCATCTCTCCGCCCTGCTGCACCCCAAGCCCAAGTCGGTCCTCGTGGTCGGCTGCGGCGCGGGCGTCACCGCGGGGACGTTCGTCCTGCACCCGGACGTCGAGCGGATCGTCCTGTGCGAGATCGAGCCGCTGATCCCGAAGACCGCCGCCCGGTGGTTCGGCCCGGAGAACAACCACGTCCTGGACGATCCCCGCGTCGAGGTCGTCTACGACGACGCCCGGCACTACATCCTCACGACGCACGAGACCTTCGACGTCATCACCTCCGACCCGATCCACCCCTGGGTCCGCGGCTCGGCGGCCCTGTACACGCGGGAGTACTTCGAGCTCTGCCGGCGGCACCTCAATCCCGGCGGCGTCGTCACGCAGTGGGTACCCCTCTACGAGAGCAGTCCCGCCGTGGTCCAGAGCGAGATGGCGACCTTCTTCACCGCCTTTCCCGCCGGCACAATCTGGAGCAACGACATCAGCGGCGAAGGCTACGACGTGGTCCTGCTCGGCCAAGCCGAGCCCGCGCCGATCGACGTGGATGCCCTCCAAGAGCGTCTCGACCGCCCGGACCATTTGAACGTGGTGCGGTCCCTCGGGGAGGTCGAATTCACGTCGGCCATGGACCTGCTCTCGACCTACGCCGGCCAGGGCCCCGACCTGACCGCGTGGCTGCAGGACGCCCAGATCAACACCGACCGTAACCTCCGCCTGCAATACCTGGCCGGCCTGGGCCTCAACGCCTATGAGGGCGCCACCATCTACAACGACCTCCTCGCGCACCGCCAGTTCCCCGAAACCCTCTTCATCGCCACCCCCGCCCGCAGACTCCAGCTCCGCGCTGCGCTCGGCAAACCGGTCCCGAGCCAATAGACGTTGACCGCCCCTGTAGCCCAGCCGCCCCCGGCTGGGTTCCCCTTCGAAGGCAGTGCCGTATCCACCGGCACTCGATTGACACGACGAGGCAAGAAGCCGTATGCTCGGACGGCAGAAACGTTGAGACTGGACACTGATGGTTCTGTGCTGGCCATTCTATATGTGGATACGATCGATGGAATATCATCAGATTCCAGAATGCCGAGCAACTCCTTCTGTTCACTCCGGCGTGGTACGAACCGTGGGCAGATAGCGAAAGGAAGATATGAGCGACATCGACGATTATGGAGTAATCGCCTGGCAAAGGCGTGAGATGGGCATGCCGCTCAAGCCCATCTGTGAATGCGATGTTGAGGACAAGGAGGCGTTGGCCCTATTCCGCGTCAAGATCGCCCAATGGAAGGAATACTTGTCGGGGAACGAGTCCAATTCCATTCAGCAGGAAATCGACCAACTCCTTTGGGATGACAGAGTCTTTACGTGTTTCAGAAGAGCTCGAGTACAGACTCTGCCGCCTGACACGCACCAGTCTCACAGAGTGGACGGAGGATTACCTGAACCAATAGTAGATCTATTGGAGCAATCCTTCATTGAGAAGCAGTTCCTGGCCATTCGCAGGTTGACTGACGAGGACTATAGTGAAAACGTATACTCGTTTCGGGCTTTCTACCGGGACCTGAAGGACAACAGATCGGTCTTCACCCGTGAGAACTATGTGGCCTGGGACGGCGTCCCTTACGACGTGTCTGCCGAGACGCACAGTCGTATCGCCGGGATGTGCGAGTACCGACATCGGCTATACGACGCGATTTCAGGCAAGAGCGCCGGCAATCGATCAAGGCAAGACCCGCTCGACGGTGAGTACCTGACGAGAACTGCCAGTCGCTTGGGGACTGCCAGTCGCATCAAAGACATAGTCAACAGCTTCGTTGCCCATGCCAGCGTCTCGATCAAGAAAAGGGGCGCGTGCCGACTCTTCAAGAACGTGGACGAGGTCCTCTCAGAATTGGACAAGTGTTACCGCGACCTTATCTGGGTAGGCAACCAGCTGGCCATCCTTGCAGACGAGACGATTGACTTAGCACACGTACGAAGCGATGAGCTGTTCAAGCTACTCCCGATGCCGGCGATCACGCGTCCTGACAACGAAACGCTCCGTACGTTATGGGATGCACGGAGCCACGAAATCGGCCAGTGGATTGAGGATTCGAGGCATTCGGTCGTACCTGCATGATGGACGCCGGGGAACAGAATGCGCCCGTCTCCTGAAAACGAGAAGGGTAGCTGACCGGGGTCTGCGCAACACCCACCGCACCTGCCGTCGCGTGATCCGTTAAGATTGCCCGGCCGAGGGCGGCTGGGCTACATTCTCTGCCTCGGGAAGCCACAGAGGGTATGAGGCGAGCGATTGCTTATCGTCAGCCGCAATCGTACACTGGTCACTACTTGGTGTGATGGCTGGCCACGGCTGCTGGAAAGGAGCCATGAAATGAAGACCATGCGAATGATTGCCGTCCTCTTGACGTCCCTGTCCGGCCCGGCGTTGCTCGTTTGCCCGAGTGTCGCCCGGGGGCAGGAGACCGAGCCGTGGTGGCTGCAGCCGCAGCGGATGGTGCAGACGAATTTGCGCGAGATCGATGCAGCCATGGACACTGACCGGTATGTGCAGGAGATCAAGGACTTCCGGGCGACCGTGGTATTGTTCAATTTCGGGGGGATTGTGGCCAATTATCCGACGGAACTGGCCTTCCACTTCCGCAATACTCACATGAAGGGCGATCTGGCGGGGACCGTGCTGGAGAGACTGCACAAAGAAGGGATTCGGGTCGTTGGGCGGTTTGACTTCAGCAAGATCAATGAGAAGTTCGCGGCCGAGAAACCCCAGTGGCTCTATGTGAGCGAGAAGGGGCAGCACGTCAACTACAACGGGCAGGTGCACACCTGCGTCAGCGGCGGCTATCAGCAGGAGTACATGTTCGAGATCCTCGGGGAGGCCGTGGACCGCTATCCGCTCGACGGCGTGTTCTTCAATATGATCGGCTACCAGCGGTCCGACTACAGCGGCAACTATCACGGCATCTGCCAGTGCCAGGCGTGCAAGGACAAGTTCCGCGCGTTCGCGGGGATGGAGTTGCCTAAGACCCAGGACGATCGGAGTCCCGTCTATCGCAAGTACCTGGAATTCACCCGCATGATGAGCGACCGGCAGTTCAGCCGGGTCAACGCGTTCCTCAAGGGCAAACGGCCGGACCTGGCGATCTGCACGTACACGCCCACCGGCGTGGACATCATCCGCAAGGAGTCGAATACGCCCCTGAGCGTCGGGACCTACCGCGACACGGACAACGCCAAGGCCACGCTCCTGACCGCGGGGCGGCGGCAACTGGCCAACTGCGCCGTCTACTTCATCGACATCCCCTACCGCCACGCGGCGGTGTCGCCCTACCTGACGGTCCGCCGGATCTGGCAGCACATGATCAACGGGGCCTGGGTGGATTTCTACTGCATCGGGCCGCTCGGCAGTCAGGAAGACCGCACCGGCCTGGACCTGACGAAGCAACTGTACCGGTTCCATGCGGACAACGAGCGCTGGCTCAAGCCGGTCCGCCCGGCCGGGGAGGTCGGACTCGTCCGCCGGGGCAATGCGGAGTACGACGGCCTGCTGCAGATCCTCGCCGAGAGCCAGGTAGCGTTCGAGCTGACCACGTTCGAGCCGGCATCGCTCCAGGGCTTTGCGCTCGTCATCGTGCCCAATGCAGGCGGGCTGAGCCCAAGCGAATGTGCGGCGTTGGATGAGTACGTCACCGGAGGCGGCCGGGTCCTGCTGACCGGCAAGGTCCCGGAGGCCCTCCAGAGCCTGGCGGGGGCCTCGTTCCGCGAGACTCGCCCCGCCGAGAAAGGGTCCTACATTCGCATCCGTGAAGGAGATCGCCGGTGGCTGGGGCGGGACGACCTGGCGAAGCTGGACCTGGTCTTTTTGCAGGGGCCCTTTCATGTTTATGAACTGCCCGAAGACATCGAGGGCCTGCTGCGCCTGATCCCGGCGGATATGTTCGGTCCGCCGGAGAAATGCTACTACCGCAGCGTCTCGGAGCACCCGGCCCTGTTCGCCAAGATGCACGGGCGCGGGGCGGTCGCCTGTTTCCCGTGGGACATCGGCAGCCACTACGAGCAGCAGTGCCACCAGGGACACGCCAGCCTCGTCCTGGGCACGATCGATGCGCTCCTCGGCCTCGACCCGCGGCTGCGCGTCGCTACCTCGCCGCTCGTGGAAGTGACCCATCGCGCGGGGAAGGACGGGACCTTCGAGTGGGTGTCTCTATTCAACCATTCGGGCCAGCAGGGCCAAGCCCTCCACGCCCCCATCCCCGTCCGGGATATCCGCATCAGCCTCCGGTCGCAAAGGACGGTCAAGACCGTGCAGTTGCTCCGGGCCGGCACAACGCTCGACTTCACACAGGACGGTCAGGGCCTGTCGGTGGTCGTGCCCAGGCTGGACCACTACGAGGTTGTACTGTTCACGTACGCCGGGGCAGATCCCCCGGCTGCGGACCGGGGTAGCGAAAAAACGCACGAGGACTGAAATAATAAGCATGTTCAAACGTCTATAATAGTATGAGGAGCTGCCAACACGCCAACCCGGGGCCGACCGCAGGAGGTCTCATCTCTTTCGCCCCAATTGCGGGCCAGGTGTTGTCCGCACCCGGCCGAACCTGTTTGTGTCAAACAAACCCAATTGGGCGTGTCGGCCGACCTGACGTAGATGAGTCTTTCGTGCGAAACAAAGCCAATTCCTGGCGCGGTACGCCGAAGATAAAAGAAGGCAGCAGCAGGAGTTACGAGGAGGTATGCCCCGGAGAGCTCTGGAAAAACAAAGCCAATTTCCGCTGTAGGGTGCGTACTACGCACCATTCTGTCACTTGGAGCAGGCGGTGCGTGGTACGCACCCTACGAAGAGGAATGGTGCGAAACAAACCCAATTCCCGCGGCGGCAGGCGGGAGATAAAGGATGGCAATAACAGGAGTTACGAAGAGATGGGCCGATGATAGCCTCCGAAAAACAAAGCCAATTTCGGTACCAGACGGTCTGGGGGGCCCTGCGGGCGCTGGCACTCGGCTCCGGCTGGCCGACGGCGGGATATGATCCGCAGCGGACCAGTTGGGCGGCCGAAGGGCAGATGCCGCCAGCCGAGCTGCTCCGCTATCTCGACGGCCCGCTGGTCCGGCGCGGCGACCTTTTCTGCATCCAGAACCTGGTCTCCACGCTGGAGGCCGGCCAATGACGCCCTGACTTATCCGGAGTTATCCCATGCAAGCAGTCGTCAACCGCAGAGGTTTCTTGAAGTGTTCCGCCCTGACCGCCGTAACGGTGGCGAGCGGAGAATTGCCGGCCGGTTCCGCCGAGCCCCGGAAACGTCCCCACATTGTGCTGTACATCTCCGACGATCACGGCATCGATTTCGTCGGCTGCTACGGCAATAAAGATGTCAAGACTCCGAACATCGATGCCCTGGCGCGGGAAGGAACCCGGTTCACCGGGATGTTTGCCGCCTCGCCGACCTGCGCGCCATCGCGCTCGGCGCTGTACACCGGGCTCTATCCGGCCCACAACGGCTGCATGGGCAACCACACCACGTGCCGGCCGGACATCACCGCCCTGCCGACCTACCTGCAACGGCGGGGCTACCGGGTGGTCCTGGCGCACAAGGCCCACACGATCCCGAAAGAGGTCTTCAGCTTCGAGCACATCCCGGCCGCCCTGCCGAAGAACCCCGCGCTGGCGCGGACTTACCGCATGGAAGGTCTGAATACGAAGGCGATCGACACCCTGCTGGCGGAGCACGCCCGAGCGAAGCCGGATACGCCGCTGTGCCTGATTGTGGCCGACAGCAGCCCGCACGTGGTGTGGGAGCCCAACCGAGACTTCGACCCCGCAAAGCTGACGCTGCCGGGCTTTTTCGTGGATACCGACCTGACCCGGCGGGCGCTCGCCAACTACTACCAGGACATCCAGACGATGGACCAGCGGCTCGGCGCGGTGCGGACAATGCTCCAGCAGCGCGGGTTCGCGGACAATACCCTGTTCCTCTACACGAGCGATCAGGGCTCGGAGTGGCCGCACTCGAAGTGGACGCTCTACGACGCGGGCCTGCACGTGCCGTTCCTCGCCGTCTGGCCCGGTGTCACGAAGCCCGGGACGACTTGTGACGCCCTGATGTCGTTCATCGATGTCGTGCCGACGTTCATCGAGGCCGCCGGCGGCGCACCGCCGCAGGGCCTCGACGGCAGGAGCTTCCTGCCGGTGTTGCGCGGCCAGGAGACGTCGTTTCGCGACGCCATCTATGCCAGCCACACCCGCGACGGCGATATGAACGTCTTCCCGCAACGTGGCGTCCGGGACCGCCGCTACAAGTACATCCTGAACCTCACGCCCGAGGTCACGTGGACCACCCACTGGACCAAGGTCCCCGGCATCCGGGAGAGCCACAAGGAAGTCTGGGACACCTGGGTCGAAAAGGCCAGGACCGATCCGCACGCCGCAGAGATCGTCCGGCTCAACGAGCACCACCCCCGGGAAGAGCTCTACGACACTCAGGCGGACCCCTGCGAGTTCCACAACCTGGCCGGGGACCCTGCCCTGAAGCCGGTCCTGCTCCGGGTGCGCCGGCAATTGTCGGAATGGCTCGCCCAGCAGGGAGAGACTGTGCCCGATGTCGCTACCCCAGCATAAGGCCGGCAGGAGCCCGGGCAGCCGGGCTCACATCCCTCACGTCAGCAGCTTCACCGCATACCGGGATGGCACGCGGTCCTGCAGGTCCACCGACTCGCCCGAGTTGATCGCGAGCAGGCTCTGGATGGAGGCCACGAGCTGCTGCAGCCTGCTGGGCTTGAACTCCACGATTTCCATG
>JALORE010000526.1 GCA_025459125.1 Planctomycetota bacterium | reverse complement strand
TCGCAGCGACGCTCACCAGGGTCACCGACCCGTCCCGGACGCGCAGGCGCTGGACCCACTGGAGGTGCCGCTTCGCCTGCTCAAGCTGACCGCGCAGCGGCCGCGACAGGTCGAACCCGAGAGCCACCTGGGCCGGGATCGACCCGAAGGCCGCCAGGTCCTCCTCGCCAAGCTCGCGGATCGGGTCGATTGGGGCCTCCCGCCAGCTCAGCCGCCCGGCCCCGACGGGGTCATCATCGGCGGGATCGGGCGGGAACTTGTGGAAGCCGAAGCGGGCCCCCAAGGCGCACTCGATCAGCACCTTGTCCTGATCGACGCGGCACTCCCCCTCAGGGCATGCGCAGGCAGGCACCCAAGCCCGCGGGTCCAGCCGCCAGGCCGGGAAATTGGCATTGGTGTTACGCCAGTCGCGCATCGGATCATTAGCCCTCGGGACGCAGAGGATGCCACACAGGCGCCGACCGGCCCAGCCTTCCGCGGGAGCCCCCCTGGCAGCGATCCCCGGCAGAGCCCTGTCCAGGCGAGACATCACCGGACGGGGGCAAGCGCTCATCAAGGCCAAATCTTCGAGCAAGTGCTGCGTGGTCCCCGGCCGGGTCCGATCTGCAAGCAACCCGTCCGGATCGCTGCCCCGATGACCGGACAGGGTCGGTCAGTGACGGCCGGGGCCAACCACGCCGATCCGATGTCAGCCGGCGGGCGGTAACGAACCGGGAGTTACCGGTGGACGCCTGCGAACTCGCCGCGAACAACGGCCGATGCCGGCGCGGTACAATCCGGTCATGCTGGCAGACGCGATATCGGTCGTTCCGACCCGGATCTTTCCGTCGGGCACTCCAGCAGCAGGTTGGCAGGGCCACACGAAGCCGCGTGCGCCTGTATGAATCGCACCTGACACCCACACCCATGCGCAAGAAATCCACCCGCCCCCCCGATCGACAAGACAGGAAGTTTTCGGCCACCATCGCGGAATTCATCGATGGTTACATGGACCATGACGAGCCCCGATGGGAGGTGAGGCAAAATTACGTCAATGTGGCCTGCATTGCCTGGAACATTGCCGAATTGGCACGGCATGAACACAAGAAAGCGATACACGCCTTTCTGGCTAGGTACCGAACCACCAATCCAGGGTCGATGGAAAGTACGCTGAGTGCGCTGGAAAACGACATCCGGGCGCTGATCGACTGGAAGCTGGAGAAATTCGCATCCGCGCATGGCATGGTCGTTGAAGCGAGACTGACAGAAGTGAACGGCTCGCTCGCGGTCGTCTCGATGCCTTCCAGAGACACTTGACCCTTCTCGCCAACACACAGATGACGCTGATCTGAGACGCCTATTGCCATCCTGGATGTTGGATCACAAAGATCACCAAAACGGCCCATGAACCGCACGCCTCCCAAGAACCCAGAGCCCAATCCAGAGACCCTCAGGCTGAGCCAGGCGAACGGCGATGCGGATGAACTTCTGCGCAAGGCCCTCCAGGATCTGCGCACCGTCCTGCGGGATGAGTGGCTGAGGGGAGAAACGCCGATCGAGGTATGGCTACCTCTCGAGTCTGCGGCCGAGGCCATCGGCGCGGCCCTGCGTCGGCTCGAGGCCAAGGGGCCCCAGGCCGCGCCCTCCAGCGGGGGCCCGACCCAACGGCAGGGCCAGTTCCTGGCCTACATCCGGGAATACCTTCTGCGGAACTACCTCGGGCTGGCGCCAACTCATGCCGACCTGCAGCGGTTCTTCAACCTTACGCCCCCGTCGGTCAACTCCATGCTGATCCGGCTCGAACAGCGGGGATTCATTCGGCGCACGCCCGGTGTGGCCAGGGCGATTGAACTCTGCATCGATCCAGACCTGATCCCGCCTCTCGAACAGCCTTTCAAATTCTGATGTGGGGTACGCTGCGAACAGTTGGGTGACTTCCTCCGTGATCCGCTGGTTCATGTCGTCCGACAGATCGAACCGGTCGTACAGCACATTCATGTAGCTGAACAGCAGCAGCATCTGTCGGGACAGTTCGCCCGGATCGTCGAACTGCCACCCGACCATTCCCGCCCGAACCTGCTCCCGGTGGCCGCGGCAGAGAAGGCGCAGGACGTGCAAGACCGTATCGCCGACCTTTTCGCAGTAGTGGAACCAAAATGGCCACTCGGCCGTCACGTCCAGAAAATAGGCTCGGATCTCAGGGATTTCGGCGGTCTCGCGCGGGTCGTCGTCCCAGCCGTCGAAGGCGAAAGTCAGCTTTCCCTCCCAACGCAGAGCCTCCGCGCGGGTGGCCGACAGGCGCGCGAGTTTGTCGAGCAAGGGCCGCACATCGTTGCTCGCGACCGACTCGCGGGCAATGCGGATGACCAGGAGCTGGTCCTTGGCCGGTGAAAGACGGGCACGTGGGTACTTTGGTTTGGGCATGGTGTTCGTCGTAGCGAGGCATCTGCAAGGCGTGGAGGTGGAGGATCATCGGTCGGTGGATGGCTGCGTGTGCCAAACTCAGGGTGAGCCACCGCCTCACCCTAAACTGGGGTGCACATGAAAGCCAAGAACCACGTCCAACCCACTCCACGCCGCGGCCGGTCGCTGCCGACGCTGGCGCTGGGACTTGTCCTCTCCAGCGCCGCCGCCGGACCGCCGGAATCGGCGCCATCGCCGGTGTATGAGGTCCGCCCGATCGGCTGGGTCCGCAAGGCGGACGGTCGCACCACCATCGTCCTGGACGACCGGTACCGTCCGGGGCTGCTTGGCGTCGAGTCCTTGGAGGCCCTCTGGGTCCTTTACTGGTTCGACCGCAACGACACCCCCGAGCAACGCGCCACCCTGCAAGTCCATCCGCACGGCGATCCTTCCAACCCGCTGCGCGGTGTCTTCGCGACCCGGGCACCCGTGCGACCGAACCTCATCGCGCTGAGCCGGTGTCGGGTCCTGTCGGTACAAGGCTCCGTGAT
>JALORE010000099.1 GCA_025459125.1 Planctomycetota bacterium | reverse complement strand
CGGCGTCAGCGTCTCGATGGCGAGCGACTTGGCCAGGATGTCCCGCACCCGCTGCGGCTCGGGCTGAGCAGGGGCCGCCAGGGCTCGCGCGATCGCCGCCTCATCGATGAAGGACCGTCCCCGATCGAGGTACTTCTCGATTTCCTCGAGCTTGATCCTGTTCTTGATCCAGCCGCCCGGTTCGGCGCCTGGCTTCTTCTCTATCACAACCGTCACTGGAACCACCCCCTGGTGTAACTCAAACCACTTTCAGATTCGGCGAAACGATGCCGCGCGGCGTCTTCGCATGGTAATGCGTGTGGAGCAGCTCGTGCGATTTCTCGCTGAGCGGCCGGCCCAGGAACTCGCGATACAACCGCTGCACGTCCGGGTTGTCGTGGCTGCGCCGGATCGTCTTGCTGCGATCCAGGTCGTACAGCGCCTGGGCCCGGCACTTGAGACACTCCTCGTCGAGCGGAATCGAGTTGGCGGTCGCGTAGGGCTGGCCGCCGCCGCCGATGCAGCCGCCGGGACAGCCCATGATCTCGATGAACTGGAAGCGGTTGCGGTCGGCCCGCACCATTTCCATGAGCTGATGGGCGTTGCCCAGGCCGTGCGCGACGGCCACTCGCAGCTCCTGCCCATCCATCACGACCCGGCCTTCCTTCACCCCTTTGAGACCGCGGATATCGTTGACTTCGATGTCGATCAGGGTTTCGCCGGTGTAGAGCTCGTACGCGGTGCGGATGGCCGCTTCCATGACGCCGCCGGTGACGCCGAAGATCGTGCCGGCGCCGGAGGACAGGCCCAGCGGCGTGTCGAACTTCTCCGGGCGGATGTTGACGAAATCGATACCGGCGGACTTGATCATCCAGGCCGCCTCGCGGGTCGTCACGACGATATCCGTCGCCCGCAGGCCCTGGACCTCCAGCTCGGGCCGGGCGGCCTCGTACTTCTTGGCCGTGCAGCACATGACCGCGACGCTCAGGAGCTTCTTCGGGTCCAGCTTCATCTTCTCGGCCCAGTAGGTCTTGAACAGCGCCGACGCCATCGACATCGGCGACTTGCAGGTCGAGATATTCTCGATGAACTCCGGATAGAACTGCTCCATGTATTTCATCCAGGCGCTGGAGCAGGAGGTGATCAGCGGCAACGGCCCGCCGCTCTGGAGCCGTTCGAGCAGCTCGCTGCCCTCTTCCATGATCGTCAGGTCGGCCGAGAACTGGGTGTCGAAGACGTAGTCGAATCCCAGCCGGCGCAGGGCTGCCACCAGTTGGCCTTCCATGTTCCGGCCCACGGGCAGGCCGAAGGCCTCGCCGATGGCCGCCCGCACGGACGGGGCGAACTGCGCGACCTTGACCACGCTCCGATCGTTGAGTTTCTCGAACAACTCCTGGGTATGGTTCTTCTCGACAAAGGCCGCCGTCGGGCAGACGTTGATGCACTGGCCGCAGCAACTGCAGACGCTCTCGGCGAACGGCATGTTGTAGGCCGGCATGACGACCGTGTTGAAGCCGCGATAGGCCTGGCCCAGGCAGTGTACACCCTGGATCTCGGAGCACATCCGCACGCAGCGTCCGCAGAGAATGCACTTGTCCGGGTCCCGGATGACGCTGGCGCCGGACAGGTCCTTCTCGTAATGCTTGCGGGCGCCGGTGAAGTGCCGGTGGCGGATGCCCATCGAGTAGACCAGCCGCTGGAGCTCGCAGTTGCCGTCGCGCTCGCAGGTGTGGCAGTCTTCCGGGTGGTTGTCCACCAGCAGCTCGACGATGTCGCGCCGGGCCTGCCGGATCTCCTTGGTGTTCGTGTAGATCTTCATGCCGTCGGCCACGGGATAGCAGCACGAGGCGACGAAGCTCTTCATCCCCTCGACCTGCACGATGCAAACCCGGCACGCGCCCTCGACCGAAAGCTTCGGGTGGTAGCACAGCCGCGGGATACGGTAGCCGCACGTGTCGGCCGCCTGCATGATCGTCTGGCCGGCATCGACCTTGTATTGCTTGTCGTTGATGGTGATCGTGATCTTCTTGGTATCCATTTCCGTTCTCAGTTCACCGTTCTCGGTTCACAGTCTCCAGTCCGCAGTTGGCAGTTGCTGACAACTGCCAACCGTCCACTGACAACTCGCTTTCACGCCTTCGCAATGGCCTCGAACTTGCAGGTGTTGAAGCACAGGCCGCAGCGAACACATTTGTCCTGATCGATCGTGTGCCGGCTCTTGGCCGCGCCGGTGATGGCGCCGACGGGGCAAACCCGCCGGCAGGCGCCGCAGCCCACGCATTTCTCGATGATCTCGTAGTGGAGCAGGCTCTTGCAGACCTTGGCCCGGCACTTCTTCTCGTGAATGTGCTCCTCGTACTCCGGGCGGAAGTTCTTGATCGTGCTCAGGACCGGGTTCGGCGCCGATTGCCCGAGGCCGCACAGCGAGGACTTGCGGATCATGCCGCCCAGGCGTTCGAGTTTCTCGATATCGCCGGGTTGGCCTTTGCCGTCGGTGATGCGGGTCAGGATCTCGAGCATGCGTTTGGTGCCCTCGCGGCACGGCGTGCACTTGCCGCACGACTCATCCTGCGTGAATTCCAGGAAGAACCGGGCGACGTCGACCATGCAGGAATCCTCGTCGATGACGATCATGCCACCGGAGCCCATGATCGAGCCGGCCTTGACCAGCGACTCGTAGTCGATCGGCGTATCGAGATATTGCTCCGGCAGGCACCCGCCCGACGGACCGCCGGTCTGAACGGACTTGAAGCATTTGCCGGAGGGGATACCACCGCCCACGTCGTAGATGATCTCGCGGAGCGTGGTGCCCATGGGGACCTCGATCAGGCCGGTATTGACGACCTTGCCCGCCAGGGCGAAGACCTTGGTGCCTTTGCTGGTCTCGGTGCCGACGGTGCGGAACCAGTTGGCGCCGTCCAGGATGATGACCGGAATATTGGCCCAGGTTTCGACGTTGTTGATGACGGTCGGCTGGCCGTAGAGCCCTGCCACCGCCGGGTACGGCGGTCGGGGTCGCGGCATGCCGCGGGCGCCCTCCACCGAGTGAATCAACGCCGTCTCCTCGCCGCAGACGAAGGCCCCGGCCCCGAGCCGGATCTCGATATCGAACGAGAAGTTCGAGCCCAGGATATTCTGGCCGAGCAGCCCATGGGCCCGGGCGTCGTCAATCGCGCGACGGATGCGCCGAATGGCCAGCGGGTACTCCGCGCGGATGTAGATGAAGCCTTGGCTCGCCCCGATGGCGTAAGCGCCGATGGCCATACCCTCGACGACGGTGTGCGGGTCGCCCTCGATGGCGCTGCGGTCCATGAAGGCCCCGGGATCGCCCTCGTCGGCATTGCAGATCACGTACTTGGGCGTCGCCTTCTCGGCGGCCGTCAACTTCCATTTGCGACCGGTAGGAAAGCCGGCTCCGCCGCGACCGCGCAGCCCGCTCTTCTCCACTTCGGCCACCACCTGTTCCGGCGTCATCTCGCCGACCGCCTTGGCCAGGGCCTCGTAGCCCCGCAGGGAGAGGTAATCGTCGATATTCTCCGGGTCGATGATGCCGCAGTTGCGCAGGGTGATCCGCATCTGTTTACCGAAGAACTTCGCGTCGCCGAAGACCCGGAAGAACCGGTTGTACAAGTGGTCCTCTTGGATCGCCAGCCGCGCAATCGGCTGGCCCTTGACCAGATGCTCCTGGACAATCTCCGGGATGTCTTTCTCCGTCACCCGCCCATAGATCGTGTACCCGGGATTGACCACCAGGATGGGGCCTTTGTCGCACATGCCGAGGCACCCGGACAGGCCGATCGTCACCTGCTCGGTCAACCCATGCCGCTCCAATTGCTCGCGCAGGGCCGTGGCCAGCGCGCGCGCGCCGCTGTTGATGCAGGCCGTCCCGTCGCAGAGAATGATTCGATACGGTGTTACGTTCACAGCGTCTTTCCTTTCGGAAGAGAGTTGGAAGTTTCACGTGCGAAGTCCGAGAAGGACCGCGTCCTCCCGCTCTCCGGCTCTTGCTTCCAACTTCTCAGATCAAACTTCACCCGTCTTCAATCGATGACCCACTCCTGGATGATCTCCCCATTCTTGAGGTGGCGGTCGATAATCTGCTGGGCCCGCTCCCGATCCACCCGGCCGTACTTGACGGGGCTCTTGCCCGCCTCGATGACCTCGACGGTCGGTTCCAGATTGCAGCGGCCCGCGCAGCCCTTCTGGCTCAGGTACACGTCCGTCAGACCGCGACTGACGGCCTTCTGGAAGACATCCATCACGTCTTTCGAGCCGGCGGCGATTTCGCACGTCGCCATGCCGACGTAGACTCGTTTTGTCGAGAGGTAGCCCTTGCCGATGATTCGGCCGACAGCCTCCGCGCGTTTCTTTCGGATCAGTTCCAATGGCGTTGGCATCGTTCTTTAGTTCCTTTCGATCTGGAATACAAAGGAGTTGCCGTGCTCGCGCGCGACGGCGGTGATGCTGCCGCCGTGTCGCTCGATGATCTGCCGGGTAATATACAGGCCGAGCCCGGTCCCCTTGACTTTCTTCGTCTCCGGATTGTCGAGCCGCGTAAACTTCTGAAACAACCGCGCCCGCTGCGGCTCGCTCAAGGGCGTGGAATCGTTGTAGACATCGACTTCCACGTTGCCGTTCACCGGCCGGGCGGTCAGCCGGACCTGCCCGCCGTCCGGGCTGTACTTGATCGCGTTGCCGACGAGATTGTTCGCGACGATCTGCATCAGGTCCGAATCGGCCTGCACGACCAGCTCGGGCGCGATCTCGTTAGCAATCCGCAGACCTTTCTTGGACGCGATCGCGGCCAGGGAGCTGATGGACACGTCGAAGACGTCCTTTCGGAGGTTCAGCCCGGTCTTGTTGACGGCCAGCTCGCCGCGCTCGATCCGGCCGAGGTTCAGAAACTTCTTGACCGTCGCATCGAGGTAATCGAGGTTCCGGGTGACGGAATCCATGGCCTTACGCTGCTTGAAGTTGACCAGGCCGAGGTAGCCGTCGCGCACGGCGTAGGCGTTCATCACCGCCGAGGCCAGGATACCTTTGAGCTCGTGGGCGACAAAGCCGATCAGGTCGATGTAGCTCTTGTTTGAAGCCGCCAGCTTCTCGTTCGAGACCCGCAGGCTCGCCTCCCGCTCCTGGAGGCCCAGGGACATCGCGTTGAAGGCCTCCGCCATGCGGTTGATGTCCTTGATGGAGGTGTTCGTGTTGACCTGGTAGCCCCAGTCGCCCGAGGCCAGGCACTCGCTGGCGTGGACCACCTCGGTCAAGGGCCGGGAGATCGTCCCGGCGAGGATGACCGAGAACAGCACCGCAATGAGGGTCACGCCGCCGACCGACAACAGGAAGAACTGCAGGATCTCCGTCGCCAGATCGTTGAACGGCTGCTCGAGGATGCCGACGTACAGGATCCCGATGATCTCACCGTCAATGCTCCGGATGGGCGTGTAGGCGCTCTTGTAGTAATCGGTCACGACAAAAGCCCGTTCGAGCCAGATCCGGCCCTGCTCGACCACGGCCCGGTACACCTCCTCCGACACCCGCGTGCCAATCGCGCGTTGTCCGTCCTTGTCCTGCACGTTGGTGGCGACCCGCACGTCATCGAGGAAGATGGTCACGGTACCGACCGGTTTGTCTTTGTAGACCTCCTTGCCGAAAACCATCTCGCGGACGCGGTCCACAAAGGTGTAGTCGCGGTTGACAATCCGGCCACCGTACAGAATCGCCCGGGTTTGTCCTTCAGCATCGAGGATCGGCACGGCGTATTCCTTGGCCATCACCGCGCGGAGCACCTGCTTGTCGGTCGGCCGCGCCCGGGGCGTCGACTTGATCTCGATCGGGACGGCACCCGGGGACTCGCCCCCCAAGGTCGCCAGCTCTTCCGGGCCGATGATCCGGGTTCCCCCGACGGGCTCACCGCGTTCCACGGCCGCCCGGGCGATCTCGCTGCGCAGCGTGCCGAAGTCCGCCCGCGCGACGTGACGGAGATAATGCACATTGAGTCCGGTCCGCAGGGCCTCGGCATTGTCCTTCGGCGCGACCAGCTTGAGAGCCTCGCCGATGCGTTCGATCTCGCCGGTATAGACGAGCTCCGCGGCGTGAATGCTGTCGCGCACCTGGCGATCCGCGCGCCGGAAGATGTTCTTCTGAATCACGCGATAGCCCAGCACGGCCGTCGGGACCGACAGCACCAGGATCACCATGAGAAACGAGAGCAGAATTCTCGTCTTCAGGGACACCGGCAGCAGTACTCGATTAGTTCCTGTCGCTTGTGGCATTGACGAAGTAGATCAGGTTTTCCAACTCGGTCTCGAGATTGATATTGGTTACGACACAGCCGCCCGGCGCCTTGAGGCAGATCGGCGCGAAATTCAGCACGCCCTTGATGCCGGCGGACAACGTCAATTCCAGGACTTGCTGGGCGGCGTAGTCCGGAACGGCGAGAATCGCGAGCCGCACGTCTCGCGCGCGGATCGCCTCGGCCAATTGCTCCAACGGCAGCACCGGTGGCTGGCCGTCCGGATGGTACTTGGCCGGGTCGATATCAAAGCCGGCGGCGATGCTGATCCCACTGCGATCGAATCCGGGGTAGTGCAGCAGCGCCCTGCCGATGTTGCCCACTCCGATCACCACGACCTCCTGAAGCTGGTCTTTACCCAGGATCTTGTTCAGTTGGTCGGAGAGATCGTCCACCTTGTAGCCCCCCCGCCGATTGCCGGTAATCCCAAACAAAGAGAAGTCCTTGCGGACCTGCGCCGCCGTCACACCGGCAGCATCGGCCAGGTTGTCGGAGAACACCCGCACGAAATTCAGTGACTTCAGACGGTTCAACGCGTTTTTGTACCGCGACAACCTTATGATACAGCTTCGATTGGCCATTGCTTGCGCATTCTTTTCCATACGTTCTACTCTTCACAATATGCAGGAGAGAACTGAACCATATACACCTCACAGCTTTCTTATGTTTAGTATGCCGCACAGAAATTGGCATGTCAATGCCTTGTTGCACCTTTTTTCACATTTTTTTGCGTGTGAGACTCAGAAACAAACAGGTAAGGTATTGTTGTGTGAATACTTACACCAAAAGAAGAGAGGGAGAAAAAGTGCGAGATGAGGTGAACGCAAGCCGATGGCGCATCAACTGGCGCGGAAACGCCGTCCCCGGGACTCTTCGCCGGTGCTGCGGGGCTTGGGGATTTCCGTGACGATCCGCCCGCCGCGAAAGATCGTGATCGAGCCGGTGGATTCACTGATCGTGATGGCGACGGAGTCCGTGCCCCGGTAATCGCCGCGGCGGGGTAATGCCGGGCACCCAGGCCCCGCGGCAAGTCGAACGCCGGCTGGCCGGTCGTACGGATACACACGCCGCAGGTCTCCATCACGCCATCGTCGCCCACGATGAACGCCCCGTCGAGGGTGGCCAGTTCCTTGACCGTCTCCTCCAGCGAGTGATCGAGGATACTGCGCTCCTCGGGCGGGTAGCCTTTGAACGGGTTGAGCAGCAGTTGCCGCGTCAACGGCAGAACGTGCTCGGTATCTCCGACCACGAACATGGCGCCGACCGCCCGGCCTTCCCGGCCCTCGCTGCCCAGCTCCGAAGCGATATCGACCACGCGCTCGACCACCTCGGGCAGAATCTTCGAGGACGTGGGCGTCAGGTCGACGCCCTTGGCGAAGATCCCGTGCTCCTGCCCCACCTCCGTAATGATAATCGTGTCGAGCGTCCTGGCGGCCGCCAGGCCGGAGAGGAAGACCACCCGCTCCCCCGGCTGGATCAGGGCCCGTGCCAGGGCCAAGAACACCGCGATTCTGACCTGCCCCATCCGCGTCATCGGCACGTTCGGAATGCGCAGGCACTGGAAGGCCCCCCACCGGGATTCCTTCTCTCGCGGCAGAGCGTTCGTCACACAGAAGATCCGGGCCGGGACCGCCAGATCGAGGGCCCGCGCGTCCTCCGTCAGCGCTTCGACATAGACCAACAGGGCTGTCGCACGGCAGGATTCCACGATTCCCGGGACGCGCTTGAGAAGGCTTTCGGGACCGGAAAAAGGCAAAGCCCCTGCGGTGCGGAGGGAGAGGAAGCGAGACTGCGCAGGGGCTTGTGGTGTTCACATTTTCGGGCACCCCGATGATGCCCTTTATGGTCTTACGCATGTCGCGACGGGCGGTTCATCGCGGTTGCCAAAACCAAGTTTCATTGGTGTTACGCAGGTACTTTCGGGGGAGTTCATCGTCAATGTCAAGAATATGTGGTCTGCGGCCCGTTCCAGGAGACCCGGAGAGGGACTGCGGCGTGACAATCCGGCCATTCTCTCATCGATTGAGCCACCAGATCGCCGCATTCAGGGCCACCGCGAAGGAAACTCAGAGCAGGTAGGGAACCAGGAGCAGCCCGGCCGGCCGCCAGAGGCGGTGGAAGTAGTAGGCCGTGACGACTACGGCCAGCCACAGCAGAATCACCACCGCAAGCGCCAGGTCAATCCGGCGCCAAGCGAAGAATACCACAGGCCACAAGGCGTTGCGGCCCAGTTGCACAACCAACCAGACCAGGGCGATCCGGACGCTGCCGGCACCCAGCCCTCTCGGCCCAACCAGAAACGCCGCAATTCCCATCAGGATATAAAGGATGGCCCATACCGGGCCGAACACCCAGCCGGGCGGGGTAAAGACGGGTTTCTCGATCGTCACGTACCAGGACGTGAAGGTGCCTTCGGCCGGGGCCAGGGAGCCGACCCACCCGGCCGAGAGACTGACAGCGCAGGCCGCCACCAGCCGTACCATATCTCTGATGCTCATCGTCATCCTCCCGACGCAGCGTGGAATCCCGTGCCGTTGACGAGACCACGGCAACGATCCCAGTTTCAGCGAACAAAGCCGCGGCCCGCAGGTAGAAACACTTCGGCAGCCTTCCGGCTTCCCCGGGGCCGGCCGAAGCAGGCACTCAGCATAGACCTCTGGCAGTGAAGGGAAGTTGTATGGACATCTTCGCATTCGCGATGGAAAAGGAGAAATTCAGCGAGGAGTACTATCGGGATCTGGCGGGCCGCACCAATCACGCGGGACTCAGGAATATCCTGACCATGCTGGCGGACGAAGAGGCCAAGCACTACCGAACCGTCGAGCAGATGCAGACCGAGAATCCCGAGAGCGTGACCGACACGCCGGTGCTGGAGCACGCCCGCGAAGTCTTCGAGGCGATGCGGACGGCGCCCAGGAAGTTCTCCTTCCAGATCAGCGAAGCCGAGCTGTACCGTAAGGCCTGCCAGATCGAGGCGCAGAGCAAGAAGTTTTACCTGGAGCGGGCCGCGGAAGCCCGGGATCCCGGCCAGGAGCGAATCTGCCGGCTGCTGGCCCAGGAGGAAGACAAGCACCTGTACCTGATGGAGAATATCTACGCGTTCGTTTCCAAACCGGAGAGCTTCCTGGAGAACGCCGAGAGGTACCCCTTCGACGACTACGTCGAAGGGGTCCTCTGACCCGCGGCGGAGCCGGAGGGAGGGGGCGCCAGTACTTTCTGCAGATCGGCTTCGAGACGCGTCAGGATTTGGGCCAGGCTCTGGCTGAGGGCTGCCACAACGGCCTCCGCACTCCGCGCCGCGATGGGGGAGGCGGCTTTGTACGTCTCCGACAGCAGCACCGTCGGCTCGGCATCGGCGTCGTTCAGCAGGAAGAACCGGATTTCCACCACCGCCTGGGGCGCCGCTCGGTTCGTGAAATCGGCGTACAGCCCCTGGATGTTCCCTTCCAGCGCGTACGTCGATTCGTACCGGCTGCCCAACGAAGAAACCCGCGCGAACAGGCCGGAATCCGCCAGCCAATCCCGCGTTTCGTCCGTGAGCATGACGCCCGGCAGAACCAGGAACTGGTGGTAGTAGTCCGATTCGTACCGGAACTCATCGAGGCGGTATACCAATTGCCGGGTGGCGTAAACCTCATCGACGTTGAGCCGGCGTACGCGCAGCGAGGCATTGCGATCCGCGGCGACCGGCGCTCCCGTGCGCGTCGCCTCCAGGATGTAGTACGTCCGGTCGGCCGTCTGGCTCCCCGAAGAGCATCCGGACAGGACCAGCAGCGCGAGAGACAGGCTCACGAGCAGAAGACGACTCATTTCAACACCTCCGATTTCTTGGGCGGCTTGCTGAACAGGATCGCCGACGGATTCTGCTCCAGGTTGGCAATCAGCTCCTTGAGACCATCCGTGATCTCGCGCAGATCGCCGATCACCCGCTCGATGCTGGGGCGTTCCGCCGCGACCAGCGCGTTGAAGTGCGCCAGGACTTGGTTGAGCCGGGCCAGCGAGTCCGGCACGCTCGGCGGCGGAGAGACGCCTTCCGGAGCCGCGAGCACCTGTTGCAGATACTTGTTCGTCGTGCGCAGTTCCGCCATCAGCGTCAGCGTCTGCCGGCTGACGGCCGGTACATTGGCATCCGCCACCGCCTGGTCCAGGGCCGCCAGCACCCGCTCCAGGTCCGCATTGATCTGCGCGGTGTCCAAGGCGGCAATCTTCTCGTCCGTCCGGTCCACAACGGCACGAATCTGCCGGCTCAGCTCCGGCACATTGGCCTCGGCCACGGCCTGGTTGAGGGAAGCCAGAAACTGCTGAGCGGCCGCATTGATCTCGTCGGTCTTCAGCGCCTCCACCTTCCGGCGTCCGAGCTGCAGCAGATCGCCGGCGTCTTTGCTGAGCCCAGCCAGGTCCGCCTCCGAGATGGCCCGGTTCAACGACGTAAAAACCTTCTCCAGGCTGCTGGCCAAACCCTTGGCGTCGATCGCCTGCAATTGGCTCAAGACACTGTCGATCGAGTCCTTGAGCGTGGTGAACTCCCCCGGCGCCGAGGGGATCACCGGATGTTTCGGCTGCCAAGGCACCGACGCTACAGGAAACCGGTTGGGATCAAGGAAATTCACCTCCAGGAACGCCTGTTGGGTCAGGAGATTCGAGGATACCCGGACCCGCAAGCCGCGCTCGACCATGCGTCCCAAGAGGGCCTCCACCTGGGGAGAGTCCGGTTCCGGCAGCTTGGAGCGTAACACGCCGCTGACCACGCGGACACAGGAAGCATACATCGCACCGGCCGGGGTGTTCTGATCGAGCGGGTACACGCTGCCGGCGAAGCCGATGCGCTCGACCTGACCGATCCGTACGCCGCGGAACGCCACCGGCGAACCCTCGCTCAGACCCGTGATGGATTCCGCGAAGTAGGATTCGATCAGCAGTTGATCCTGGGCGAACAGGCCGGCACCGAACAGGATGACGGCTGTCACGATCAGCGCCGTGGCGGTCAGGACAAACACCCCGATGCGAAAGTAGTGCGGTCTTGCATCCATGCGATCATTCCAGATAAACCCGTTGGGGACGGCGGCTATCAATCCCGTCCATCGATCGTTCTCAGTCCGACGCGGCCACGGCCAACTCGCGGCGGAAGAACCGCCGGACGACCGGATTGTCGCTGTGATCGCGGAGTGCCTGCGGTTGGCCCTCGGCGATGACTCTCCGGGCCTCCTTGTCCACCATCAGCACGCGATCCGTGACCGCGAAAATGCTCGGCAGCTCGTGCGTCACGATGACGAACGTAATTCCCAACTCCTGCGACAGTCCCAGGATCAGCTCGTCAAGCTGGGCCGACGTAACGGGATCGAGGCCGGCGGATGGCTCGTCCAGGAACAGGACTTTCGGGTCCAGCGCCAGGGCCCGGGCGATGGCGGCGCGCTTGCGCATCCCGCCGCTGAGCTCGGCGGGCATCTTGTACGCGGCCGCCTGCAGGCCCACCGCCTTGAGCTTCGTCTGGGCGATCCGCTCGATGGCCTCGGCAGGCAGATCGGTGAATTCTTCCAGCGGCAGGACGATATTGGACAGCACGGTCATCGAGCCGAACAACGCACCGCTCTGATAGGCGACCCCGATCTTCGCGAGCAATGCCTGCCGGGCCGCGCCCGCGGCGGTGACCATATCGATCCCGTCGATCCGGATGGTGCCGCGCACCGGGGTGAGCAGGCCGATCATCGCCTTGAGCAGGGTGCTCTTGCCCGAGCCGGAGCCGCCCAGAATCCCGAAGATCTCGCCCATCCGGACCTCGAAGCTGACGTCCTCGAGCACGACAGTGTCGTCGTAACCGAGCGTCACGTCTTTCACCTCGATGATCGGTTCTTCTGCCATATCAACAATCAAACAGCAAAGATCGCCCTTGCCTTTTCAGATTCCCAGGACGTAGTACACCACGGCGAACACGCCATCGACGGCAATGATCGCGACGATGCCGTTGACCACCGCCCGCGTGGTCGCATCGCCGACGGCCGTCGGACCGGTCCGCGTCTGCAGACCCCGCAGGCAACCGATCCCCGCGACCAGGGCGCCAAAGAAGAAGGTCTTGACGAGCCCGCCAAAGAAGTCGGTCAGCGTGGCGGCGTACCGAATCCGATCGAGATAGATCTCGGTCGGCACATTCCAGAGCGACATGACCAGCCCGCAACCGATCAGGCCGAAAAGCTGGTTGAAAACCGTCAGCAGCGGGATGACGCACAGCACGGCAATGATCCGCGGCAGGACCAGAAACTGCACCGGGTCCAGCCCCAGGGTGACCAGGGCGTCGATCTCCTCGTTGACCTTCATGGTGCCCAGCTCGGCGGCGAACGCGGAGGCGCTGCGGCTGGTCAGCAGTACGGCGGTAATCAGCGGCCCCAGCTCCCGGAACAATACGACCACGACCAGATCGGCCACGAAAATCTCCGCGCCGAACTGGCGCATGGCGGCGGCACTCTGAAACGCCAGGATCAGCCCGATCAGAAAACCCAGCGCGCCCGTGATGCCCAGAGCGTTGGGCCCGGTCTTCTCCGCAATCACCAGGGTGTCTCTCCACCGCAAGGTGCGCGGCCGGGCCAGAGCCCGGACCAGTTTGACGAAGACCTCGCCCGTGAAGCTCACCTCCCGGACGACCTCGCGCACGGATCCGGCCGCCCGCTCGCCGATCCCGCGGATGAAACCCGTCACCGGTCCGGGCACCGGTGGCGGCGACACGAGCTGGTCGGTCCCGAACAAGGCCATCAGTTGCCGGCATTGGGGCGGCAGACCCTGGATCTCGATCTGGCCGCGATGCTCCTTCTGAATGCGCCGGTACTCGTCCAGCAGGGCGACCCCGGCGCCGTCGCAGTAGACCACCTGGTCGGCCTGCACGAGCAGGCGTGGGACGCGGGTGTGCCGCAGGAGGTGCGTGGTCGGACGCCAAATGGAGGCGGTCGTTTCCCGGTCCAGCCGGCCGCGCAGAATCAGGCGTCCCCGGCCATTCTGGTCCGGTTGAAAGTCGAAGGCAATATTGTCTGTATCGTCCATGATACCCGGCCGTCCATAGATTCTGACGACGCGATTCTAAACGCCCGGCCCCGCTTATGCAAAGCCTTTGCGGATCATTGGCGCGCCGATCGTGCCCCGGTAGAATGTTTCCTTTGCGGCGCCGGTCCCCGCGGCCCTCCGTGCTGCGCCCACGCCCGGGGACGGTGGCCGTCGGGCCGTGCACACGGAAGCCTGTCAATATCGATATCGGTCAGGAGATTCGCTTATGTCGAGTGATTCTACCAGCCCTATGGTTCGACGTGCGTTCCTGGAGCAAATCGGGCGTCTCTCGCTGGGCACGGCCGCAGTGGCCGGCCTGTCGGCGCCGGCCATCGGTACCCAGGAGTCCCAGCCGCAAAAGCGGTGGCAACCCGTCTCCGACCGCAAGGTGCGGGTCGGCATTGTCGGCTACGGCGTCTGCCGCTTTGGAGCGGCCTTCGGCTTCCAGGATCATCCGAACGTCGAGATCGTCGCCGTCAGCGACCTGATTCCCGAGCGGCGGGAAGGCCTGATGAAAGCCTGCCGCTGCGGCAAGTCGTACGAATCGCTGGAGGTTCTGGTCCAGGACCCGAAGATCGAGGCGGTGTTCGTCGCGACCGATGCCCCGAGCCACGCCCGACACTGTATGGAAGTCCTCAACCATGGCAAGCACGTCCTGTCGGCCGTGCCCGCCGTGTTCGGATCCATTGAGCAGGCGGAGCAACTCCTGGAGGCCGTCCGCCAGACCGGCCGGAAGTACATGATGGCCGAGACCAGTTGCTACCGGCCGGACTGCTACGCCATGCGGCAGATCTACCGTGCGGGGGGTTTTGGCCGGCTGGTCTACTCCGAGGGCGAGTACTACCATTGGAGCGTGGCGCAGATCGGCTCGTTCAAGGAGTGGCGCGTCGGCCTGCCGCCTCTGTGGTATCCCACCCACTCCACCGCCTATTACGTGGGCGTTACGGGAAAGCGATTCACCTGGGTCTCCTGCCTCGGCTTCAAGGGCGCCAAGGAGAGCTTTCAGCCCGGGGCCAACCAATACGACAACCCCTTCACCGACGAGGTCGCCCTGTTCCAGACCAGCGAAGGCGGCTCGTCCCGCATGCTCATGTGCAAAGGCGTTCACAGCCTGGTGGTCGAGCAAGGCCGCGTCTTCGGCGAGAAGGGCTGGATGGATGGGACCGAGTACCAGGGCGCCGTCAAGGACCTGCCCGACATCACGCGTCCGGCGCTGCCGCCCGGCGTGGCCGCCGGCGGGCACGGCGGTTCCCATGGATACTTGACCGACGAGTTTATCACCTCGATCCTCCAAAATCGTGAGCCCCTCGTGGATATCTATGAGGCCCTGGCGCTGACCGTCCCGGGCATCGTCGCCCATCAATCCGCCCTCAAGAACGGGGAACGGCTCCAGATCCCGCAGTACGACCGGCCACAAACGTGACCGGGAGACGAAGCGGTCGCGTCAGGCGCTCCCGTCGGGAACCGGGATGAAGAAGTGGATCAACGTACGACGACGGTCGTCCCGGTAGCTTGCGATTCCAGGGCGGCGGTAAAGAGTTGGTGCCACAGGACGCTCTCTTCGGGCGTGGCGCAGCCGGCAAAGCGGCCGGGTGTCTCGGGGCTCCCCAACGCGGCACTGTGCGTTGCGGACCCCTCGCCCCGGTCCAGCTCGTACAGGAAGGCCGCCCACATCTGGAGAATCGCGTCACCGACGCCGAACTGGAAGATCTCGGCCGTGATGGAGGGGTATGCGACTTCATGCCCCAGGTGGACCGTCTGCCAGGTCGCTTCTCCACCCGGGACGTATTCGAGGCGTTGGAGTGTGTTCGCCTCGTTGAGGCTGAACCGCACCGAAGCCCGTGTTCCATAGATTTCAATGTACCAATTGTTCTTCTGGCCCGGCGCGATCCGCGCCGTGCGCAGGGTGAGCGGAAAGACGCTGCCGGAGGCGGGGTCCTCGGCTTCGCAGAGCAGGGTGGCATTGTCCCAGGTCGCGCAGGGGACGACGCCCCCCCTCCCGTCCGGGCGCTCGCGGACGATGTTGGACAGGACCGCCCGCACGTTCCGGGGGACCCAACCGGCCCGAAACGGCACGGTGCAAACGTGCGGGCCAAGGTCCCCCAAGACGCCGTACGCGCCGTTGTACTCGATGATGCGCTTCCAGTTGATGGGCTTGTGCGGATTCAGATCGCTGCCGTGCAGAAAGCCCGCGTTGACTTCGATGATCTGGCCGAAGGCCCCGGCCTCGACCATTTTGCCGATCCTCTGGACCGCCGGGAAGAAGACAAACTGGGATGCACAGCGGACGAAACAGTCGGGGTGCCGCAGAATCGCGGCCAGGATGTCCGCGTTGGCCTCGCGGTCGATGCCGAAGGGTTTCTCCCCCATCAGGTGCTTGCCGGCCTCCAGGGCGGCGGTATAGAACGCCGCGTGCAGATGGTGCGGCACCGCGATGTATACCGCCTCGACCGCTGGGTTGTCCAGCAGCTCCCGGTAGTCGCTCGTGACCTGCCGGAGGGTCGGGACGTGCCGGCGGAACCACTGGACCCGGGGCGTGTCGAGCGTGCGGTTGCACAGGGCCACGATCTCCGGGCGTACGGTCATTTCCGGCAGATGCAACCAGCGGGCCGCCGCACTGGCGAACTCGCGCCCCATCATACCGCCACCGATAATCCCAAATCGTACCGTTCGCATCGTGATCTATGATTTACGATTTATGATTCATGATTCTACCGTCTGACCGATCATGGCATGGCAGTACTGCAGGGCCGCTCTGACCTGTTCCAACGAGAGCTCCGGATACCGCCGCAACACCTTTTGCACAGATCCAGTCTCTGCGAGTTGATCCAACACCACGGTAACTGGAATCCGGGTGCCGGAGATGACAGGCTTTCCATTCCAGATGCGTGGATCGACGGTGATCTGATCATTCATGGCGCATCTCCTTGCGGCGTCGCGCAACACCTCCTCTACCGTACTCGATTACGCCCCTTCCGGCAAGCCCGACCTGCCCGACGGCTGGATTCCAGACCACCATCCTTCATCTCAGATTCACTGTCACAGGTTCTTACCCGCGTAGGCCATGAAGTAGATCATGGGCACAACCACCAGCGTGAACAGGGTTGAGACCAGCAGGCCGAAGATCAGGGCCCAGGCCAGGCCGGAGAAGATCGGGTCCAGCGTGATCGGCCAGGCGGCCAGCATGGCGGCGAAGGAAGTCAGCAGGATCGGCCGCGTGCGCAGGGCGCCCGCTTCCAAAAGCGAGCTCATCAGCGGCTTGCCTTCCTTCTTGCGCTCCTCCACGAATTCGATGAGCAGGATCGCATTGCGCGTGGCGATGCCGGAGAGGGCGATGATCCCGATCATGGCCGTCGCGGTGAAGTAGACCGGGTCATTCCACCCGTCCACGTTCTTGGCGGTCAACACGTTGAGCAGCCAGAAGCCCGGCATGATGCCGATGACCGTCAACGGCAGAGCCACCAATTGGATCGCCGGCAGGAGATAGCTTTGCGTCTGGTACAACAGCAGGACGTAGATTCCCAGCACGGCCACCGCGAAGGCAATCCCCAGGTCGCGGAAGACGCGCACCGTGATTTCCCATTCCCCTTCGCCCGCCCATTTGACCGCGAAATCGCGCAACACCGGCTCGTGGCGGACCTTATCGCTGAGCTGGAAGACCGCCACCGGCGGCGGCAGACCCGCGGTATCGCCGAAGACGTAAGCCACCCGCCGCAGGTTCTTGTGGTAGATGGGCTGCTCGATCTTCGTTTCTTCGAACCGGCCCAGCTCCGCCAGCGGCACCGCTTCGCCGCCGACGCCACGCACCATGAGTTGTCCGAGCCGGCTCGCCTGGCTGCGTTCGTCGCGCGGCAACCGCAGCGTGATCCACACCGGGTCCACCTGGTCCTCCAGTCGTAGCGACGCGGATCTGGCGCCCTGCACGGCGCCGCCCAGCAACTGGGCAATCTGGGCCTCGGAGATGCCATTCAGGGCCGCCTTGGTGCGGTCCACAATGAACCGTTGCCGGACCTGGGGCGCTACGAGCATGTCATCGACGTCCACGACTTTGGGCGTTTGCTCCATGAGTCGCCGGACCGCGCGGGCGCCGTCCGCCAGTTCCTCGTAGGACTGGTCTGCGGAGCCGTAGACTTCCGCCACCAGCGTGCTGATCACCGGCGGTCCCGGCGGCGATTCGACAATCTTGACGTTCGCCCCGTGCCGGGCGGCGATGGCCACCAGGTCGTTCCGCACGCGCAGGGCAATCGCGTGGCTCTGCTGAGCCCGGCGCTTCTTGGCCACCAGATTGAAACGCACATCTGCGACGTTGCTGCCCTGCCGCAGGTAGTAATGGCGCACCAACCCGTTGAAATCGATCGCGCTGCTCGTCCCGGCGGTCGTCAGCACATCCGTCACCTCGGGCACCGTGACCAGGTACCGGGCCAGGTCGTAAGCCGCGGCTTCGGTCGCTTCCAACGTGACGCCCTCCGGCATGTCGATCACGACCTGGAGTTCGCTCTTGTTATCGAACGGCAGCATCTTGAGCGGCACCGCCTGCCACAGCACCAGCAAGCCGGCGAACGCCAGCAGCAGGCCGATCGCCACCAGAATCCCCCAGCGCAGGAGCCGCCGGCCGAAGACCGGCATCATCACGGCCCGGTACGACCGGTACAGCCAGCTTTCCTCCAGGACGAAGGCCCGGCCGTGGGCGTGCTGAGCGGCGGAGCGCAGGACCCAGTAGCTCAGCCACGGCGTGATCGTGAAGGCCACGACCAGGCTCATGAGCATGGCGATCGGCACGTTCAGAGCCATCGGCGCCATGTACGGCCCCATCATGCCGGTGATAAAGAACATAGGGATGAAGGAAATGATGACCGCCAGCGTCGCCAGGATGATCGGCGGCCGGACCTCGTTCACCGCCCGCACGATCGCCCGGTACGGGTCCAGCAGATGCATCGCGAAATGCCGATGGATGTTCTCCACGTCCACGATCGGGTCATCCACGACCAGGCCCAGCGAGAGAATCAGCGCAAAGAGGGTCACGCGGTTGATCGAATAGCCCAGCAGCATGTTGATCAGCAGCGTGACGCTGAACGTGATCGGCACCGCCAACGCAATGATCAGCCCTTCGCGCCAGCCCAAGCTATACGCCAGCAGCGCCACGACAATCGCAATGGCCACCACCAGGGCCTCGATCAGCTCGTTGACTTTCTCGTCGGCGGTATGGCCGTAATCGCGCGTCACCCGCAGGTGGACGTCCTGCGGCAGGGCCTCCGCCGCAAACGCGTGGGCGGCATGCTTGACGTCCTCGGCCACAACGACCGCGTTGGTTCCCTTGCGCTTGGCGACCGCGACGGTAACCGCCGCGTAATCCTGGTCCCGCGCGATGCCGGCCGGCAGCGCCATCGCGGCGGCCAGAGGATCGCGTTCCGTGTAGGCCTGCGGACCGAACGCGATCCGCGCATATGTCGTGGCTTCCCCGGGACCATCCTGCACCTCGGCCACCTGCTTGAGAAAGACCGGCCGCTGCTCGTTGACGCTGACGACCAGGTTTTCGACGGCCTCCGCGGTGGCCAGGAACTGCCCGGCCTGGAAGCGCACCGCCTGATCGGCCTGCACCAGCTCGCCGCTCAGGACGGAGACATTCGCCCCCTGCAAAGCCCGCTGGATATCGCACAGCGTCACGTTGTAGCCGGCCATCCGGCCGGGCGACAGGTGCACCGTGATCTCCCGGGGCCGGCCCCCGATCACGTACGTCCGCCCCGTGTTCTTCACCGCCTGCAGGCGGATCTCCATCTCTTCCGCCATCCGCCGCAATTCGTGGTCGTCGTAGGTCGGGCTGAACAGCGTCAGGCCCACGATCGGCACATCGTCGATTTCAATGGGTTTGACGACCCACCCCGTGACACCCGGGGGCACCTGGTCGATATTGGCCTGGATCTTGTTGTGGAGCTTGACCCAGCTTCGCTCGAGGTCCTCGCCGACGTAGAAGCGCACCGTCACCACCGCCTGGCCCGGCAGGCTCATCGAATAGATATGTTCGACGCCCGGGATCTGGTAGAGGAGTTTCTCCAGCCGGGTCGAGACCTGCCGTTCCACTTCTGCGGCGGCGGCCCCCGGCATGGAGATCATCACATCCGCCATGGGCACGATGATTTGCGGGTCCTCCTCCCGCGGCGTGACCAGCAGCGACACGACCCCGGCTGCCAGGCTCAAGATGATCAATAGGATTGACAGATTGCCCTGGAGAAACGTCTCAACGATCCGGGTCATCCAATCACGGCCGTGGACGGCCGGATCGGAGAGGGGCTCTTCGTGCTGGGGGTGCGTTGATTGGCCCATATGGTTCTCGTCCTGGAAGAGGGTTGGTAGTCTGTGACCAGTCCGGCAAGGGTGAGAAACAGGCTGGCAGCGGACAGGGTGGCAGCGGCAAGCGGAATCCTCGGAGCTTG
>JALORE010000098.1 GCA_025459125.1 Planctomycetota bacterium | reverse complement strand
GGAAACAAGGAAGAGGACCAGCGAGGAGTCCTACAACTTCAAACCTGACACTTCACACTTCTTCAATTCCCGTGATCGTGGCATCGAGACCGAGAAGGACGGTTTTCACCGCCGGATCGTTGAGGAGCTCGCGTCGCGTCTGGCCGTTCGGTTTCTCACCGCCGTTCGTCTCTCCGCCGGCGCTCACTTGCGGCTCGGCCATCATCTCGAACTTTATACGAATGGATCTCCCCAGATGCTCGCTCAGGACCGAGGCAATCTGCTCCCTCCGCCCACCGCTTTCGCACATCTCCTTTTGCACTCGCGCGCGGGTGGGGAAATTGACAATCAGTGTATCGCCTTTGAGCGCCCCCGGCGTGGAACCGTTCATCAGGCTGGCGGTGGCGACGCCCAGCCTGGCGCCGATCGACTCCAGGATCTCGGGCCAGCTCTCGACGAGGTCGGCGGGTCCGGCCGGGGCCGCCGGCTCCTCCGGCTCCTCCGCCATCAACTGCCACGCCTCCGGCTCCGGGGCAGCCTGGGACACCGCGGGAGAACGCGTGGCGGCCGGGGCCTGGGCGACCTGCTCAGCCTCTAGCGGGGCCTTTTTTTTTTCGGCGACGGGCAGGGGGCCCCCCAACGGGGGCTTCGACGCTGGGGACACCGCGCCACCCCGGGCCCGGGACATCAGCTCATCCACGTTGATGAAGTGCTCGCTCAGGGCGAACCGCAGCAGGGAGGCGTCGAGCAGGGCCCGCGGCGTGTCGCTGTTGCGGATCGTCCAGCGCAGCTTCTCCAGGGCGGTGATATTGTAGATGAGTGCGGCCGCATCGAACTGCTGCGCCAGCTCGCCGGCCTTCTTCCGCTGCTCGGCCGTCAGGATCACCAGGTCCGTCTCGGCGCCTGCCGACCGGATCACCAGCAGGTCCCGCATGGCCTCGATCAGGGCATCGGCGATCTGGACCTCGCCCAGCCCGGAGCAGACCAGGTCCTCCGCGGCGGTCAGGGTGCCGGGCGCATCGCCGGCGGCGATCCGCTCGATCAGCCTGTGGACCTTCTCGGCGTTGGGTTGGCCGAGATACTCCTCCAGGAGCCTGGCGGTCAGGGTCTTTTCGCCCGTGCTGATCAGGCGATCCAGCAGGCTCAGTCCATCCCGCATCGAGCCGTTCGCCATCCGGGCGACCGGCAGGATCAGGTCCTCCTCGTATTTGATTTTCTCCTGCTTGAGGATCGACTTGAGCTGCTCCGCGATGGTCTTGGGGCTGATGTTGGCGAAATCGAACCGTTGGCACCGCGACTGGATCGTCGCGAGGACCTTGTTCGGCTCGGTGGTGGCGAAGATGAACTTCACGTGCTCCGGCGGCTCCTCCAGCGTCTTGAGCAGGGCGTTGAAAGCCGCCGTGGTCAGCATGTGCACTTCGTCGATGATGTAGATCTTGTAGCGGGCCCGGGCGGGGCGGTAGACGGCATTCTCCCGCAGCTCCCGGATCTCATCGACCCGGTTGTTCGAGGCGCCGTCGATCTCGATCACGTCAATGTCTTCCCCGGTATTGACGGCGACGCAACTGCCGCATTTGCAGCAGGGCGTCGTCGTCGGCTGCTCGTATTCCAGGCAATTCAGCGCCTTGGCGAGAATCCGCGCCATGGTGGTCTTGCCGACGCCCCGCGTGCCGGTAAACAGATAGGCATGGGCCACCCGGCCGGTCTCAATGGCGTTCTTGAGCGTCTTGGCGATCGGGTCCTGCCCGACGACATCGTCGAAGGTCTGCGAGCGGTATTTCCTGGCAAGGACGGTATAGGCCATTGGATCTGTGATTTATGAATTACGAATTACGATTTACGATTCTCCCCTGGTCGTGTGCCTTGCCGCGACGAAGATCCGCCTCAACTCCTCACCTTCCGTGAGCAGGGGAGCGACTCGTTTCTTCGTCAGCAGGCTCTCATCCACAATGAACTCCATCCAGAAGCACGACTCGTCGGTTTCCTCGATCACGATGCTGAGCTTGGCAACCCAAGCGGCTTTCGATTGTGCCACGCCTGCGGCTCGATAGTTTGCCGCCGCTCCGGTCGAGCAGCAGATCAACTGCCCGCCGATGTGCCGTCCGAGCGTGGTCGGCGGCAACGCGGAGGCCAGCTTCACACCGGTGGGCAAGCCGCTTGACCCTCTCCACCAGCTCCCGCCGATCCACAGTCCTCCCCTCCGACCCAAATCATGAATCGTAATTCATAATTCATAAATCAAAAAAGATCGGCCGGGTGACCCCACACACGGCTAAGCGTCCGCTTATGGCTGCTCGGTTCCCCGCCTGACCAGGTTCACGGGCTCGGCCTGCATGGGACCCGGCCGGTAAATTCTACCCTTACTTCCGAGTCAAAGAGGCTGCCAACCATCCGAAGCTGTTACCAGCCTTGTCCGATTTCCTCCGGATTCTACCGCAAAGCCGGAGCAGAGTAAAGGCCCCGCTTCCACCAAAAAGACACAAATTCCGCGCACGGTCCGCTCGTCATTGTACGACCCGGCCCAGGGGGCTTCGGTCGCCAGGTTGAATTCGCAGGCTGTTAAACAAGAACATCGTAGGCGGGAGGCTTTTGCAGAGCCGCCTACAAGCGGGGCTGAGAACCGTTTGACATACAAGCCACCCCACCGACGCCAGCGTTGGATTGCCGGCCGTAGGCCGTCCACTTGTGCCCGGCTCGTCAAGAAGTATTCCGGGCGCGCAGGGCCTCCCTGGGATCTTCGACAGGAGCGAAATCGCTGCCTCCGGTGCAGGCCCGGCGTCCAGATGAGAGGGGACGATTCGCCTTTCCCCGGAACCGCCTCTTTTCCTGGTTCGAGTATGGGGGGCAAGACGCTCTTACGTCACCAAGTATCCTAAATCGTTTCACCGCCGAGGATCAGGCGGCAGGGCTGCCTGATCGCGGCGAGGACCACCTCCAAGAGTCTCGGCGAATCCCGTTGACAAAGATGACATGGTCGCGTATTGAGTCGGAGGGACCGCGCCGAATCATCCGGCGTTCTGGCCCAATCTCTTGGGGAAAGGACTGTGCCATGAAGGTACGAATCGAGGATATCTGCACCGCCTGCGGCCTCTGCTGTGACACGTGCCCCGAGGTCTACGAGATGGGCGATGAGATCGCCACCGTCATCGTGGACGAGGTGCCCGCTGCCTGCGAAGAGACGGCGCAGCAGGCGGTCGATGAATGCCCGGTTGGGGCGATTGTCGTCGAACGTGCGTAGCTCAGGCCGACAACTCGCGGCTTCGGTCGCGGGCGGCGGTCAGGGCCTCCGCGACCAATTGCGGGAAGCCCCGGCCGGCGAAGATCTTCAGGGCGGCTTCGGTCGTGCCGTGGGGGGACGTAACTTTGCGCCGCAGGACCGCGGGGCTTTCCCCATTCTTGTCCGCTTCCACCGCTAGAAGACCGGCGCCCTTGGCCGTTTGAAGGACCAGATCCTTGGCCACCTCCGGCGCCAGGCCCAGGCCGATCCCCGCGTCCACCATCGCCTCCATCAGCAGGAAGAAATAAGCCGGCCCGCTGCCGCTGACCGCGGTCACCGCGTCGATCAAGCCCTCCTCCTCGACGACCACGGCCTTGCCCACCGCGGAGAAGATCGACAGGGCCTTGGGGAGCAGAGCCTCGGCCTTTTCATTGGCAAACAGGGCGCTGGCGCCTTCCCCCACCAGGGCGGGCGTATTCGGCATCACGCGGATGATGGGGACCTCGCCCAGGGCCGCGGCAATCTTCGCCACTTTCACGCCCGCGGCGATCGAGATGAACAACCGTCCGGTCGTGGGCATATCCCGGATGCTCTGCAACGCGTCCATCATAACCTGCGGCTTGACGCTCAGGACCACCGTCTCGGCGTGCTCGACCACCGCGCGGTTGGTGTCGCGGATGACGACGCCGTACCGGCCGGCCAGCTCCTGCAATCGCTCCGCGCGGATGTCGCTGAGGTAGATATCCTGCGGTGCGTAGACCCCGGCTGCGATGATGCCCCGGATGAGAGCCTCCGCCATGTTGCCGCTGCCGATAAAGCCGATGGTATTCATACGCCTGACACCCACACGTTTCCCTCGTCGGTTGAACTCCGTGCGCGACGGACTACAATGGACGTTGATGCGTCGTCGCCGGTCAATATAGGAGCCATCCGGGAGGAAAACAATGCAAAAGCAGGTGGAATACGCCGAAGCCGTCCGGACCAAGTACCCGGAACAGGTCGTCATTGCCGTCGCGAGGGACAAGAACGGCAAGGCCAATCCCGTTACCTTGGGATGGACGATGTTCGCCTCCGGCAATCCGCTGATGATGGCGATCGCCGTGGCGGCAGGGCATTACACCGCCAAGGCCATCGAGCACTCGAAGTGTTTCACGATTGCCTACCCCAGTGCCGAGATGGCCGAAGCGGCCCTGTTCTTCGGCTCGCGGTCCGGCCGCGATACGGACAAGTTCGCTGCCTTCGACTGCCGGATCGAGCCCGCCCGGCAGATCGATTCCGTCCTGCTCAGTGACGCGGTCGCCAATTTCGAGTGTGTCGAAGAAACGCGGCTGGCCGCGGGGGATCACGTCATCTACATCGGGCGGGTGGTCGCGGCCCACGTCAACACGGAGGCGAAGAAGCGGCTGTATACGGTCGCCCCCGGCCACAAAATGGGCTCGGCGCTGTGAGCCGTGCCGTCGTTGGGATTACCCGGGCTGGATCAGCAGCCGCAGACCGATGATCAACAGGAATGCGGCCACGATCTTGCGGAAGTGTGCCTGCGGGATGCGATCCAGGAGTCCCTTGCCGAACCGGGCGCCGAAGAAGGACCCCGGGACGAACAGGAGCAGGCCCCAGAACAGCACCGGCCCGATCCGGGTCCCTTCCGCGACGTACGTGATCAGGCGGGGCGTATCGATGGCCATGGCAATGGCGCCGGCCGTGGCGAGGTAGATGGCCTTGGGCAGATCGAAGGCGGACAGGAACAGGGCGCGGATCGCGCCGCCCATGCCGAAAACCCCGGCAAAGAACCCGGACAGCGCGCCGCCCACCACGCCCGCCAGGGGGCTCGGCCTGATCCTGAAGGCACTCCGGACGAACAGGAAGACCACATAGCCGAGGAGAAACACGCCCAGGACCCGCTCCAGAATCGTGCCGGAAACCGAGAAGAGCAGGCGTGCGGCGAGAACCGCGGCGACGATCCCCGGCAGGCCGAAGCTGAGGATCAGCTTCCAGCGGATGCCCTCCCGGAACAGCAGCAGCTTCCACAGGTCGTTGAACCAGTGAATGATGCCGACGAACAGGAGGGTCTCGGGCAGCGCGTAGAAGAGGGTCATGACCGGAATCATCACGGTCGACAGGCCAAAGCCGGTCACGGTGCCGATGGCACTGGCGACAACGACCAGGATGAGGATCAGGAAAAGCTCCATTGCCCGTACGCCTTGCGCTCCGTGCCGGCTCAGCCCGTCAGCAATTCGAATTGCTCGCTGCTGAGGACCTGTCGCAGTTTCTGCAGGGCCGTCAGCTCGATCTGGCGGATACGCTCTTTCGTCAAACCGAGTTCATCGCCGATCTGCTTGAGGGTCCGGGTGTTCTTGCGGATGGACGAGCCGACCAGCCCGAAATGATGCAGGATGACGTATTGCTCGCGCTCGTCCAGTTCTTCCCGGATGACCTGGGCCAGGTTCTGACGGGTCCGCTCCAGGGCGGAGACGTCGGCGGTGGTCTCACGCAGGTCCCGCTGGATGCTGGCGAGCGAGGCCGCCCGCTTGGGTGTCAGCTCGGTGCTCCGGCCGGAGACTTTGGCGTATTCCTTGGCGATATCCAGCGACGCCCGGCGGCTGAAGCGGAATCCCTTGGTGTAGTCGAACTCCTCCACCGCCTGGATCAGGGCGAAGTTGCCCTTGCTGACCAGCTCCAGGAAGCTCGCGTCGTTGCTGGTGTGCTTACCGGCGATACTGACCACGAGCCGCAGGTTGGCCTCGACCAGCGACTTGCGGATCTCCTCGGCCTCCTCGAGACAGCCTTCGAGCCGCGCGAGCAGCTCGGCGCAGATCCGGGACAGCTTGAGCTGATGCCGCTCCTGGGAGACGAGGTACTTGAGGTAGTTGTACCGGCGGAAGAGCTCGATCTCCTGCTCCCGGTTGAGCACGGGCGTGATCTTGAGGACCTGGAGGTACTCCGGCAGGAGGTTCTCGCCGACCGGCTCCACGGGCGGCGCGGACAGACCGGCCGGCTCCGCGCCCGGGGCAGTCTCCGCTTCGTTCATGGTCGCACCGACCAGCGATCCGTTCGTCTCGTTCAGGACGGGGTTCGCGGGCGTCGCCACCCGCGCGAACGGCTTGCTGAGAATCTGCGCCGCTGCCTCCGTCTGCAGGAACTCGTCACTGGGGACATACTCGATCTTACGGCCGAGCAGTGCCATGGCCCGCCGCTGATTGATGATCCGATGGACCGTGGCCCGGCTGCGGTCGAATTCCTTCATGAGCTGCGGGATGCCGGTCCCTTGCTGATAGAGCCGGTACAACTCCGCCGCCTCGGCGGGTTGAATGCGTCCCAGCGGCCGGCGGAAGACCGGCTTGCCCGGGTTCCTTTTCTCGTACTGCAACAGCAGGGTCCGCAGGGTCTCGTGGGCGATGCCGAGCTTCCGGGCGACCTGCCGGGTGACCTGGTGCCGTGACAGGGGCGTTTTCGCCGCCAGGCTGCGAGCCTGGCGGATCGCCTGCTGCCGCTCACTGTCCGTCAGGCGTCGGAAAGTCCCGGCCCCGGCCACGAGGGACGGATTCTCGCGCACGAACCGCTCGACCGCCGATTCCAGGAAGCCGAGGCGGCGTCCGCCGTCGTCGAAAACGAATTTCCGGGCCAGCAGACCGCGCCGGCGCCAGCGGTTGACCGTCTTGGTGGAGACCTGGAACCGTGCGGCCAGGTCCCCGATCGTGGAGACCTTCTCCCCGGCCTCGGCCGCCGGCACGGCCAGGCGGGCACTGAGCTTGGCGATGAAGATCTGCAGGTCGTCCAGCAGGTCGCGACCGCCGATCACCTCCGGCTCCAGACCGCTCTTTGGCTGAAAGCCGGTGATATGGAAGCAGACGAAGTCATACGGATACTGCTTGTCCGCCTCGACCAGGCAGTACAGCTTCGCCGCCGCCTCCAGTTGCACACGCCGTTTCACCTCCGGTGTGAACCGAAGCTGCATCAACAACTGCGCCAGGTTGGGACTCTTGATCTTTCTCATATCACCAGGTGTCCATTTTACCACACGCTGCGCCTCCCGGGAAGTCCTCCAAGAAAGGTAGCACAGCCGCCCCCGGCTGTGGAATCCGGAGAAGTTGGGTACCATGTCTACCGGCTGGGTGTAGACATGCCAAACCGGTGCCCAAGACATGCCTGCGAGGCGTAGGCATGGCATCCTGGACACGACGAGTTCCTTTCTCCTGTCCGTCGCGCGGAGGCTTCTCGCCTCGCAAGAACCTGATCTGCCCATCGTGTCTCGATCCGGATATCATTCCCGATATTGTTTGAGGCCATCTTGACCGCTTGGCTGAGCGGCGGTATCATAGACGTACCTGTGCAGGGTGGATTCGGGGGCAAGATGGAAAAGGAGGTGGGCTGTGGTTGGGCGATGTGTGTTGCCTTTCTCCGTCTGTGCGATGCTCTTCTCCATTGGTTTTGTCTCCGGTGAACCGGCAGCACTCACGGAGGCAGCCGACGTCTCACCGGTGGTCGGTATGTCTGGCGTCTTGCCTGGTGATTTGGCGGAGATGGGCAATGCTGCCTATGCCGCGCTGGCGGGACTGGCCCCTGGCAGCTTGGAGGCTCAGAATCGCCAGCGCCACGTGGTACAGCAGCTTGGGTTACCCTTGGAGGTCCGGACCCGAAAGATGGGAATTGCCTTTCGGCTGATCCCGGCAGGGGCTTTGAGCATGGGGAGTCCGGTGACGGAGGTCGGACGGTCCGCGGGCGAGGTGCAGCATCCCGTGACGCTAACCCAGGCCTTCTATTGTGGCAAGTTTCCGGTGACGCAGGGCCAGTGGCAGCGGGTGATGGGGACCAATCCTTCGAGCTTTCCGGATACCGACCCCAATGCTCCCGTCGAAAGTGTGAGTTGGCAGGATTGCCAGGCGTTCGCGAAGAAGTTGTGCGAGAAGGAGGGGGTGCCGGAGGGGACGTACCAATTGCTGACCGAGGCCCAGTGGGAGTATGCCTGCCGCGCGGGCACGACCAGTGCGTATTGCTTCGGGGACAGCGACGCTCTGCTCCAGGTCTATGCCTGGACGCTGGGCAGTGCGGAAGCGCCTCAAGCCGTGGGGCAGAAGCGGGCCAACGCGTTTGGGCTATACGACATGCATGGGAATGTGAGGGAATGGTGCCAAGACTGGTATGGGGCGTACCCCGCGGATGCGCAGACGGACCCCTGCGGTCCGGTATCGGGCCTCTCCCGCGTCGTGCGTGGCGCCGGCTGGGACCAAGGGTCCGCGTACCATCGCTCGGCCTCTCGCCTTGGCCTTGCGACCGGCTCCAGGTCGGACTCTCTGGGCCTGCGCCTGGCGCGGTTCCTGGCCTCCTCTCCGCCCGTTCTCGACGGCACCGTCGTCTTCGAGGACACCTTTGCCGCGCCGATCCTGGACGCGACGAGATGGGCCGTAGTGAATGGCGCCGCGGTGGACGATGTGGGGCTGGGCGAGCCGTCGCCCCCGTTGTCTTTGCGCCTGAACGGCCACCCCACCGGCGGGGATTCCATCACGTCCAGACCCCTGGACCTGTCGGGTTATGCCCGGGGCACGCTGGCCTACTCCTACCAGCGCGGCGGTGGCGGAGACTCCCCGGAGGAGGGCGACGACCTGATCGTCGAGTACTCCACCGGGTCCACATGGACCGAATTGGATCGTCAATTGGGGGCGGGACCCGGCATGACCGCCTACGCACCCACAACTGTGTCCCTGCCGATTGAGGCGTTGCGCAGCGACTTCACGCTTCGCCTCCGGAGCCTCGGCTCGGCCGGCGGGCTGGAGGACGACTGGTTTGTCGATGATGTGCGGCTGGCGGGCGTCGCGGCTCTTCCGGCTGACCTGGAGGCGGTTGCGGACGCCCCCTACGCTTCATTAGCGGGTCTCGCCGCGGGCAGTTCGGCAGCCCAAGAACTTCAAGGGCAGGCCGTACAACAGCTCAAACTGCCCTTGGAGGTCCAGACGCGTCAGACAAGGATCGTCTTTCGGCTCGTCCCGGCGGGGACCTTCACGATGGGCAGTCCGCCCAGCGAAGCCCAGCGGGGGACCAACGAGGGGCCTCAGCATCAGGTGACACTGACCCAGGCGTTCTATTGCGGCAAGTTCGAGATCACGCAGGGGCAGTGGCGGCAGATCATGGGCAACAACCCCTCATACTTTCCCCTGGCGGGCCTGAATGCCCCGGTGGAAACCGTCAGTTGGGACGACTGCCAGGTCTTCGTAAAGGGACTATGTGCGTTAGAGGGCGTGGCGGAGGGGACGTATCGGCTGCTCACGGAGGCCGAATGGGAGTATGCCTGCCGCGCGGGCACCCAGACGCCTTTCTGCTACGGCAACGATCTGGACTCGAGCATGGCGAACTTCGATGGGAACTACCCTTACGGGGCGGGCCAGAAAGGCGTGTACCGCCAGGCGACGGTTGCGGTCGGGAGTTTTCGCCCTAACGCCTGGGGTTTGTATGACATGCACGGGAACGTATGGGAATGGTGTCAGGACTGGTATGAGGCCTTGTACCCGAGCGGGCCGCAGACGGACCCGCTTGGCCCGTCGTCGGGCGACTACCGCGTCAGCCGGGGCGGCTGTTGGAGCCGCGGCGCCTGGCGCTGCCGGTCGGCGATCCGCCTCAGGCTGCCGCCCGTCAGCCGCAGCAGCGACCTGGGCTTGCGCCTCGCGAGGACAGTACCGTCCTACCCTTAATGGGAGTGGGCCGAGTGGCGGCCCGCACAGCGAGGCCAGACACCGGCCCGGGGGGCCCGGGGGTGGAACCCCCTGGTTGTGCAGGGAGGAACTGTGCATCGGAAGATCGTCACGTTGACGTTTGATGAACGTTTGGGCGGGTTTCCCGAAGAGCCCCTCAAACGGGCTGTCGTGGGGGCCGAGGTACGTGAAGCGGAGGAGTACTTCTACGAATACGCCGGTGTCCCGCGTCTGAAGCTTGTGTTGCGCCTCGGTGATCCCCCGGCCGGTCCAAATGGACGAAGACCGGAGGGCCTCGACGTCTACAAGACCCTGCCGGATGAACGTAAAGGGCTGTTTGTCGAACTGCGGCGCTGGCGCAACGAGCGGGCCCAGGCGGACGGGGTTCCGCCTTCAAGCGGGTCAGACTCCTGTTCTCCGCTTCTCTCGTAGAAAGCGGCTCGGGAGATTCGAACCCGCGTAAACGCGGAACTCCGAACGGCCACGGATGTCCCTGCACCCATGGTCATGCACCCGAAACGGGGTGCCATGTCTGCGCCGGGTGCCATGCTTACGCTTGCGTAAGCATGTCTTCTCCATGGCACTGGACGTGTCCGCCCCTTGTAGAGGTGTCGGCTTATCCAAAGAAGGACGCACGATCGATGGGGATGGGAGAGTCTTCTCCGGTCTGCCACGCCCGGCAACTCGACCAATGCCAGTCATCGGGATCTACCACCAGGCCACGCCGCAGGGGATTCGCGTGCATGCAGGTGATCTTCTCCCGCACATCATGGGCGGTCCTCAAGTTGCGATCGTATCCCCCGCCGCGCTGCCAGAAGCGGTAGTGGCAGCGTCGCCTCGGCTGGCGGTCCTCCAGGTGTGGCAGAAAGGCAGGGTGCTCACCGCGGACCCAGAGGATCGCACGCTTGGCGACCGACGCCTTGATCGCCGAGAGAATCCGGCTGATCCGGGTTCCCGGATGGGGGAGCACGACCAGATGGACGTGTTCGGGCATGAAGACGTAACCCCAGAGATCGTGGAGCCCTTCGGTCCGTCCGCGGTTGAGGGCCTCCGCCCGCCACAAGCAACCCCGCGGGCGGTACAAGAAGGGCTGCCGCTGGAAACGGGAGAACGTAAGGCAATGGGGTTGACCGTCAACACCATAACGCTGGCACGTTGTGCGATGCGGCAGGTCCATTTCTGTGCGCCCACATGCCTACGCCTCGTAGACATGTCTGCCTCGACGGACAAGACATGCTTACGCAAGCGTAAGCATGGCACCCGGCACCCTGGCGCGTCCCGATCAGTTTGCCCCCGTGGGCAACGGATGCCCGAAGCCGATATCGTCGAAGTAGAGCGTGCCGCTGCCGCCCGGGACCGGAGTGGCCCGGCTGCCGACGCCGAGCGAGAGCTTCTTGACCTTGCTCAGGTTCACGCCGGTCAGGCTGCTCAGTGGGATCCGCCACTGGGTCCACGCGCCCGCGGTCACGAGCGCCGGCTCGGTGGCCGTGGCGGTCTTGCCGGCGCTATCCTCGACCATGATATACAGGTCGGCCGGACTGTTGACCGGCTGGGGATCGTTCCCGATCGCCAGCACCTGTCGGGCGCCGGTAACGTTGCCCGTCGTCGCCGCCCCGGACAGCACCGCGACGGTGGTCGCAGCGGTGTTGTGGCTGGTGACGCACAGGCCGATGTAGACCGGACCGGTCATGGCGATCGTCGTCGAAACGACCGTGCCGTCGGCGTTCTTGAGGTCCAGCCAGCTCTTGCCGTCGGCGGAGTACTGGGCCGTGAACGCATCGTTCGTGCGGGTGAGCTTGACCCACTGCGGGGCGGTGATGTTCGCCTGGGTGGCGCTGCCGCAGGTGCCGCCGGTCTGCTGACGCCAGCCGCAGGAGACGCCCGAGCTGTAGGAGACGATCATGTAGGCGAACTTGGAGTTGTCGTCGAGGCTCTGGCGGATCATGACCCCGGCCTTGGCCCAGGCGTTGGTGTTGACCAGGCTCTCGACCTTGACCAGGATGGAGCCATTGCCGGTGAGGGTCTGATACGCGAAGCGGAAATCGTCGGCATTGTCCCAGATGTCATGCCCGGCGGCACTCATGGTGATGACGCCGGCATTCTCCAGGTAGGCCGCCGGCTGGCCCCGGACCCACAGGCGCAGGGTATCGGCGCCGTTGCCCGTCCAGTTCTGCAGGGGCGCGAATTCCCGCTGGGCTTCGCTGTAGAAGGGCGTCTTGACGTTGTTGTATTCAAAGGGCAGGGACTGCTTGCCGCCGTGGATGATTGTCCGCTCGGCGAAGGGAGCCTGCAGGTGGCCGACGACCGAGCCGCTGCCGTTGGTCCAGCCGTCGGTCCAGGTTTCGTAGATCCGGCTGCCCTCGTCGTCGGTGTAGGTTTCGAAATCGTCGATTACGGCGTACTCGCGGGTTGTGAAACTCCAGAGGTCCCCGTTCCAGACCTTGGGGGAGGCGGCGTCATTGACCTCGGCCACGGTCCAGTAGTAGGTCTGTCCGAAGGCGAGGGGACCGGGATCGAAGCTGGGACCGGCCACGGTCTGGACCGGGGCTGTGCCGCCGAGCACCGCCTGCTTGTCCGCCCCAAAGTAGACCCGGTGGGACGCGGCTTCTCGTCCGGCCCGCCAGCCCAGCAGGGTGTCCACCTCCACGCCTGTCGCTCCGGTCGCCGGGTCCGGCTCCCGGGGCTGGGTCGGGATCGTGAAGAAGCGGACTTCGCTCAAGCCGTACTGCTTCACGACGCCGCCCCAGTTGCTCTGGATGGTCAGCTTCACGTATTGCGCCGCTGCGCCGGCGAACTTGACCGTCGTGTTGTGGGTGTAGCCGGCCGCCGCAGTGGCCCGGGCGAACTCAAACTCGCCCAGCGCGGTCCAGGTGACGCCATCCAGGGAACACTCCACCGTTACCGCTTTGGCTCCGAAACCGAGCATGGGCTCCAGGAGTTGATTCGAGTTCCAGACCCACATCTGGTCGAGCTTGTAGACCTTATCGAAGGCGTATTGAATCCAGGTGGGCTGCGGCCCGGCCTGGTTGCTGAGCCACATGTGCGTGGTCTCCGTCGAATGCTGGTCCTGATTGTTGAGGCCGGCGCCGTTGACGGTCTTCTCCGGTCCCATGTCGAGCGTGGCACTGGAGGCGGTCGCCACGATGCTCTTGCCGGGCAGGGGGTAGGAAACCGGCTCGGCGGTGAAGCTCCACACTTGGCCCTTGAAGACCGTGGATGACGGCGGGGCGTTGACCTCATCGATCCGCCAGTAATACGTCTGACCCAGCGTCAGGGCCGGCGGGTCGTAGCTATTGGCGTCCTGACCCAGGCTGACGAGCACGTTCAGCGGATTCGTCCGGGTAGCCCCGTCGACGTCGGTAAACGTTGTCCCCAGGTACACGTCGTGCTTCTGCGCAAAGGTGCCGGGCGTCCAGCTCAGCACGGCCTCGACCGGCACATCGATGGCCTGGTCGGCCGGGTGGGGATTGCGCGCCGCGCCGAGATTGAGACAGGGAGCCATGTCGCTCGGGTTGCGGGCGATATCGCTGATGCGGGCTTCATCGATCCAGCCCTCCCAGTTCTCCGTTCGGCCGTTGTTATTGCGGCCCTCGTTGCCAATCACGAAGTTGGGCGCGACGGCCGGGGCCAGATCGGCGGCCATCCGGAAGGAACCCAGAAGAACCGGCTCGCAGAGCCCCGCGTCCAGAGCCGTCCAGTAGAGCTTCAGGTTCGCGTCCGTGTCCTCCCGGCCATCGTACGTGACGGCGGCATGGAACCACTTGTTCGCCGCCAGAACGTGGGGGCCGGTCTTCGGCAGAGGGTTGACGATCGTCTGCATGGTCCCGGTCAGCTTGATGAACGCCAATTCACCGGCGGCCGTCACCCGGAACTGCCAACCGCGTGCGGAATCATGCTCACCGGAGATGATCTGCATGTTGTTGGGGATCGCGCCCGGGCCGAACGCGGGGCAGACCAGGGCCTCGAATGTGAAGGCTCCATCCGCGCCGACGAAATTCCGGATGGCCGTTGCGGCGGGCGCCATCGCCGAGGGCAGGTTTACATTCGTGCGGTTGGTCCCTTCGTACGTGTAAAGCGCCTGTCCCAAGCCGGGGATTTTGGCGTCCGTGGCGGTCGCCCCGGAATCCAGGACCAGGTGAATCGGATTGGTCGTGACACTATCCTGGGCATTGCCGTCGAAATGATACAGGTGCAGCGTGTGGGAATCGACGCTGTACGGCACGGCCGTTACGGCTCCGGCGGCCAGCAGGACCAGACCCATCGCGGTGAAGACGTTCGCCCTTTTCATCGTGCTATCCTCCACTGTGGAACCCCAAGCCTTGTGCAAGTCACCCTCGGCCACCATACTCACGAGGACCAGAATCCATGATATCGTGATAGACCCTCCCCGTCAAATCAAACCCGGCCTCGACCTGTGACAAAGACAAAGGACAGTGCAACGTGCACTGTCCTTGGAACGCGAGAGAATCGCCAGGGGAGCGGCGCCGGCTATCGCGGGACGATCCGTCCCGCCGCGGGGCCGAATCGGCTCGGCCCTGCCCCCGCAGGCGCCCGGCTGGATCAGGCGACGAGCTTCTTGGCCGTATCGACGGCCGAAGCGGCGTCGGGCGCGTAGCCGTGGGCGCCGATCCGGTCGGCAAAGCTTTGCGTGACCGGAGCGCCGCCGACCATGACCTTGGCGGTGACGCCGGCCTGCTTGAGGGCCTTGATCGTCTTTTCCATGCCGGGCATCGTCGTGGTCAACAGGGCGCTCATGCCGATCAGGTTGGCGCCCTTGGCCTTGGCTTCCGCGGCGAACCTGTCCGGCGCCACGTCCACGCCCAGGTCAATCACTTCGAACCCTGCGCCCTTCATCATCATGGCGACGAGGTTCTTGCCGATGTCGTGCAGGTCGCCCTGGACGGTGCCGATGAGGAACCTGCCGATGGGCTTGACCCCGGCTTTGGCCAGCTCCGGCTCGAGGAGTTCCATGGCCATCTTCATCGCCCGGGCCGCGATCAGAACCTCCGGGATGTAGATCTCGTTGTTCTTGAAGCGCGCGCCGACCACGTCCATGCCGGCGATCAGGCCCTGGTCGAGAATCTGCTTGGGAGCCATTTTCTCCTGCAACGCCGCCTTTGTGACATTCACCGCCGTCGTCTGATCCCCGCGGATCACGGCTTCCGCCAATGCCTTCAGATCTGCCATTGCTGCACACCTCAAAATCAGTACCCGTTCTGTCCTTCGAGACCTCTCAGGGCCGTCATTTAACCGCATCCCGGCCCGCGCGACAAGCAAAAACCAGCACCCTTCATAAGGGATTATTGATGATGGATGATTGGCCCTGACCGTGCCGTCGGGAGCGTTGACTCGGCGGGGGAGGTTGCTTAGACTGGACCGGACCAGGCAGCCATCGAGGAATGACGAATGAGCGCACCTACGCACAGACATGGCGAGCATGAGAATCACGGCCATGAACCGGATTTACGCGAGGTCTCCCGCCGGCGGCTCTGGTGGGCCACCGGTATCATCCTGGCCTTCCTGATCGTTGAGGTGATCGGCGGCCTGCTCACCGGCAGCCTGGCCCTGCTGGCGGATGCGGGCCACATGCTCACCGATGTGCTGGCGTTGGGCCTGGCGCTTTTCGTCGGTCAGCTGGCGCGGCGGCCGGCCACGCCGGAACGGACGTTCGGTTTTCTGCGGGCGGAAGTCATCGGCGCCTTCATCAATGGGGCCACCCTGCTCCTGGTCGTCGGCCTGGTCTTTCGCGAGGCGATCTACCGCTTCCTGCATCCGCCCGAGGTCCAAGGGGCGGGCATGGTGGCGGTCGCCTGCGCGGGTCTGCTCGCCAACCTCGGCAGCGCCGGGATCCTGGCGGGAAGCCGCAAGGAGAACATCAACATCGAAGGCGCGTTCGTGCACATGCTGGCCGATACGCTGGGCTCGATGGGTGCCGTGGGAGCCGGGGTGGTGATCCTGCTGACCGGTTGGACGCTGGCCGACCCCTTGGTGAGCCTTCTGATCGGTCTGCTGATCTTGTGGAGCGGGATTGGTCTGCTGCGGCGGACGCTGGCCATCCTGATCCAGGCTACGCCGGCCCATCTGGACTTCCACCAGATCAAGGCCGCTCTCGAGGCGAATCGCTACGTGGCCGAGGTGCACGACCTGCACATCTGGTCGGTGACCCTGGGTTTTCCCGTCCTGACGGCCAATATCTGGCTCAAGCCGATGTGCAGCGACCCCGCCTGTTGGCAGCGGTGTCTGCGCGAGCTGCAGGACATCCTGCGGGAGCAATTCGACATCGACCACGCCACGCTCCAACTCGAGCCGGCGGGCATCTTCGGCGCCGAGGGCTGATTACTTCATCCACATGCACAGCTCGTCGCGCGTCTGGCCGTCGAAGCCGCCGGCGACGTACAGCGCACCGTTCCACGAACAGACGCCCTGGCCCCGGGCCTTGTAGGGCAGAGGCACCGGGTCCTGCCAGGTATGTGTCTTGAGGTCCAGGATCAGCATGGTGTCGGCGAAATCCCAGGTTGAAGTACGGCAGCCGCCCACGACGTACAGATCGTTGTCGATCACCTCCAGTTCGGCGTAGCAGCGCGGGTCGGGAATGGCGACATACCCCAGATCCGTCTGGTTGGCGAAGAACCCGATCGGCGCGGGACGGAGCAGGGGATACCCCTCCAGCGACTCCGTGCCGGCCAGGCACCAGATCGTGCCGTCCGCGGCGCAGGCGAAGTCGCCGAGCGCGCGGCCGGGCCAGTCGCCTTCGTGCGGCTTGATCGAGAAGGACAGAACCCAGGCGTCGCGGTCGGGGTCATAGATATCGATCCGCGGGACCAGCGCGTGTGCGGGGTTCGTCAGGCCGCCGACGATCCAAACCTGGCCGTTGACGACCCCCGATCCGGCATCCTCCCGGGCCACCGGCATCGGGGTGCGAGGCAGCCAGGCGTCGGCATTGGGGTCATAAAGCCAGACATCCCGGTACTTGAGGGGCAGCGCATGGTGGTAGCCGCCGAAGCAGAAGAGCCGCCCCTTGACCGCCCGCAAGCACAGACTCTGGACCGCGATAGGCAGCGGGGCGATCGAACGCCAATGGCCGGTATTGGTGTCGTAGACGAACGCACAGTCCGTCTCCTTGCCGTGACAGACGCCGGCTACGGCATAGAGCTTGCCGTCACAGGCTTCGAAGCCAAACTGTTCCTTGCTCTCCGGCAGGGGCGGCAGGCGCAGCCACGGACCGGTCATGACCTCCGTGGCCTGCAGCCCGCTTTCCGGAACCGGCGGAAACCTCTGGCGGACCGGGGGCTGGGGAGGCGTTGACGCATTGGGATCGTCGGCGCCGGCAGCCACCGCCGGGCCTATGAGACTGGATAGACAGATTGCCAGTGCCAGCCAGGAAGCCTTCGTCATGGGGATGCACTCTGTTCTGGAGTTGTGAGGTGTTACCGCCGTGTCGCTGTGGAACCAGCGCCCGGCGGCGCCACGCACGGCCGACCGCCTACTTCCCGGGGGGGATCAACCAGACCGCCCTGACCTCCTTATCGCCCCGTGTGGAAACGATTTGTATGAGACTCTCCTTGCGAGTCTGCCTTCTCTATATCATTTTCGATGCCCTCGTGTCAATTCCTTTTTGCATCGCCCCCGGTCCGGGTATTGTCACATCTTCCGCGAAATGGCGCTTGCATGCGGTCCATCCCTGTGATATGTGAGGACATCCCATATTGGAGTACGTCTCATGAAACTATCGATGAATTGCGCGTGCATGGGCAAGTCGCTGCCGAAACTCCTGCGGCCGGCCCTGCTGTCGGTGCTGGCCCAGGGCGGGGGGCATGGATACGCCCTCCTCGACGCTCTCCGGCAACTGGACGTCTTTGCCAGCCATCCGCCGGACCACACGGGGATCTACCGGGCGCTCCAGGGCATGGAGAGGGAGGGACTCGTGGCGTCCGACTGGGAGCATCCGGACCGCGGGGTGCCGCGGCGCAACTACCGGTTGACCCCCCGGGGCCGGGCCTGTCTGGAACGCTGGAAACAGACTCTCGCAGAGTATCGTCGGACGCTCGATACGCTGCTGGCGTTTGTGCAGGGGAACCCCGGGAGCGCCAAATGAAAGAGGCCATGAGCTTGTCCCGCAAGTGCGCTGCCGAGTTGATGGGTACTTTCGTTCTGGTCTTCTTCGGGGTGGGCGCCGTCCACGCGGCCGTTTTGACGGGGGCACAGCAGGGATTGTGGCAGGTGGCCCTCGTCTGGGGCGTGGCGATTTCGCTGGCCATCTATGCCACGGGGGCCGTCTCGGGCGCCCACATCAATCCGGCAATGACCGTGGCCTTCGCCGTCTTTCGCGGGTTCCCCTGGCGACGCGTGCCGTGGTATGTCCTGTCACAGCTCTTGGGCGCCATCCTCGCCGCGGCGGTCCTGTATCTGTTCTTCGCGTCGATCCTCAGCCAGTTTGAGTCTGCCCACGGCATCGTGCGTGGGGCGGCGGGGAGCGAATGGTCCGCCATGGTCTATGGCGAGTACTTCCCTCATCCTGTGCTTGCCCGGTCCCTGCGGTGGACGAACGACGTGGTCAGTCCCTTCCAGGCGATGCTGGCGGAGGGACTCGGGACGGCTTTCCTGGCGTTTTTCGTCTTCGCCGTGACGGATCGCCGGAACGCTTCTGGTCCCGGGAGCCGGCTGGCTCCTTTGTTCATCGGTTTGACCGTCGCGATCTTGATCTCGGTCATCGCGCCGCTGACGCAGGCGGGGTTCAATCCGGCGCGGGACTTTGGCCCACGGCTGTTGGCCTATTTCGCCGGCTGGGGCCGCAGTGCTATCCCGGGACCGCGCGGCGGCTTCTTCGCGGTCTATATCCTCTCACCCATGCTGGGCGCGCTGCTGGGCGGGGCGGCCTATCAAGGCTGGGCAGCCCCGGCCCGGCATGCTTGCGGTTTGCCCATCGAACGCGGCGCGGCCACCCGGTCTTTCGGAGAACCATCCTTATGAAAAAGGTACAACTGATCTTCGTCGGCGGATTCCTGGGAGCGGGCAAGACCACATTGCTGTGGCGGGCGGCCGAGCGGCTGACGCAGCGCGGCCAACGGGTCGGACTGATCACGAACGATCAGGCTCCCAACCTGGTCGATACGAAATGGCTCGCGGAAGAAGGGCTGAATGTCCGGGAAGTCGCGGGAAGCTGCTTCTGCTGCAACTTCGCCGGCCTGATCTACGCAGCGGAGAAGCTGCTGGCCGCCGAGGCCCAGGTCCTGCTCGCGGAGCCGGTAGGTAGTTGCACCGACCTGTCCGCCACGATCCTCCAGCCGCTCAAAGACCGGTTCCGGGAACGTTTTGTCCTGTCACCGTTGTCCGTTCTGGCCGACCCGTTGCGTCTCCGCGACGTTCTGGATGATGCGCCGGACACCCTGCATCCCGATGCTGCCTATATCTACCGCAAGCAACTCGAAGAAGCCGATGTGATCGTCGTCAACAAGGCGGATGTACTTTCCACCGAGCAGCGCAATCGAACGCAGGACCTTCTGGCAGCACAGTTCCCGGGCGCCGTGGTGCGGTTCCTGTCGGCGCGAACGGGAGAAGGCTTGGAGCCGTGGCTGGATGAAGTCTTGGCGGGACCCGATGGCGGGGCGCGGATCGTGGAGGTGGACTACGACACGTATGCTCACGGCGAGGCCGTGCTGGGCTGGTTGAACGCGGACCTCCGTTTGTCGGCGGTCTCGGCCCCAGTCAACTGGCGGACTTTTTGCTCCGAGTTGTTGGGGTGCCTGCAGACGCAGTTTCGGGAAGGTAACGCCCGCATCGGACACGTGAAGCTCCTGCTCACGGCCGGCGGCGGTCACTGCATGGGGAGCCTGACGGACCAGCGCGCTGCGCCCATC
>JALORE010000358.1 GCA_025459125.1 Planctomycetota bacterium | reverse complement strand
CGCCACCTGGGCGATGGCCAAAGGAGGATTGACGCCGCTCTCGATCTGCCGGACGATCTTCCCGAGGAAATCCTGGTCCTTGAGAATCATCAGGTGGGCGGCAAAGATCAGCGACGCGGCATCCGAAAGCTTGTCCTCCACCTGTTCCTGAAGCTGCTCAAGCTGGGCTTCCGTGGCCGCGACGGCCGTGCGGAAGTCGGCCAGGGTGTACGTTCGGTCGAACGTCTGCTGCCGCAGGAGGGATAAGTTCCTGTGCTTGTCGAAAACGAGCGCCGGACCGTAGGCGAACCCCTCGGCCGCGACCCTGCCCTTGACGAACTTCAGGCCCTCCGGCAGGCCCTTGACCGGCTCGCGTGCCGGCGCGTGCATGCTCAGCAGGAATTGCGCGTTCTCGATGATGTTGGCCAGTTGTGAGGCGACCGTCTCCAAGGCGGCAATATCCGACTCCTCGTAGCACCGGCCGGATTCCCGCTGCAGGACCAGGACACCCATCTTGGACATGCCCCGGGCGATCGGCACCACCAGGAAGGCGGTGTAGCGTTCCTCGAAGATGCCGGGGAAGAACCGGTAGTTGGGATTGCGGCCGGCATCCGGCTCGCAGATCGGGCGCATCTCCTGGAGGGCCAGACCCACCAGCCCTTCGCCGAGCTTCAGATGGACCCGGCCGACGGATTCGGGGTGCAGGCCCTGCGTGGCCCGCAGCGTCAACTGCTGGATCTGGGGATTGTAGAGGTAGATCGAACAGACGGGGGACTCCGTCCGTCGGGCCACCATCTCCACCGCCCGGTTCAGCAGGGTCTCAATGCTGGCGCTCTCTCGAAAGAGATGGCTCAGCTCACGGATATCGTATACCAACTGCTGGCTGTCCACGAAACCACCCGGGTCCTTTCCACGATCTTCTCCTGTTTACTTATCTGGCGCGGCGCAGTTCGCCTGGCGGCCGGAGCCGCGCGGGGGATTGTACCACAGATTGACGAAGGCCGGAATCTTGTGGACATCGGCCGCCTCCGGCGGTAACAATAACACCGGTGCGCGAAGCGGGTGTGGCCGCTCGCGTGAGAGTGTTCAGCCGGAGGAGCGTGGTGTCTCCGCCGGTCTTTGAGCCGGTGTTTCTGATGTCCGCGCCAGCGCGGTATATCCCAAGTCTCTGTCGTCGCGAGGGTAAACCCATGAAGAAGAAGGTGTTCTCTGTCTGTGCCGTCCTGGTGCTGGCCGCCCTGGCCTCGCCCGGCTCGGCGGCGGTCGAGCAGCCGCGGAACGTGATCCTCATCGGCTGGGATGGAGCCCAGCGCGAGCACGTGGAGCAGTGCCTGGCCCGCGGAGAGTTGCCCAGTCTCCGCAAGCTGATCGACCAGGGCAAGTACGTCAAGATCGATGTCGAGGGTACCACCGACACGAAGGCCGGCTGGTCCCAGATCCTTACCGGCTACTATCCGGAGGTCACCGGGGTGTACAGCAACCGGCAGTACCAGCCGGTGCCCAAAGGATTGAGCATCTTCGAGCGGCTGGAGAACCACTTCGGGACGGACAAGTTCGTTACGGTGGCGGTCATCGGCAAAAAGCAACACTGCGGCGAGATCGATCCTCCGCGGAAGGTCCGGCTGGATGAAGAAACGCAGACGCAGCCGAAGAAGAAGGCTGCTGCCAGGAAGAACGCCGCCGGGAACGGTCAGAACAAGAAGCAAGCCAAGAAGGCCCAGGCGACGGCGCAGCCCGGCGCGGGCAAGAAACCCCAGGGCACAATCGTCGAGGAGAACGGCGTCCAGTACCGGGTGACCCCCGGCTCTCCCTATTACGGCATGCATACCGCCCTGGAAGTCTGGGAATTCGGGCTGATGCAGGATCAGAAGGTTGGGACGCGGGCCCTCGAACTGCTCGACCAGTACCAGGGCAAGCCCTTCTTCTTTTTCGTGCATTTCGCGGAGGTGGACCACGCCGGGCACAAGTACGGCGAGAACTCGAAGGAGTACAACGACGCTCTGATCTCCAACGACCTCTGGACCGGCAAGATCATGGCCAAGCTCCGGGAACTGGGTCTGGCGGATAAGACGCAGATCTACGTCACCGCGGACCACGGCTTCAATGAGGACGGCACGGGCCACAGTTTCGCGCCGTACGTGTTCCTGGCGACGAACAACAAGGCGGTCGGTCGGGATGGACGCCGCCAGGATGTGGCCCCGACGATCTATGAAGCCCTCGGTGTGGATGTGGCCCAGTTCCAGCCGCGGCTGGACGGCCTGGCGCTGACCCGGCCGGAGAATCGTGCGCCCGTCAAGCTCGGTCCGCCCAAGAGGGCCCGCCAGGCCGCGCAACCGGTTGAGGAGAACCAGGAGCCGGACGTGATCTTCGTTCCGACACCCGAAGAGGTGGTGGCAAAGATGCTGGAACTGGCGCGGGTGACGAAGAAGGACGTGGTCTACGATCTCGGCTGCGGGGATGGCCGGATCGTGGTGGCGGCCGCCAAGCTCGGCTGCCGGGCTTACGGCTTCGACGTCGATCCGGAGCGCATCGCCGAATCGAAAGAGAACGTCGAGAAGAATGGCGTCGGCCGCCTCGCGACGATTCAGCAAAAGGACATCTTCAAGCTGGACCTCAGCCAGGCGGATGTCGTCACTTTGTACCTGTTGCCCAGCCTGAATGTGAAACTGATTCCGCAATTGGAGCAGCTCAAGCCCGGCTCACGCATCGTTTCTCATGACTTCGACATGAAGGGCGTGAAGCCCGACCAGGTGGTCCGGGTGGAGGGCAGCGGCGGTTACGGACATACCGTGTACCTCTGGACCACGCCGCTGAAGAAGGAGCCCTAGACGAAAATGAGGTCTCGAGTCGGGGCCACGTCGCATCGTGGCGCTCGATGACCGTCCAAGAACTTCAGAAAGGACGAAGACTATGTGCATCAGGGACGTGATGTGCGTGTTGGTGGTGATGGCCTTCGGTGTCGCGGGGTGTGCCTCGGACGACGCGCCGCCGCAAGCCGCCGCGAGCTCGACGGTCGACTCCGCCCGGCAGGCGGACAGCACGGCCGGCAGTGCGGCCGCTCAACCGGCATCGCCCGGCGTCGGCATCGCTCCGAAAGGGCAGCCCAAGACGGGTACTGCCGCGGGCAGCGCCTCCGCCTCTGCGCCGGCACAATCCCCGGCGGCTCCCACGGCCTCGTCGGCAACCGAGCCGGTGGAAAGACCGAAGCGACCGGACGTGATTTTCGTCCCGACCCCGGACGAAGTGGTGGCGAAGATGCTGGAGTTGGCGCGGGTGACGTCGAAAGACGTGGTGTATGATCTCGGCTGCGGCGACGGCCGGATCGTGGTGGCGGCCGCCAAACTCGGCTGCCTTGCCTACGGCTTCGATGTCGATCCGCAGCGGATCAAGGAATCGAAAGAAAACGTCGCGAAGAATGGCGTCGGTAACCGGGCGACGATCGAGCAGAAGGACATCTTCACATTGGATCTCAGCAAGGCCGACGTTGTTACGTTGTACCTGCTGCCGAGTCTGAACGTGAAGCTGATCCCCCAGTTGGAGAAGCTCAAGCCCGGTTCCCGCATCGTTTCCCACGACTTCGATATGCAAGGTGTGACGCCGGACAAGGTGGAGGAAGTGGACGGCCAGATCGGTGCCGGCCATACGGTCTATCTCTGGACCGCGCCGTTGAAGAAAGAGGCCCAAACCGAGTAGTCGTTGCCGGTGCGGGTTGCGGCGCAGCCGCGAGGCATCCGGCCCGCGGCGCGCAGTGGTTGCCGAGTTGATCCGAGGGCCGCCGGTGGTTTCACCAAACCGTGAAGCCGCCGACGGCCCTCGTCATTGGTTCGGGCCAGATCCTGTCGTTGCCAGGCGCTTGTCGTTGGTGATGGCACGCCAGAGCAACAGGAGGGACGGCTGCGCCTGTGGGCACGGCCCAACAGCCGCCGACCGGCACCGCCCAGCAGCCTCCGGCAGGCCGTACGCAATCCCCGGCGCCAGGGGACGCGAATCAGCCTTGGGCGCAGACACAATCCGGGCAGGTCACGCCAACGAGCACTCCGGTGAAGAGACAAACGCCTGTCGGAGGTGTTGAACCCGGGTTCGGGGTCTGGTGACAGGATAGCATCGTTTTGATTTGACGGTTTCTCCGGGATGCGGTATCGTCATGCGCCGGCCCGGTTGCCGGACCGGCGCAGGGCGTCCGTAGCTCAATTGGATAGAGCCTCGGTCTTCGGAACCGATGGTTGGGGGTTCGAGTCCCTCCGGACGCAATTCCCTCTTTGGGATGACAGAGGCGGACAGGCGGCCCTCGTCGATGCCTAACCTCCCGTCAGAGCAGTAGTTACGATGTTCAGGCACACCCGGTTGCCCCGGCTCGCGGGTGTCATTGGGTGGCCCGGCGAGTCGGGCAGGGACCCCACAACGGATGGGTCACCGTCGCCGGGGATAGGCACGCCAAGCCAAGGCCTGCGCGGCCGGCACGTCATTCCTGTCGCAGGGCTACCATCGGATCGATCCGCGCCGCCCGGCGGGCGGGGACGTAGCACGCCGGCAGGGCGACCGCGGCGAGCAGCAGGGTCACACACACGAACGTGGCCGGGTCCGTCGGCGCGACCTCGAACAGCAAATCCCGCAGCACGCGCGCCAGGGCCAGAGCGCCGACCAGGCCGAGGCCGGCGCGGGATCATCGTGTTCGCCAGCCGTTGCTCCATCGACATCACGTTGTGGACCGGCTGGTTTCGATCCACCTCGGCCACGGCCGCACGTGCGGCGGACGCCAGGCCGGCCGGCGCTCCGGCCGTGCGGATCACGAAGCTCATCGCTCCGCCCGCCTTCTCCATGTCTGGATGGTATGCCTCCAGCGTAACGCCACTCTCCAGGCCACGCTGGCGGACATTGCCGGCGACACCCACCACCGTCAGCCACGGACCCTCCGCTGGCGAGTTCATGCGGAGGTGTCTGCCGATCGCGCTTTCGCCGGGGAAGTAGTGCTTCTCAAACGCCTCGTTGACGATGACCACTCCGCCGTCGCCCTGGGCGTCTTGCGGGGTGAACGCCCGTCCCTCTCTCAGCCCAATGCCCACGGCCTTGAAGTAATCTGCCGTGGCCGCCGTCAGCCAAACCGGCGCCCACTGTTCCGGGGTGGCACCGGTCGGCCCTCCACGAAGGCGGTCGTCTGCTTGGCGAATTGCCTGAGCGGCAGGGCATCCGTGGCGCCGGCCGCTTGCACGCCCGGCAAGGCGTTCAAACGCTCGAGGACTTGGGCGATGAAGTTGGCTCTCGGTGGTCCTTCACGCGCGTTCGCCCCCATCAGAGTCATCGGCAGAGTCAGTACCCCTTTGGCCCGAAAGCCGGGCTGTACCTCGCGCAGGAGCGCGAAGCTCCTGACCAACAACCCGCCCCCGATCAGCAGCACGGGCGCCAGCGCCACTCGGGACACGACGAGCAGGTGCCGAAACTGATGGCGATGCCCGCCCGCACTGCTCTGACTCCCTGCGTTGAGTGCAGCGGTCACGTCCGTGTGCGACACTTGGAAAGCCGGCGCGAGTCCGAACGCCAATCCCGCCAGGAGCGACAGGCCCAACGTGAAGGCCAATACCCCGGCGTCGATCCGGATTCCGCGCGGCGTCGGCAGGTTGGCACTCAATCGTCCCAGCGCATCCGCTCCCCCAAAGGCGAACAGCAATCCCAGGCCGCCCCCGGCTGCCGCGCGCAACACGCTTTCGGTGAGCAACTGGCGCACGACTCGGCGTCGTCCGGCCCCGAGTGCGGCGCGCACGGCCATCTCTTTTTTCCGCACCGTGGCGCGCGCCAGCAGGAGATTGGCGACGTTGGCGCAGGCGATGAGCAGCACGAACCCGAGGTGGATGCCCTCGCTGGGCAATCGTGCGCAGTTCCGCCTGCGCCCGCGATAGCGTCACGCCGGACTGCAAACGCCCGATGGCTTGCAGGAGCCTCTGCCCCCCGGTGCCGCTTGGCCCCAGCGCCAGGGGAGTCCAGAGTTGAAACGGTTCGGGGAACGGAAAGGTCGGCCCCAACACGCCGACGACCCAATGGGCCAGCAACAAGCATGATGTTGCCGTGATCCGAACGTGTGGGTAAGATCGAGCGTATGTGATGGTGCCAATCTGGCGCGCCGTCATTTTCGGCAAGGCAGGAGATGAACCCATGCAACCGATACGAACAGAAGCAGCTCCAGCGGCCATCGGCCCGTACAGTCAGGCCATCGCAGAAGGAAGACTGCTTTTTGCCTCTGGGCAGCTTCCCATCGATTCGGTCACGGGTACGCTTCGAAATGCCGATATGGCCGTGGCCGCACGGCAGGTGCTGGCGAACCTGCGCGCCGTGCTCGTGGCAGGAGGGGCCGACCTGACGACCGTGGTCAAAACGACGGTGTTCCTGAAAGACCTGCGGGACTTCCAGGTCTTCAACGCCGTGTATGCCGAGTTCTTCCAGGAGCCGTTCCCGGCCCGGAGTTGCGTGCAGGTTGCAGCACTTCCCAAGGACGCGCTGGTGGAGATGGAGGCCATTGCGATACGAAGGGAGTGACGCTACCCCTGTTTCTGGGACGCTGGGAGCCCTTTGAAGGTCCAGCCACGTCGGCCCGGGTTTGCCACGGGGCCCATGGACCGGAAAACTCGCGGGATATCCTGCCTAGGCATGATGTCACGTTACGGGAGGGGATGGCGGCCTCAAGCGGTGTCGGTCTGGTAA
>JALORE010000097.1 GCA_025459125.1 Planctomycetota bacterium | reverse complement strand
ACACGTCCCGGGCGCCGGCCGGCGCCACCAATTAACAGAGGGGAGACATGGCAACGCAAACCATTCCAGCCGGCGGCACTGCCGCCGTGGCGGAATCCCGGTCGGGGTCCGGCTATCGTAGTCCCGGGGACGGCGCACGCCGCTATGGTGCGGACACCGCCGAGCAGACCGAGACATCGGCTCTCCGCCGGCTGCGCGGATTCCGCCTGGAGTTCGGACCCAGCCGCAAGGACATCCTGCACTTCACCAGCCAGTTGGCGGTCATGATTCGCGCCGGCATCAGCCTCCAGGACGCCCTGGAGGGGATCGGCTCGCAACATGACAACGCCAAATTCAAGGCGGTGATCCAGGATCTCAAGGCCCGGATCGAGGAAGGCAACAGTTTCTCCCAGGCACTGGCCGAACATCCCCAGGTGTTCAGCAATCTCTACATCAACATGGTGGCGGCGGCCGAAGCCTCCGGCTCGCTCAGCGACATGCTCCAGAAGCTCGCCGAATACCTGGACCAGGAAGCGGAAACGCGCTCGCAGGTCAAAAGCGCGATGGTGTATCCGATCATCATCGCGGTGATGGCGGTCAGCGTGACCGTGTTCCTCCTGTGCTTCGTGCTGCCCCGCTTCACGGCGATCTTCCGCGGCAAGGAGAACCTGCTGCCGATGCCGACGGTGATCCTCATGGCGACCAGTGCCTTCCTGCGCCACTGGTGGTTCGCGATCGTCCCGGCGGTCGGGGCCGCCTTCTGGGGATTCTATGTCTTCGTCAATACGGCGAGCGGACGGCTGTGGTGGGACAAGACCAAGCTGGTCCTGCCGCTGATCCGGACCCTGTGCCGGAGCCTCTACATCACGCGCGGCCTGCACACGATGGGCGTGCTGACGCGCGCCGGCGTCCCGATCCTCAACACGATCTCCATCACGGCCCATATTTCCGGCAACGTGCTCTACAAGGAGATGTGGCTGAACGTCTACGAGGAGGTGCGCCAGGGCAAGAAGATCGCCACGGCCCTGGCCCGCTGCAACCTGATGCCCAGCAGCGTCGTGCAGATGATTCGCAGCGGCGAGGATTCGGGCAACATGGCGGAAGTCCTGCGCGACATCTCCGCCTTCTACGGCCGCGAGCTCAAGGCGGTGATCAAAGCGGTGACCTCGATGATCGAGCCGATCATGATCGTCTGCATGGGCTGCCTGGTCGGTTTCATCGCCATGAGCATCATTCTGCCGATCTTCAAGATGTCGAGCCTGGTTTCGGGCAAATAGGAAGTGTGACGTGTGAAATCTGATATGTGAAGCAAGATGTGAGTTGCCGGTCGTCAACTTCTCTCATCCAGACACCAGAATGAAAAACCAAAAATCAAAAATCAAGAATCACACGTTCGTGCGCGGGTTCACCCTGATCGAGGTCCTGATCGCGACGGCATTCGTCGGCCTGTCCATCGCCGCGCTGGTGGCGGCCAACGGGTCGTTCTCCATGGCCAACGCCACCGGGGCGGACCTCTCTACCGCCGAGTTCCTGGTCGAGCAGATCCGGGAGCTGACCGCGCTGCTGCCCCTGGTGGAACCCGGCCTGACCACTTGGACCTCGCTGGGACCCGGCCCTGGCGAAACGCTGGCGACCTACGATGACGTGGACGATTTCGACGGTTTCGACAGTGCTTCCCGCGGGGGGCCGATCAGTGCCCAGCGCACCACGCTCACCCAGCTGAAGGCCTTTCGCCAGCGGGTCACGGTGCAGAAGCTGAATCCCACGAACTTCAACCAGGTCTGGTCGGACAGCTCCGCGAGCAACTTCGCCCGGGTCACGGTGACGGTCCTGGAGAACGGACGCCAAATCAGCACCGCGAGTTGGATTCGGGCGCGGTATTGAGAGAAAGTGCAAAGTGTGAAGTGTGATGTTTGAAGTAAGATATGGGAAGCCACTTTCGTGTCTCCGAGTCCCAACATGAGAAATCCAAAATCCAAAAGCAAACATCAGACTTCGATCCCGGGCTTTACCATTGTGGAGTGCCTCCTCGGCCTGGCGATTTCGGCCGTGCTGCTGACGGCGGTCGCCGCGGCCTTCAATGCCTCGGTGGTCAGTTACGGCGAGAACCAGGACATGTACTGGACCATGAACAACGCCCGGCAGGCGCTGGTTCGGATGACCAGTCAGCTTCGCACGGGCGACAGCGTTCTGCCGAGTGCCCCGAGCTACCAGTGCAGCTTCTTCACGGCTGACGGCAACGACGTCACTTACGAATGGCGCAGCAACGAGAGTAAGCTCTACGTGTGCATGAACGGCCTCAATCAGGAGTACCTGCTCTGCGACCACGTGGTCGCGGCCAGCTTCACGAAGATCCCCACGAATGACGGACCGCCTCCCACGGATTGCCGGGCCGTGCAGATTTCCCTGACCGTTCAAAGCGGCGATTTCCGGCGCACCCTGGCCGCGGCGGCCGTCATCCGGCGCAATCTCTAATTCTACATAAAATCTCTTGCGTTCTTTTGGCCGCCCGGGCATAATACTACGGTTGCGGTTCGGCTTCGAACGGGCGGTTAGCTCAGTTGGCTAGAGCGCGTGCTCGACACGCACGAGGTCACAAGTTCAAATCTTGTACCGCCCACTGGTAGGTTGTGCAGAGTTCTGCAATCCTCTGCGACGCGCTGAAAAACCGCGTCTTCGATCACGTCCCCGGGAGTGTTCTGCCCTGGATTGCAGGTGTTCGCAGACGGCTGCTGTGCCGGATTCTGTGCCGCTTTTTGCGGATCGGCCGCCCGCTGGAAATCCTCGTTGCGGACGTGGAGATCACGCTCCCGCGCCACCAGCCTCGAATGGCCCAGCCACGCGCAGACGACGTGCTCCGGCCATCGCTCGCAAAGTTCGGTCTGCCGGCTTGCCCTCATGTTCTGAAAGAGCTTCGGCCACGGTTTCACACCGGCTCGCGCCATGATCCGGAGCAACTGCGTTCGCAGGTTCGCCCCGTGCTTGCCGTAATCCGCACACCCATTGTTTCGACGGCAAGATCTCGCTGCATCTTCCATGGTGATTACCTCCACAAGTCTGCCCCTCTTAACGGTAACTGCATCGAAAAGGCTGCGGAGGTTGCCAGGAGCCCCCGGATTTCTTCCGTTATGGTGGGCCACCAGGAAGTCACTTGGCCCTACCATAAAATGCAACGGACCAGTTCTAACTTGAAATCTCCGCCGGTTCGTGGCAGAATACACGCATCAAGGGCCCGAAACGGTGGGGAGCCGGCATGAGTGATGTCACACGCATCTTGAACGCCATCGAACAGGGGGACGCGAAAGCCACGGAGGAACTCTTGCCGCTCGTGTATGAAGAGCTGCGGCTGCTGGCGGCACAGAAGTTGGCGCAGGAGAAACCGGGGCAGACACTGCAAGCGACGGCCTTGGTTCATGAAGCCTACCTCCGGCTCGTTGGCAACGAGCCCCCGACCTGGAGCGGGCGGGGCCATTTCTTTGCGGCGGCGGCGGAAGCGATGCGACGCATCCTCGTGGACAACGCGCGGCGCAAGGGTCGGTTCAAGCGGGGTGGCGCCCGGGAACAAATCGCTCTCGACGAGGTGAGCGTGCCGCTCGAGGAGTCACCTGAGGACATGATCGCCTTGGACGAGGCGCTCACGAAGCTCGCGCGGGCGGAGCCCGAGGCTTTCGAGCTCGTTCGACTCCGCTACTTCGCGGGACTGACCCAGCAGCAGGCAGCGGACATTCTCGGAATGCCGCATCGCACCGCCGACAGAACCTGGGCCTATGCCCGTGCCTGGCTCTACCAGGAAATGACGCGAGGGTACGAATCCTAGGCTGCCAAGAGGCGGGAGGCGGTTCGGATGCCTGATCGGTTTCGCCGCATAGTCTTGCTTGACCTCTGAACCACGCCGTTTGCGCAGAATCCCCCGCTATCGCCCGGCATCGGGTTCTGATGACAAGAATTTCGCGCGTGCGCTCGTTTTTCTGGCGCACGGGCACGGCCGATGACGCACTGAAGGATAGAAGACCAGGAGCAATACCCATGGCTCGGAAACGCCCAGAAGCCAAAGAGATCTTTGTGGAAGCCCTGGAACGGGAAGACGGTCGTGCCCGCCTTGCCTACCTGAATGAAGCGTGTGGTGACGATCCGTGCCTGCGGGTCATAGTGGAAGGATTGCTCGCCGCGTACACCAAGGCGGGTGATTTCCTGCAGATCCCCCCCTTCGCTTCTTCGGCGCTGGCGGCGGAATCGCCGTTAACCGAGGGTCCGGGCACCGTCATCGGGCGGTACGAGCTTCTGGAGAAGATCGGCGAGGGGGGTATGGCTGTGGTGTATATGGCCGAACAGGAGGACCCGATCCACCGCAAGGTAGCCCTCAAGATCATTAAGCTGGGCATGGATACTCGCTCGGTGATTGCCCGCTTCGAGGCGGAGCGCCAGGCTTTGGCCCTGATGGACCACCCCAGCATCGCCAAGGTTCTCGATGCCGGCGCCACGGAGACCGGCCGGCCGTACTTCGTCATGGAACTGGTCCAGGGCGTTTCCATCACCGAGTACTGCGATAGAAACAGCCTGAGCACCAAGGACCGGTTGGCCCTGTTCATCCAGGTCTGCCACGCCGTGCAGCATGCACACCAGAAAGGCATCATCCACCGGGATATCAAGCCCTCCAACGTGATGGTCACCCAACATGACGGGCAACCCGTCCCCAAGGTCATTGATTTCGGCATCGCCAAGGCCACCAATCAGCGGTTGACGGAAAAGACGCTCTTCACCCGCTACGCCCACATCATCGGCACCCCTGCTTATATGAGTCCGGAACAGGCGGAATTGAGCGATCTGGATATCGACACCCGCTCGGATATCTACTCTCTGGGTGTTCTCCTCTATGAACTGCTGACCGGGACGACGCCCTTCAGTGAGGAAGAACTCCGCCAAGCCGGCTATGTCGAGATGCAGCGGGTGATCCGGGAACAGGAGCCGGCCAAGCCCTCCACGAGACTGGGCACACTCGGTGAGACGCTGACCGACATTGCCCGACACCGCAGTTCCACACCCGATCTCCTCCGCAAATCGCTTTGTGGCGATCTCGACTGGATCGTCATGAAAGCGTTGGAGAAGGCGCGGGAGCGACGCTACGAGACGGCCACCGCCCTGGCGCTGGACGTCCAGCGTCATCTGGGACATGAGCCGGTGCACGCGGCGGCTCCGAGCCTCTCGTATCGGCTGGGCAAGTTCGCGCGGCGCCATCGTGCGCTCGTGGCGGGTGTTCTGGCGGTTCTCACGGTATTCGTCACCGGTTTCGTGGTCAGTATGGTGCTGTACGTGGAAGCGAGCCGATCCCACCGGCAGGAATCCGCCGCGCGGGCGGAGGCGGATCGGCTGCGCTTGCAGGAGGCGGCGCAACGGCAGACGGCCGAGGCCGAACGTGACAAGGCCCGAAACGCCGAAAGCCTGGCCGAGCAGCGCCGCCAGGAGGCCGTGGCCGCGCGCGACGAGGCCGAGCAGCAGGCCAAGATATCGGATGCCATTGCCACATTCCTGAAATCGGCGTCCCGGCTGGATTTGCCCGCCTCAGAGGTCTCCGGGGCGGACTTGGAGCATCTGGCCGGGTCACGCTCGCTGCGCAGTCTGTCGGTGCCCGACGCCCCGGTCAAGGATGCGGACTTGGTTTCGCTCAAGGATGTGGTTTCGCTGGAGGGCCTTTTTCTGGCGCGGACGCAGATTACGGATGCCGGGCTGCCCAACCTCAAGAACCTGACGGCACTGCGCGTCCTGTGCGTGGAAGGGACCCGGGTGGGAGACGCAGGATTGGCGTTTCTCAAGGATCTGCACGCGCTGGAGTATCTGTGCCTGGCCGACACCCAGGTCAGCGACGCCGGACTGGTCCACCTCCAGGGCCTCGCGTCCCTGCGGGATTTGAGACTGATCGGGACGCGTGTCACAGAGACAGGCATAGCCGCGTTGAGGCCGCATCTGTCGAATTGCCGGATCTTTGGTCCGGACACCTCCACCGTCTATGATTCGGCCCCGGTGCTGGTGAACGGCCCATTCCCGGAACGAAGCCGGCTCGTCGCCGCCGGCTGGAAAGCCTCGTGGTCGCCGGATGGGAACCGCCTGGTCTTCAGCAGCCGGGGGCGGAACGGCCTGCAGATTCTCGACATACCAAGCGGCCGGACCACGGAACTGACCTCCTCCGGGAAGGACCCGGCCTGGTCGCCCGATGGTCGCTTCATCGCATACGTTCAGGGGCCAGAGACCTCCGACGAAGAGACATGGGTGGTGAAGTCGAACGGAGAGACGCCGCGAAGACTCCTGGACGGCGGCTTCCCCAATTGGTCGGCGGACGGCAGGACGCTATACGCCCATTCCCGAAAGGAAAACAAGATCTTCGCCCTCGCGATCGAGGAACCGAATGCCGAGCCGCAAGTCTTTTACGATCGTCCGATCTCCTGGTATCCGGCGATCTCCCCGGACGGCAAGCGGATCGCCTTCGGGGGAAAGGACGCCTTGATCATCGTGGATCGTCAGAGCGGTGAGCCGCTCCTGACCTGGCCGACGCCCGGGCACCGAGGTCTGCTGCCCGCCTGGTCGCCGGACGGCCGCCTGGTCGCCTTCGGCGGATTCGTCAGCGAGCCTTTCGGGGTGTGGGTGCTCAAGGTGGCCTCGGCCGAGGCCGTCCAGGTTGCCGACGGGCCTTTTACCATGCCCGCCTGGTCGGCGGATGGAAAGAAACTGGCGGCGGACCTGCGCTGGGAGGACACACGGGAAATCTGGATGATCCCGACCGCCAAGCTCCAGGGCCGCAAGGTGACGGCCGACCAGACCGTGGATTGGATGCCGTCGGTGCCCCCGGCCATCGGAGAACGCAGTCCGGGCCCGGCCACGCGACTCGTGGCCGCCGGCTGGAAGCCGGCCTGGTCGCCGGACGGGAAGCGCCTGGCCTTCAGCAAGCCGGGGGACCAGGGTTTGCAGATTCTGGACTTGCAGAGCAATCAGATCACGGACCTGACGTCGTCCGGAAAGGACGCGGCCTGGTCGCCCGACGGGCGCCACATCGCCTACGAGGACCGGCCGGAGCCCCAGGCGCCCCCGGAGATATGGCTGGTGGAGGCCACCGGAGGATCGCCGCGCAAGTTCATGAATGGCCTGTACCCCGGTTGGTCCGCCGACAGCAAGACTCTCTACGTACGGTCCCACACCGCAGACAGGATCCTCGCCGCAGCGCTCGACCAGCCGGACGCCGAGCCGCAGGTCTTTCTCGACGGGCCGGGAACGTTATATCCGGCGATTTCCGCCGACGGCACACGCGCCGCTCTGGGCCGGCAGAACGGCCTGGCGATCGTGGACTGCCGCACGGCACGGGTGGTCCTGTCCTGGCCGACGCCGGGGCGGCGGGGCCTGGCCGTGGCCTGGTCGCCGGACGGCCGGCACGTGGCTTTCGGCGGTTTCGACAACGACCCGCTCGGCTTGTGGATCCTTGACACAGAGGCCGCGACGGCGGTCCAGGTTGCCGCGGGCCGCTACACCGGGCCCGCCTGGTCGCCGGACGGGACGAAGCTGGCGTTCGACCTGCGTGCCCAGGATGTTCGCGAAGTCTGGATGGTCCGGACGGCCGATATTCGCGGTCCCAGAATGGCCGCGGGTGAGGCGGACCGGCTGAGAGTGCCGCCGGCGCCGCGTGTGGCCCCGCCCGGTCGTGCGGACACGACCTCCATGGAACGCCCGCTCCCCGGGGCGCCGGCGCCCGCGTTCACGCTGGCCGACCTCAACGGCAACCGGGTGAGCCTGTCCGACTTCAGAGGCAAGGTCGTCCTGCTCAGTTTCTGGGCGACCTGGTGTCAGCATTGCGTGGCGGCGCTCCCCTACCTGGAAGCGCTGCACGAAGAATACGCACCGGCGGGTCTGGTGGTCCTCGGGCTCAACAGTGAACCGGACCGGACCAAGGTGAAGGAGTTCGCCCCGGGCTGGGTGTCCTACGTCGTGCTGCCGGGGGCAGAGCGGCTGTTTGCCGAATACCACGTCAAGACGATTCCCAGGCTCATCTATATCGACCGGGAGGGAACGGTGCGCTATGAAACCAGCGGTTACAGCGCGGGCCAGGAGAAGGAGATCGAGACCAGGGTAAGGGAATTGCTCGGTCTCCAGCCCGGGTCCCCCGCGGGTGAGCAGCTCGCGTCGGAGGGGGGGCGGGCCCTGCGACCGAGCCCCGCGGATGGAGCGGAGCTGGGCGCAACGAGGACCACCACGTTGCAGTGGACGATGACCCCGGCGGCCGCAGCCTGCCGCGTGTACTTCGGTCCTGATCCCCAGCATCTGGTCCTGTGGACCGAAGTGCGCGGCGCCAACCGGATCGACTCGCCCGCGCTGGAGAAACGGCGCTGGTACTGCTGGCGCGTTGATACGGTCCAATCCGACGGTTCCGTCGTGACCGGCAACGTCTGGAGCTTCTCCACCGGCGACCTGGTGGGCTGGTGGCCGTTCGACGAGATGCAGGGCCGGGCCGCCGCCGACGCGTCCGGCCGGGGCCATCACGGCGTGCTCCTGGGCGGTCCGCAGTGGCAGCCGGGCCGGTTCGGCGGCGCCCTGGCGTTCGACGGACGGGATGACTATGTCTCCATCAAAGATGCGCCGGACCTCGATATCACCGGGGAGATCACCGTCGCCTGCTGGGTCCAGGCGGTCAACCTCGAGATCCCCTGGCAGGCCATCGTGGCCAAGGGCAATCAGGCCTGGAGAGTCATTCGATCCGTCAACAACCGCAGCGCCCAGTTCGCCTGCACGGGCATTCATGTCCCCAACACCATCTGGGGCAATGTTGACGGCCAGGCCGTGATCGATGACGGGCAGTGGCATCACGTGGCCGGGATCTATGACGGCGCCCGTCTGCGCCTCTATGTGGACGGGACGTTGGACGTATCCACCGAAGCCACCGGCGCGGTGAATGCCACGCGCGACCACGTGTTGATCGGCGCCAACGCCCGGGATGAATGGCGCTGCTGGCGCGGATTGATCGACGAGGTCCGCGTCTACAGTTACGCGTTGACGGAGGATGAGATCCGGGAGCTTGCTGTGGGCCGTGGGCCCGCTCCCCTCGCCAGGCCGGCCTGGCTCAACAAGAAGTAAGCCGGTGAGTCTTTCGCCGCCAAGCAGAAGGGGTTCCCAAACGCGATACATCGCGTTTGGGGTCCCGACTCACCGGCTCGGCCGCACCCGGGCGATAGGTTTGCGCGCCCGGGCCTTTGGCCCTTTCATTTTATCGCAAGCCACAGGGACGAACAAGTACGGGAGATAGAGAACCATGAACACGACAAGAAGACTCCTCGTGTTTGCGTTTGTTGCAGGGGTAATCCTCGGTTCTGCTGGCGCAAAGGCCGATTTCCTCTTCGGCGAGCCGGTCAGGGTCGGGTCGGGCGTACAGAGTGGTGACTACGTATCCTGCATTTCCTACGATGGGCTTGAGATGTACATCGCCTCCGAGCGGACAGGAGGGCAGGGCGGCTTGGATCTGTGGGTGTTGAGACGCGACTCGGAGGATGAGGGTTGGGGCCCCGCCGAGAATCTTGGCCCTGCGGTCAATGGTCCCCATTACGATGTCTTCGCATCCATTTCTGCCGACGGACTCACGCTCTATTTCTGTTCTGACCGGCCCTACGGCGACGATGCCCGGTACAACATATTCCTGACCACCCGGGCCACGAAGAACGACCCTTGGCGCCCGGCCGTCGATATGGGTCCGGCAATCAATGGCCCGGGCGGCGTCAACTTTGGCGCCTGGATTTCCCCGGACAACCTGGAGCTCCACATCAGTTCCTACCGGTCGGGTGGATACAGCGTCTGGGATCTCTACGTGGCAAGACGCGCGAGCGAGAACGAACCCTGGGGTCAGGCGGTGAACCTCGGGGCGGTCGTGAATACCAAGAACAGCGAGGCGCTGTGCAGCCTCTCGCCGGACGGATTGCTGCTGCTGTTCTCCGCGCACTTCGGCACGACGGGGACCCGGGCCGGCAGTTATGGGTTTTCTGATTTGTGGATGGCCAGGCGCGCGAGTCTCGCCGATCCCTGGCAAGCGCCGGTGAACCTGGGACCGGTGGTCAACGGGTCCGCACAGGACTGGATGCCACGTCTCTCGTCGGATGGCCGCGTCCTGTACTTCTCGTCTGACCGTGGCGGCGGTCGGGAGCCTTGGCAGGCGCCCGTCCTTCCCAACTGCGACTTCAACGGCGACGCCAAGGTCGATGAGAAAGACATCCAGGTCATGACGCAGTATTGGGGCCAAGACGATTCACGCTATGATGTCGGGCCGTTCCCTTGGGGCGACGGGATTGTCGATGCACAAGACCAGATGGTTCTGATGGAAACCATCGAGGGACCAGGATTCGTTCTCAGTCCCAGGCCGCACGCCGTGGAGGTTCCTTGCGAGGTGGTTCTGAGCTGGACCGCGCCCAAGTTTGCTCCGACCCATGATGTGTATTTCGGGACCTCTGTCGACGATGTCAGCCGCGCGGACCGAAGCGACCCGTGCGGCGTCCTGGTCAGCCAAGGGCAGACGCCGACCACCTATGATCCCGACGGGCTCCTTGCGTACGGTCGGACCTACTACTGGCGGATCGACGAAGTCGGCAGTGCCCCGGATTTCTCCATCTACAAAGGGCCTGTTCTGGACTTCACCACCGAGGCGTATGCCTACCCCCTCGGGAAGGTGGTCGCCACCGCCTCCAGCGCACAGGCGAACTGGGAGCCTCAGAACACGGTCAATGGCTCCGGCTTGGACAAGAACTTGGGGCATTCAACCACCGCCACACACATGTGGCTTAGTGCCCCTGACGGGCCGCAGCCAACCTGGATTCAGTACGAGTTCCAGGAAGTCTGCACACTGCACGAAATGTGGGTGTGGAACCACAACCTCCCGTCCGAGGCCTTCCTCGGCTTGGGGTTCAAGAATACGAACGTGCAGCATTCTGTCAATGGCACCGACTGGACGACGCTGGGCGACGTGGAGTTTGCCCGGGCGACGGGCAAGGAGGGTTATACCCACAACACGACGGTCAGTTTGGGCGGTGTCGCGGCCCGGTACGTGAGACTGACCGCCAAGACCAACTGGAGCGGCGCGACGGCGCCCTGCGGCTTGAGCGAGGTTCGCTTCTTCTATGTTCCGGTCTCGGCGCGCCAGCCTGCGCCGGCCTCCGGGCGCAGGAACGTCAGTGTGGATACGACTTTGACCTGGAAGGCGGGCCGACAGGCTTGCTCTCATCGGGTCTACTTCGGGACCGATCAGGAGGCTGTGACAAACGGCACAACGCCCATCAAGACGGTAGCTGAAAGCAGCTTTGATCCTGGTCCTCTGGACTTGGGGCGGACGTACTACTGGCGGATTGATGAGGTCAACGAGGCTGCCACCCCTGCGGTGCGCCCGGGTGAAGTCTGGAGCTTCTCCACCCAAGAGTACTCCGTCGTGGACGATTTCGAGAGCTACACCGACGAGGAAGGCAGCCGAATCTATCAGGTGTGGGCTGACGGCGAGACCAACACGACCGGCTCCCGGGTCGGCTATCTGCAGTCGCCCTTCACCGAACGGACGGTGGTGCACGCGGGCCAGCAGTCTCTGCCGTTGGAGTACAACAACATCAAGATGCCCTTCTACTCCGAGGCCGAACGAACCTTCTCGCCCGTCCAGAGCTGGACGGCCAACGGGGCCGACACCCTGACGCTGTGGTTCCGGGGGAATCCTCTCGCTTTCCTCGAACGTGCCGACGGCAGCATTCAGGCGAGCGGCGGTGGGGCGGACATCTGGGGCACCTCCGATCAGTTCCGCTTTGCCTGCCAGCAGCTCAGCGGCGATGGCTCAGTTGTGGCACGGGTCCATAGCATAGTCAACACCAACGCATGGGCCAAGGCCGGCGTGATGATTCGGGACAGGCTGGAATCGGCGTCCGCCTACGCTTTCATGTTCCCGACACCGGAAGGTCGCCGGGCGTTCCAGTATCGCACGAATGTCGGCAGCAGCGCGACCTCGGCCCACACCAATGCCGGTGCCGTCACCCTTCCTCTCTGGTTGAAAGTAGAACGGAAAGGCAGCAATTTCACCGGCTACTACTCGCGGGACGGCAAGACCTGGACGGTCAACCAGCCGGACAGCGCGAATACCGGCAGTGAGGGTTCCAACCCCGTGCAGATCACGATGATGGGCGATGTCTATATCGGCCTGGCGGTGACCAGCCACAACAGCGGCATGCCGACCATCGCCAAGTTCTCCGATGTGTCGTTTACGGGTGCGGTCACCGGCCCGTGGCGGGTCGAAGCGATTGGGGTGGAGCAGCCGGGCAACGATGCGGCGCCACTGTACGTTGCCGTCGAGGATTACGCCGGGCATGTCCAATCACTCACCCACCCCGATCCGGCGGCCGTCCAGGGCATCGATTGGCAGAAGTGGATGATTCCGTTTGGCGATTTGCAGGGCGTGAACCTGGCCCGCGTCCAGAAGCTGACCATCGGTGTGGGTGACCGGAACAAGCCGACAACCGGCGGCCAGGGCGTGATTTACCTCGACGACGTTGGCGTCGGCCATCCGGCCCAGTAGCACGGGCCCCCCCGCCTGCGCGGGGGCAGGCTCGGCCCGTGGTCTCATGGGCGAGCCGGGGACCCACGCCCGTGTTCCGTGAGGGTGTCGGCTCCGGCCACCCGCTTTCCTCGGAACGAACCGGGGATCGGAGATCTGTGTCCGTAGCCGTCAGCTTCCGGAAAGGCCTGCTCGACGACATCCGGCTCTACGACCGGGCGGTGCGACGCTGAAGACAAGAACCGAATACATCCGTCACTGACACAACCTGATGAACGGGAGGTAGACAACGATGAAGATGCAAGGAACCGTGCAGAGTGCGATCGTGGCTATGGTGGTGCTCCTGTGCAGCAGCCCATGGGCAGACGCTTATGTTGGCTTCACCAAGCCGGTGAATCTCAAGTCGGTCATCCCGTCCCTCGACCCTCTGACCGACGGGATGGAGTGCCTCTCCTACGACGGGCTCGAGATGTACGTCTTCTCCATTCGGCCCGGCGGGCAGGGCGAGTGCGACCTGTGGGTGTCGAGACGTGCTTCGACGGACAAGGATTGGGGCCCCCTGGAGAATCTCGGGCCGGCCGTCAACAGCCCGAAATATGACGGCGATGCGACCATTTCCGCCGATGGATTGGAGCTCTGCTTCGCGTCCAATCGCTCCACGACGTGGCCCGACATCTACGTGACGACCCGCGCGACGAAGAACGACCCCTGGGGCCCGGCGGTGAGTCTGGGCCCGACGGTGAACAGCCCCGTCGGGGATGGCGACTGCACACCCTGGCTCTCGGCGGACGGCCTGGAACTGTACCTGGTCTCGTGGCGTTCCGGCGGATACGGCGAGAGCGACATCTACGTGGCACGACGGGCGACCCGCAGCGCCCCCTGGATCCAGCCGGTGAATCTCGGCCCCGTGGTGAACAGTCCGTACGCGGAGTTCGCCCCCAGCCTCGCGCCGGACGGGCTGTTCCTCATCTTCTCCGACGTTTCTGGATATCCCTTGCGGCCCGGCGGCTACGGCGCAAGCGATCTGTACATGACCAGCCGCACGAACACGTCAGCCCCCTGGCGTGCGCCGGTCAATCTGGGCCGGAGAATGAACAGTCCTGACGTTGAAGGCGGACCCCGTCTCTCCCCGGATGGTCGCACCTTGTACTTCTGGACCGGCCATGATGCCGACACCTGGGCCAACTGGCAGGCGTTCATCGTGCCCATTGTGGATCTCAACGGCGACGGCACAGTCGACGGGAAAGACGACGCGGTCTTGGCGGTCTGCCTGGGCCGGAGCGACCCGTTGTGTGACATCGGCCCGTTCCCCTGGGGGGATGGTGTCGTCGACGCCAAAGACCAGGCGGTTCTGGCCGGGTACGTCGGGCAAGATGTGAGCGATTCTACTCTGGTGGCGCACTGGGCCCTGGATGAAACCACGGGTCCGTTAGCCTTGGAAAGTGTGACGGGCAGCTACGCCTTGGCGACAGGCGGTCCGGTCTGGCAGCCTACGGCAGGCAAGATCGGCGGCGCCCTGCAATTCGACGGGAAGGACGACTACCTCCGGTCCCTCGCGCCGGTGCTGGACCCGGCCCAGGGACCATTCAGCGTCTTCCTCTGGGTCAACGGTGGGGCGCCGGGGCAGGTGATTCTCTCTCAGGCGAACGGCACCAACTGGCTCCTGGCGCAGCCGGAAACCGGATTCCTGATGTCCGACCTGAAACTGCACCCCCTTGTCAACTCGGTGGTCGCCCCCGTGGTTATTACGGACGGTGCCTGGCATCGCGTGGGGTTCGTTTGGGACGGGGCCAACCGCTTCCTGTACGTGGATGGTGTGGAGGCGGCCAAGGGTCCCCACAATGTGCTGCCTCGCTCGACCGGCGTCCTGTACCTCGGGAGCAGCAGCACCCCGGCTCCCGGTACCTCCTGGCAAGGTTTGATCGATGATGTTCGCGTCTACAGCCGGGTCGTCCGGCCGTAGGACGCCTTGTCCCCCGGCACCCGTGGGCCGGCAATCCCATGTGACGGCCCGCCCACGTCTGCCTGGCTTTCAGATCCTGGTCAGAAACATGCGTATTCTTCGGAAATTTGTGGTTTTATTCGGTTTTCTTGGTTTTCGTGGCCATGAATTTTCGCATTGTATTGTAGACGCACCTGTGGCAAGGAGGAGATCGGCTCTCGCTCAGGCGTAGAGACCGCCAAGGTTCAAGGAAGATACAGGGCCGGCCTGTCTCGCAGTCTTGGCGTCTTGGCGAGAAGGGCTGGGTAAGTGATTAGGCTTTGATTCGGAACGGGAGCTTGAAGAACATGAGAACTCTGCTTCTAACACTGATTACCAGTCTGTTGGTTGTGTCGGCCCAGGCCCAATACGGCGGGGGGACGGGCGAACCGAACGATCCTTACCTGATCTATACCGGCGCGCAGATGAACGCCGTTGGGGCCGATCCCAACGATTGGGGCAGGCAATTCCGGCTCATGGCGGACATCGACCTGTCCGGCTTCGACGGCAAGGGCCGTAACCCCGCCTTCAACGTCATCGGCAATTCGGCCCGGCGTTTCACCGGCGTCTTCGACGGCAGCGGTCACACGCTCTCGCACCTCACGATTGTCAGCGGGGACTACGCCGGGTTGTTTGGCCGGCTGGCCGCCGGGGCCCAGGTCCGGGACCTGGGCATCGTGGATGTCAACGTCAGTGGAGGCCACTACGTGGGCGGACTGGCCGGCGAGAGCGGGGCCGATCTCATCCGCTGCCATACCACCGGGGTTCTCCACACCCACGGGTGGCGCAGCGGCGGCCTGATCGGATCGAATTCCGGGGCGGTGCTCCGCTGCTACTCGAGCGTCACGGTCAACGCCGGCGGCCACTATGCGGCGGGTCTGGCGGGGTACAATACCGGCACGATCAGCCAGTGCTATGCCACCGGCACGATCAACACCGGCGGGTACTTCAACTACGTGGGCGGTCTCGTGGGCTACAACACCACCGGCGGGGCTGTCACCCAATCCTACGCCACCGGCACCGCGAAAGGGGCTTCGTACGTCGGGGGCCTGGCGGGACGAAACGCGGCGGCGTGCACCGTGACCGACTGCTACAGCACCAGCACCGTCAACGGCGGCGAGGCCGGGGGACTGGTGGGAAACAATGGCGGCCGAATCACACGCTGCTATAGCACGGGCCTCGTGGGCGGTCCCCTGTTGATCGGCGGGCTGGTGGGAAGTGGCACCGGGCTGGTGACCCAGTCGTTCTGGGATACCAAGACCTCACGCCGGTCACAGAGCGCCGGCGGCACCGGCCTGGCCACCGCGGACATGCGCAAAGCGGCGACCTACCTGGAAGCCGGCTGGGATTTCGTGGGCGAGACGGCCAACGGCACGGCAGACCTCTGGTCCATCCGGGAGGGCCAGGACTATCCGCGCCTGGTCTGGCCCGAGGTGGTGGTGGGTCCGTACGGCGGCGGACGCGGCACGGCGGACGATCCCTACCAGATCTGGACGGCCGAGCAGATGAATGCCATCGGCGCCAACTCCCGCGACTGGAACAAGCACTTCAAGCTCATGGCCGACATCGATATGTCCCCCTTCGACGGCAAGAACGGCAGGCCCAAATTCAACCTGATCGCCCCGGTCGCCGGCGGCATGGGCGCCTACTACTTCTCGACCCCCTTCGTCGGTGTCCTGGACGGCAACGGGCATACCCTCTCGCATCTGACCATCGCCGGCGGCGCGTATTACCAGGCCTTGTTCGGCTTCCTGGAAGCGACCGCTACGGTCAAGGATCTGGGGGTGGTGGACGTCAATGTGAGCGCCTCGGTCAACTACGTGGGGGCGCTGGTCGGCTACAACTTCGGCCTCGTGACGCGCTGCTACAGCACGGGGACCGTTGCCAGCACGGGCATCCAGGTCGGGGGCCTCGTGGGATACAACCGGGGCAAGGTGGTCCAGTGCCGCAGTGCTGCGATGGTCCGAAGCAGCTCGGTGGTCGGCGGCTTGGTGGGGGAGAACTGGGGCACCGTCACGGCGTGTTACGCGACGGGCACCGTCACCGCGGGCAACTCGGGGATGGGGCAGGCCGGCGGCCTCGTCGGGGGCAATTTCATGACGATCACCCAGTGTTACAGCACCGGCGCCGTCCGCGGCCCCGCCGGCGGCGGGGTCGGCGGCCTGGTGGGCCTCCGCGGCGGTCTTGGGGGTCGAGGGGGCGGCGACAACACGGACCAGACCCAGTCCTTCTGGGATGTCCAAACGTCCGGCCAGGCCACCAGCGCCGAGGGCACCGGCAAGACCACCGTCGAAATGCAGACGGCGGCGACCTTCCTCGGCGCCGGCTGGGATTTCGTGGGCGAAACGGGCAACGGCACGGACGACCTTTGGCAGATCGACGAAGGCAAGAGCTATCCCGGACTACGGTGGGAAGGTGCCGCGAAATGACAGGAAACCACAGGTGTCATCCCTTGAGCAACCTCAGGTCAAGCACCTAGTGGAGAAGACGAACGGGGATGATCGCTGATGTCCCAGACTGCCAACGGGCGACCAGGCCTCGATCGGCGGGAGAATGGCCCGTGATGTAAAGGAGAATGAGACGTGAGAGAGTCCGGAAAAGCCTTTACGTTGATCGAGCTTCTGGTCGTCATTGCCGTCATCGCGGTTTTGATGGCGATCCTGATGCCCGCCTTGAGTCGGGCGCGGGAACAGGGCAAGCGGGTCGCCTGCCTGAGCAACGTCAAGCAGTTGGCGCTGGCCTGGAATCTGTACGCGGACGACTACGATGGCCGGATCGTGAATGGCAACACGAGCCTGGGAACGTTCAACCGGGACAAGGCCTGCTGGGTGTACTGGTCGGGCGTCAATACGCCGGAGCGGGACCTCTTCAAGGGGATTGTAGATGGATTGCTCTATCGGTACGGCTCGAACGTGCGGCTGTACAAGTGCCCCACCGGCGTGCGCGGCGAGGTGGTCACCTATGCGATTCCCGACGCCATGAACGGATACTACGCCATTCCCGGTGCCGAAGACCAGATCAAACGCCTCCGCAGCCAGATCCGCAATCTGAGCGAGCAGATCGTCTTTCTGGACGAGGGTCGACTCAGCCCGTCCAGTTGGACCGTTTACTACGACCGGGAGCAGTGGTGGGACCAGATCACGGCACGCCACGGCGACGGTACGAACTTCTCTTTTGTCGACGGCCACGGCGAATACTGGAAGTGGAAGGACCCGCGCACGCTGGAAGTCGCGCGGATGGACATCGACGAGTGGCAGAACGGCGCCCGCCTCAGCAGCATGGCCGCGTCGGCCGGCAACGAGGACCTGCAGCGCATCCAGGTGGCCGTCTTCGGCCAATTTGGGTACCGCCCGGTCCACTGCGCGGGCGGCGTTTGTACCCTGCGTTGATCCGCCGCGGAGGAGAAGATCGCCAGGAGCCGGCAGCAATGAGCCGGGCAACACCCGGCGGGGACGAAGTTGATTGTGACGAGGTGAGGCAAACTGATCTCTCTATTGCGGCCCGTTCTGGGGCAGAAGGAGGAGTGAAACGGACGCGCAGGAATGCCAGGCGGCCCACGCCGGGTGGGCCGCACGATACCAACGATTTGGAAAGGGGCAGAATCATGAGAGTAGTAAGAATATCGGCACTATGGATCTTGGCTGTCGCTTTGGTCGGCAGCGCCGCGGTAGGCCTGGTGCCCTCGGAACCACCGGAAGGCAGCGCCAGTCCCATCGGCGCCTTCGCGCTGCAGAACGCCGGCGTCACGGACGGGGCTTTGAAAGAGGCGGATATCGCGGCGCTGGCCGCCGCCCCATCGCCGGGGGATAATACCACCCCGCTGGCCCTGGCGTTCATCGACATTGCGGGCAAGGTGATGTCCGGCACGTCGAACGTCATGTGCACACGGAACGCCGCCTGGAAGTACGAGATTACCATCACAGGTGAGACCTACGTGGCGAGCCAATACGTGACCGTAGCGACGGCCTCCAAGGATGCCGCGACAATGGTCACCGAGAGCGCCAACGGCAAGCTGATTGTGTCCGGCCGCGACCAGAACGGCGAGACGATCGCAACCGCCTTTCAGTTCATCACCTACAAACCCCAGCCCTTGCCGGATCGGCCGGCGGACTGGGGCAAAGTCGTCACGGTAACGGCGGCCACGTTCGACGGCGTCGTGCTGGCCTCGGACAAGCCGGTCTTCGTGTTCTTTTACACGGACTGGTGCCCGTACTGTCCTTCGATGGTGCCCATTGTGGAGGAGCTGGCGCTGGACTACGCCGACCGCGTGAAGTTCGTCAAGATCAACCTGGATCTGGCCCTGTCGATCGGTCTTCGCTACGGCGTGGATGCGATCCCCACGTTCGTCACCTTCAAAGGCGGCCAGAAGCAACAGGTCCTGGTCGGCACAAGAACCAAGAGCCAACTGATCGCAGCCATCAACCCGTTGCTCTAAGCCAACGTGTGCACGTCGTGCGTGCCGCAGGAAGGAAGAAGACTATGAGAACAGCAACGATAGGGGTGATGGCCGCTCTGCTGCTCGGTCTTGTCGGCAGTGCCCCGGCGGGTCTGGTGGCACACTACCAGTTCGAGGGCAATGCCAACGACAGCAGCGGTAACGGCCTGCACGGCGTCCTCGTCGGCGCCGCCACGCTCATCGGCGACAGGGAGCGGGGGAAGGTCCTCAGTCTCAACGGTGGCCATGTCGACTGCGGGACGGACCCCCGGCTCAACCCCGGTTCGGCCCTCACGGTCGCGTGTTGGATCAAGGTCGGGGCTTTCGACAAGGCGTGGCAGGCCATTATCACCAAGGGTGATTATGGCTGGAGACTACAGCGCGACAACACCAATTCCGGTCTGGAGTTTGCCTGTACGGGCGTCAATGTACCCGGCACGACCTGGGGCAATATCCTGGGGAGCACCAACGTCGATGATGGCAAGTGGCATCATGTGGCCGGCGTCTTCAACGGCGCGACGATTGGCTTGTACGTGGACGGGGTGTTGGACCGCAGTGCAACGGCGACCGGGGCGATCAGTTTCAATGCGTGGGCGGTCTGGATCGGCGCCAATGCGCAAGTGGCGGGGCGCCAATGGGTCGGCCTGATCGACGACGTTCGCATCTACAGCCATGCGCTCAGCGCGGCGGAAGTCGCGGCTCTCGCGGGAGTGGCGGGCGCCCGTCCGGGCGGGCCGGGCGGCGGTCTGTCGCCGCTGGCGTCCGCGTTCATCGACGCGACCGGCAAGGTCATGTCCGGCACTCCGAACGTCCTCTGCACGCTCACCAGTAGCTGGAAGTACGAGATCACGATCGTGGGCGAGACCTATACGGCG
>JALORE010000357.1 GCA_025459125.1 Planctomycetota bacterium | reverse complement strand
TGCACCCTGGTGACCCAGGACATCGAGATCTGCTGCGATTTCTCACCCCGGAATCTGCAGGCATTGCAGGCGGCCCTGGCCGATCTGCACCCGGTCCCTCGGATGACGCCCGGCCGCCTGCCGCTGGAACTGACGGCGGAGAACGCCGGCCAATTCCGGAACCTGTATCTCGACACGGACCTCGGCCACCTCGACTGCCTCAGCGAGATTCAGGGCCTGGGCGGTTATGACGCGGTGGCCGGCGCGAGTCAGACGATCGAGATCGACGGCATTTCGCTGCGGGTCCTGACGATCGACGCTTTGATCGCCGCGAAGGAGGCCATGAATCGCCCCCGCGACCGGGAGGCGATCCGCCAGCTCCGAGCGATCAAGGAGATCGAAGCTGAAGGCGGTTAGGATGCGCCTTTCCCCCGGCGAGGGGCGATGTCGGGCGGACGCGTGCCTCTGCGGTTCTCACCGCCGGGGTCTTTCACAGCCCGGGGCGGCTGTGCTACATGGAATCACAAAATCGTAATTCGTAATTCGTAAATCTCAGAGTTTCCAGCCATCCCGGTAGGGCTCCTGGACGTACCGGTTGGCTTCGTCGTCATTGGTGAAGCGCAGGTTGGCGGGGTCCCAGTAGAGCTTTTTGCCCCGGCGGATGGCGATGTTGCCGAGCAGGACGACCTCGGCCAAGAGGCCCCCGATCTCGAAGTTGCAGCTTGCGGGCTCGCCGCCCCGGCAGGCGCGAATCCACTCGCCGGTGGCGATGTTCTTGAAATTCGACCTGGGCAGCGTCTTGGGCGGCAGCGTGTAACTTTGCATCTTCGACTGCGGAATGATTCGCCCGCTGTTGGTGTCGCCCAGAATCTTGCCCTTGTCGCCCACGTACAAATTGCCCTCGTTCGGCCACGCGCGGGTATCCTCCAATTCGCTCGGCCGGGGCGGCTGGATGCCGCCGTCGTACCAGTAGACCGTCACCGTCGGCAGGGGGCCGCGGGCGGGGAACTCCCACGCCACCGTCGCGGCCAGCGGGGTCGCCTCCGCCATGGCCTTCGTCGAGCTGGCCCACACGCTCGTCGGATGGCCGAGCTCGAGGGCGCGGAACAGCGTATTGAGATGGTGGCAGCCCATGTCGCCCAGGGCGCCGGTCCCGAAGTCCCACCAGCCGCGGAAGTTCCACGGATGGTAGACGGCGTCGAACGGGTAGTTGTGCTTGGCCTGCTGCATGACGAGGTGATCCTTGCCCCATTTGTCCTTGAACGGCCGGACCGGGGCCGGACCGAGCCAGAGGTCCCAGTCGAACTGGGCGGGCACGGGATCGCTGCCGGCGGGCCGGGCCATGCCCTGCGGCCACAGCGGCCGGTTGGACCAGCAGTGTACCTCGCGGACCGCGCCGATCGCGCCCGCCTGGATCATCTCGCACAGCGTGGCGGCGCTGTCGCTGGTGGAAGAGGACGCGGTGACCTGCGTCGCCACCTTGGCCGCACGGGCGGCGGCCATGACCGTGTGGGCTTCGTGGATCGTCCGCGTCAGCGGCTTGACGCACAGGACATGCTTGCCGCGGCGGAGGGCCTCCATCGTGATCGCGGCGTGCGTATGATCGGGCGTCGCCACGAGGACCGCATCGATGTTCTGGTCTTCCTTCTCGAGCATCTCGCGATAGTCCCGGTAACGCCGGGCTTGCGGGTATTCCTCGAAGACCGGCCGGGCGTATTGGTGATCCACGTCGCACAGGAAGGCGATCCGGGTGCCCGGCTCCTGGGCACAGCCCTGGAGGAAGGGCCGGCCAACACCGCCGATGCCGACCCCGGCGATCTGGAGCGTTGCGCTCGGCGCCGGTTGGGCCTGGCCGCCGAGAACGTGGCGGGGCACCACCGTGAACGCGGCGACGGCGGCCGTCTGCTGCAGGAGTCTTCGGCGCGAGAGCGTCGCAGCGGAGCGCAGGTCTTTTCGCACATCAGGCATACACCACCCTTTCAAAATGGAAACGGCGCGTGATACGCACCCTACGGCTGTCATAAGGATACGGCAGTTGTCCCCGGGTCCTCAAGAACAAACTCTCTCCAAGCCGTGTTCAGCGATCCCGTCGTGAAGATGGTGCGTAGCGCGCATCGTTTGCCTGCTATCGGCGTTGCATTCTCTGACGCCGGGGGTATAATCAAGGCGCAGTTACGACAGTCCTCCGGGGCTTCGGGGCAGTACGACAACGTCTTGGGGATGCGACAAGGATGACGCGGCCATGGTCGGGATAATCTCCAAGCCGGATACCACTGAGAAGCTGGAAATCCTCAGCGACGACGCCAAGTACGACTTGGCCTGCGCGTGCGGCACCAACCGGGATGACACGCGGCGTCGCGGCGGCGACGGCCGGTGGATCTATCCCGTCACGCTCCCCAACGGCGGCAAGAGTGTTCTCTTCAAGACGCTCCTCTCCAACGTCTGCACGAACGACTGCAAGTACTGCCCGCTGCGCCAGGACCAGGACATCCGGCGGTGCAGCCTCAGTCCCGAAGAGACGGCCGCCACATTTCTGGATTATCAGGCGCAGAAGAAGGTCTTCGGGCTGTTCCTGACCTCGGGCGTGATCGGCACGCCGGACGCGACCATGGAGCGGCTCAACACGACCGCCCGGCTCCTGCGCCGGCGGCATCAGTTCAAGGGCTACATCCACCTGAAGGTCATTCCCGGCGCCAGCCGGGCGGCGATCGAAGACGCGATCTCGCTCGCCAGCGCGGTCTCGCTCAACATCGAGACGCCCGGCGCCGCCAACCTGGCCCGGCTGTCGAGCCGCAAGGACTACCTGCGGGACATCATCGAGCCGATCAAGCTCATCAGTGGGCTGACGGCCCAGGGCTCGAAGTTCGAGAAGGTCAAGCAGACGACGCAGTTCGTGGTCGGCCCGGCGGGCGAATCTGACCGCGAGATTGTGAAATACATGTGGGGTCTGTACGACCGGCTGCGGCTGCACCGGATCTACTTCAGCGCCTACCAGAAGGGGCTGGGCGACGCCTCCCTGCCGGCAGAACAACCCGGCGGCGGTGGCGCGGGCGTCTCGCCCTCGCATCGCGGGCAGGATGCCCGCGACACGGAAGAACGGGGGCAAGGGGCCCCCACCACAGAATTCCGCGCTGGGGAGCCCCAGGATGCCCTCGCCGCGTCCTTCGTGCGGGAGCACCGGCTCTACCAGGTGGACTTCCTGATGCGCAGGTACGGCTTCCGGGATTCCGACATCCTGTTCGACACGCGGGGCAATTTATCGTTGACGTCGGACCCGAAAGAGGTCTGGGCCTCGAACCATCCCGAGTTCTTCCCGGTAGATGTGAACAGGGGAACACGGACGGAGCTCCTGCGGGTGCCCGGCCTGGGGCCGGTGACGGTTCAGCGCCTGCTGCAAGTGCGGCGGACGCACCGCCTGGAGCGCCTCGGCGAGATCGGCCCGATGGGCGCCCGGCTGCGCCGGGCCGAGCCGTACCTGACCTTCTGAATATTTTCGTTGCCAAGGGACCGCCGCTCTTTATAATTCGCAGGCTGGATTGGGGTCCGCTGGGGCCCGCCCGAGGCAGGGCTGCCGTAACGACGATTCTGTGCACATGACGGGAGGTAGAAATGCTCAACCTGGTTCCCACGAGGGTCTTCCTGACCAAGGGCGTCGGTCGGCATAGGTATCAGCTCAAGTCGTTTGAGGAAGCGCTGCGCAAGGCCGGCGTCGCCCAGCAGAACCTGGTGCAGGTCTCCTCGATTCTGCCGCCGCGCTGCCGGATCATCAGCCGGGAACGGGGCTTGAAGCTGCTGACGCCGGGCGGGATCTGTCACTGCGTCATGGCGCGGGCCGACACCGACGAGCACGGCCGGCTGGTCGCTTCCTCGGTCGGGATCGCGGTGCCGAAGGAGGAGAGCAAGTGGGGCTACCTCAGCGAGGTCCACGGTCACGGCATGAACGAGAAGGAAGCCTCCGACCTGGCGGAAGACCTGGCCGCCGGCATGCTGGGAACCACCCTGGGACTGGAAGTGGACCCGAACAAGGCCTGGTCCGAGAAAGAGCAGGTCTACAAATCCAGCGGATTGATCATTCGCACCTCGAATATCACGCAAACCGCCCGCGGCAAGAAGGACCTCTGGACGACGACCGTGGCCATCGCCATGTTCCTGTTCGATTCGGAGTATGACCTCGGGCCGAATCACCTGCGTCAATGACTATGAGCGAGACCGTCAATTACGGGGGGCTGCCCTCGCCCTACGCGGAGCCGGCCGGCAGCCGGATTGTCGTTTTGCCCGTGCCGTACGATCGCACGAGCACGTGGAAGAAGGGCGCGGACCGCGGTCCCGAGGCGATCTTCCGGGCGTCCGCGAACATGGAGTTGTACGATATCGAGACCGACTCCGAGGTGTACCGCCGCGGCATCTGGACGGATGCGCCGGTGGCGGGGGACCTGGAGCCCGAGGAGCTGGTCGCCACGGTGCACCGGCGCGTGCAAGGGCACCTCGCGAACCGTAAGTTCGTCGTGGTCGTAGGAGGAGAGCATTCCGTGAGCACGGGGGCCGCCCGGGCGCACGTGGAGCGGTACCCCGACCTGACGGTCCTGCAACTCGATGCTCATACGGATTTGCGGGATGAATATGAGGGCTCCAAGTACAGCCACGCCTGCGTCATGGCCAGAATTCGGGAAATGTGCCCGATTGTCCAGGTAGGCATCCGGAGCATGGATGCCGGCGAGAAGCCGGCCCTGGTGCCGGACCGGGTCTTCTTTGCCGAGAAGATCTGCGGCCACCTGGCCTGGATCGATGACGTGGTGGCCAAGCTGACCGGGCAGGTGTACCTGACCATCGATCTGGACGTGTTCGATCCAGCGATCATGCCCTCCACGGGGACACCCGAGCCGGGCGGGCTGATGTGGTACGACGTCCTGGCCCTGATCCGGGCGGTGGGCCGCCGCCGGACCGTGGTCGGGTTTGACGTGGTGGAAATGTGCCCGGTCGAGGCGAACTGGGCGCCGGATTTCCTCGCGGCCAAACTGATCTACAAGACATTGAGCTATGTACTTGAGGGAGACCATGGACAAGCGAGAAGTATTGAAGGAGCACGTCGAGCACATTGACGTCAAGGCCTTCGATTCCACCCCCATCATTGACGGCATGCGCCGGATGTCGTTCACCGCACGCGAGACCGCCCGGGCCGCCGACATTCTGAACCGGATGCTCGGAGACCGGGATTGCACGATCCTGCTGTGTCTTGCGGGCAGCAGCAGCGCCGCCGGCTGTATGCAGGTCTACATCGACATGGTCCGCCACAACATGGTGGATGCCATCGTGGCGACCGGGGCCACGATCGTCGACATGGACTTTTTCGAGGCGCTGGGTTTCCGGCACTATCAAGGCAGCCCCACGGTCGACGATAAAAAGCTCAGGGCACTGTATATCGACCGGATCTACGATACCTTCATTGACGAGGAGGAACTGCAGGCGTGTGACAACACGATCAAAGCCATCGCCGACACGCTCGAACGACGGCCCTACTCCTCCCGGGAGTTCATTCGGGAAATGGGCAAGTACCTCAAGACCCATGGCAAGAAGCCGGATTCGCTCGTTCTGGCGGCTTACGAGCGGGACGTGCCCATCTTCTGTCCGGCGTTTTCCGATTCCAGCGCCGGTTTCGGCCTGGTCGGCCACCAGGTCCAGAACCCGGAGGCGCACGTCTCCATCGACTCGGTCAAGGACTTCCGGGAGCTGACCGAGATCAAGATCCAGGCGCCGGTCACCGGCCTGTTCATGATCGGCGGCGGCGTGCCCAAGAACTTCGCCCAGGATACGGTGATTTGTGCAGAAATCCTGGGGCATTCGGTCGATATGCATAAGTACGCGGTGCAGATCACAGTTGCCGATGTGCGCGATGGTGCGTGCTCCAGCTCGACGCTCAAGGAGGCTTCCTCCTGGGGCAAGGTGGACACGACGTACGAGCAGATGGTATATGCCGAAGCGACGTCGGTGGTGCCGCTGATCGCCAGTTACGCGTATCACAAGCGTCTCTGGCAGAGCCGTCC
>JALORE010000096.1 GCA_025459125.1 Planctomycetota bacterium | reverse complement strand
TCTGGCCGTGCACGGAGGCATCGCCCGCGCCGGGGGGCAAAGAACGCTCAAATGCCCGGCCGTTGACCTCCACGCGCACCGTGGGCGGTCCCGAGGCGTGCGTATCGATCAGGTGGAGCGCCAGGCGACATTCGCCCCCGATCAGGTCGGGGGCAGGCTCTGCGGCGGGAGAACGCGCAGGATGGGCTTTAGCCCATGCAGTTCCTTTGAGCCCGAAGAGCACGATGAAGGTATGAGGACGCGACCCCGCCCAACCGTCGCTCGGGCCGGGATGAACATAGGGCCAGTCCTGCGCCGGGTCCGAGCTGCCAACCACGAAGAAACCGTCTTCGGTGAACCGGGCGTAGCCGCCGGGGGCCAGGGCGAATTCCGCGTTGCTGCGGTCGGCCTTGCCGATCTCCCACAGCGTCACCCGGGGTTCTGGGACCGGACCAGCTATAGCGGCAGTCCCCGGCTGGACCGCGTCGGCGGACGATGCGGTGTTGCCCATCAGTGACACGAGAGTGAGAAGGACGAGGCATATCATAGGTCATGCACCTCCAGGCGGTCGGACGGTGTTTCCCGGTTCGTAGTGACGCCGTAAGGCGTTCTTTTCCTACGCACTGACGGAATGTGGGAACACCGGAATATTGGGTAAGGCGCTCACACGGTACCCAATATTCCATTGTTCTTCATGCTCTTACGAGCACACTACCAACCAGTGCGAGCACCCGTGAGCTCGGGGCCAGGGATGGGACACCCGCGCCGGACGGACCCATACTATCCTGCGGATCGGGTGCGCACAAGGCTCGTCCGGGGGTGCGGCAGCCGCACTGGAACGCCACATCTCAGGGCTGGCGGGCGCGAGTCCGGGTCGCAGCTTCCACGAGCGTGGCTCGCGCCTGTGAGACATGTTCGGAATTGGGGAAGACCCGGGTGAGGTCTTCCCAAACTTTCCTGGCGGCATCCGGCTCGCCCAGCGCGCAGAGCACTTCCACATGTCGCACGAGCACCTCGGCGCGGTCGTAGGGCGTCATCTCCAGGTGGGCCAAGCGCTCGGCCAGGGAGCGGGCCATCCGGTATTCGCCCCGGCCCAGATGAATATCGAGCCGGACCCGGTTCCAGCCCGGGGACAGGACCTGCTGCGGGTCCTCGTTCAGGATGGTCTGCAGGTTGTCCATCGCCGTGTCCAAGGGGGCCAGGCGGTCGGATGGCGGATCCTGGATCGCAGATTTTGGCTGGGCAAGGCGGGCGACGTTCACGAGAGACTGGGCCTCGTGCAGCAATCCGGCGTGGCGCAATTCCTGTCGCTTCGCGTCCTGGGGCTTCTGCAGGTCCGCCAGTTGGCGCATCTGTTGGGCCAACTCCTCCTGCTGGTTCAGGGCGAGCAGCGCCTCCGCCCGCGCCAAGCCGTGGCGGATCGTCGACGTCTTGTCCTGGGCCTTCTCCCAGCGGGCCTGGTTCAGCAGCGCCAGGGCGGCATCGGGCTTGCCCAGGCACCGCAGCCACAGCTCGCCTTCCAGGACCATCGTCTGCTGCCGGACGGGGGAGCCCGAGCCTTCCCGCGTCCTGGCTCGGAGCTTCGTGTAGAGATCCAGCGCCTGCTCGTAGCGCTGCAGTGCCGGCATACACAGGTGCGCGATCAACTCCAGGCACAGAGGATAATACGAAGGCTGCGTCATCAATTCGGTGGCCCGCTCCAGCAGGACCTGTTCCGCCGCGTTCTTCCACACCGGCTCCTGCATCTGCGCGCCGAGCGTATACAGGCGGACCGCCTCCTGAATCGGCCGGGTGCGGAAGTCGAATTGCGCGATCCCTTTCTGGAACGCCTCCGGGTCGCGCGGGACGGCCCAGATCTTCTCCGCGGCGCCGGCGGCCAGAAAGGCCTGCGACGTCTCCGCCAGCACCTCGTTGTCTCGGGTGATCTGCACTTTGACGGTATGCCGGCCGGGGCTGAGGAAAACCCGCTCGACGGTCCGCCCGGTCCGCGTGATCCCGTCATCGAATGTCCAGACGACGGACGACGGCTCTGTCTTTTGTTTTCCATCCTCCGTCTTCTGTTTGCCGCTTTCTGTCTTCCGCCCTTTGTCTTCCAGCCGGCGATCGGGGAGCGCGCGGAACCGCATCCGGACCATCACCACATTGGTGGGATCCAACCGCCAGTCGTCCACGACGTCCCAATCGAAGCTCACTTTGTCCTCAGCGGGACTGCTCTCGACGCCCGTCGCGACGAAGCCCCGGACGGCAGAGAAATCGTTGCCGGTCATCACGCCAAACTTGCCGCCGGGAGGCTGCCAGGCGGCCAGCGCCAACATCGTGCCCCAGGGGCCGTAGTTGAAGTAGTCCAACCGGTGAACACCCGGCTCTAGAGTCACCTTGCCCTGTTTCTGCCCCCGGATTCCCTGGCGGTAGTCGTGATTGCCCGGCCAACTGACGACCGGCTGGTCGTCCACGAGCAGGTGCGAGCCCCCGTTGGAGGCGGTCGCAAAGAGATACGAGCCCGCGCGGTCGGCCTCGAAGAAGCCGGTATAACGATACAGGGCCACGACGCCTTTGGCGGCGCTGTTATCGGCCGCGTCCAGCAGCAGGGGATGCACCGGGTAGCCGTGATGAACGCCCAGGACCAAGCTGCGTCCGACCGCGGGGCCCGCGGCGTTCCAGACCTTCGCCATTCCCGCAGGGTCCTCGCATTCGCGTTGGCGGCTCTTGTCGATGCGCCGCGTCTCCAGGACCAGGCCGGCATCGGGTTCCCATGTCTTTGCCGGGGCCATGAATCGATCGGTGCGGACCCAGTAGACGTAGTAGGTCGACCATCCCTGGCCCGCGAAGAAGAGCAGATCGATCTGGCCGTCCCGTGTCGCCAGCCGCCGGCTGCCGACGGAAAGGCCGTTGGACGTGAACATGACCGCCTCGTATTGCGCGGGGTCGAAGCCCGGAACCGGCAGGGTGACACATCCGACCCGCGCGCGGTCGTCGCGTGTCGGAAAACCGGCGTCCACCCAGCCGGCCCAGTGGTGTCCCTCCGAGCCGGAGCCCTTGGCGGTCAGAACGATCTGCGTCGTCTTGGGAGGAAGGCGCACATCGATTCCGATCGGCGGGCAGAACTTGGTCAGCGGCGGCGACGAGTACAGCTTCCGCGTGCCGGCCGCGACCTCGAACACGATCGCCGCGGTGTCGCCGGCATCCTCGCGCACCCCGATCAACGCGGTGAATCGCCGGTACTCCTCCTTGCAGCCGTAGGTGGCCTGGCCCGGGCAGGTCATGGCCAGGGCTCCCTTGTAGGTCTTACCGTCGATCCGGTAGTAGCTGCCGTTCCAGTCCGCATGGGTGTCTTTGCGTCCGGAGACATGGATGCCCGGCGGCGTCGGTCGGTTGGGGTCGGCCTCGATCGTGAACTTGAGCACCGCATCCGGGACATGCCACGACCTGGACGAGGCCACCGCGGCACAGGACAGGAACGATCCCAGCAAGAGAACAAGATGGGGAAATCCGAAACGCGAAATGCGAAACCCTGAATAAAGACGACCGGAAGTTGTCGAATTTCGACCTTCGAGTTTTCCCGCACGGTTCATGGAGTGTTTCCTTCCCGGCCGGCGTCCTGGCGGGCCAGGGCCTCGAAATAGGCGCTGATGATCTGCTCATAACCTTTGAACCGGCCGGCCGTGCCCTGGGACTGCATCTCGTCGAGCCGCCGGGCTAGGGCGGCGTCCTGCGTTCGCTGCGCGACCACCTGCCGGCCGAGGGCGCTGCGGGACCGGCTCAGCGAATCGAGCGTCGCCGCGTAGGCCTCCCGAATCCCGACGCCGTCTCTTTGGGCCAGGGCTTCCTCAACGCGGCGCATGGCGCTGATGGACTTGTCCAGCTCCGCAGTCGGCAGATTGTGGGTCTTGAGCTTCGGGGCGATTTCCTGGGCCGACCGGCGGATCTCCATCTGTGTGGCCGCGGTCTCCTTCATCATCTCCAGGACCTTGGCCGGCAGGCGGCCGCCGACGCCGAACAGCGTGGTGCCGTCGGTGGTCTTGCCCAGGCCGGTGCCGCCGGTCTGGGCCTTGGTGTCCTCATCCTTCACCTGGCCGCTCTCCAGGGGCGTGTTCGAGGTGCGCTCCCGCAGCCCGTACTCGTTGTCGGACAGTGCCTTCGCCACCGACTCGACCAGTTGGCCGTCGGACATACCGGTCCGCCCGGCGCCGCTGCGGCCCTGGATAATGTTGTCCTCGGGCTTCTGGTCACCGGTCTTGCCTTTGGCGCTGGTGCTGCTGATGGTGCCGTCGGCGATGGGACCGGCGGTGTGATCGAGCGAATTGAGATAACTGCCGATGTCCTCCACTTCCGGTCGCATTTCCTCTTCCGAGGTGATCAGGTCGCCGACCAGGTCCTCCAACTCGGCGGGCAGGTCCGCCAGGGGGGCGACCAACTGCTCGTCTTCCGGAATCTCCGCGACGAACTGGATGTTGTCGTAGAAACCCATTGTCGCTTCGCAGTTGATCATGAGCTCCTCGGCCATTTCCACCGCCTCGGTCTCCAGCCGGTAGGCATCCTGCCGGGCCTGGCGCATCTCGGCCGCTTCGGCGGCGGTCTTGGCCAGCTCTTCGGCCTTCTCGAAGACGCTCTTGGTCTTCTCGACTATGGTGTTGTCGCCGAAATCCTGGAGGTCCAGGTTGGTGAAGTCATTCACGGCCTTGTCGAGGATCTCGGACAGCTTCGACTGGTCGAGCGCCAACGCTTCGAGTTGGTCCTTGTGTTCGTCGCTGAAATCCTCCGGCGGCAGGTCCGCAATCATCTGTCGGTCGTGCATGATCCGCTTCTGCTCGTCGACGAAGGACTCCAACTCGTTCTTGAAAGCCTCCAGGGCCTCATCCGGGTCGGGACCCAGGTCCTGGGGCTGGCCCAGGACTTCTTCCGCCGCCTTCTGGGCTTCGACCTGCTGCTGCCGTGTGAAATCGCCCTTGAGGGCGATCAACTGGTCGAGGATATATGCCTGTAACCGTTCGACCGATCCCAACGAGCGCTGAACTGCCTCTGGTTTCAGATCCGTGCCGGCCACGGCGGCGATCTTCTCCATGGTCTGCCTGTGCTCGCTGTCGCGCAGCGCAACCAGCTTCTGCACGAATGCGGGCCGCGGCTCGGTCGAGACGTTCCAGGCTTCGGTCATGCACTCGCCCACACGGCCCTGCCGTTTGCCGAGTTCATCCCGGTGCCGGCCCAGGGCCGCGGCATTCTCGGCGGCCTTGCGGCCCGCGACGAGGACATCGTCGAGGTTGGTCATCAGGTTGCGGGTATTGCCCAGCGCGGTCTGCTGGGCCTGGATGGCCTTGTTGAGAGCTTCGAAGGCTCCCGCGCTGGGGGCATCGGCGGCCACCTTCATTTCCTCCAGACCTTTGACCTGGAGCGTCAATGGCTGCGAACGGCCGGTGTTGCCCTGCGGACAGAAATCCTGGCCGGAGGCTTCCAGCACGTAGCTGTTGCCCGGCTGGAACCGCGCGCTGTCGATGGTCAGCAGCAGCGTCTCCGTGAGAGAGGTCTTCTTGCCGGGCGGCCCTTCGTACGTCCACTCCTGCAGGACGACGGAGTTACTGTCAGCCTGGCTCTGGCGGAGTGTCACCTGAAGGTGCCGGATGCCAAAATCGTCCGAGGCGCGAATGGGCAATTGCAGCCGCTGGCCGGGATCCACGAGCAGCCGGTTGCTCTCGGTCTCGAATTCGACCTGCGGCACACCATCCTGCCGCAGCAGGATCGCCCCCGACGCGATCGTTACGTCCTTGGAAGCTTCCGAGACTCCCACATCGATCTCATAGGTACCCGGCTGGCGCAAACGTGTCTTGGCCTGCCACTGCCCGCCGATCGGCTCGAAGTCAATCGTCTCCTGGGGCGTTCGCCAGCGCAGGCGCTCGGCTTCTTTGTCCAAGCGGACGGTCACCAGGGTCTCGGAATCGCGCAGTCCGGACAACGGTTCCGGCGGGCCCATGCTGTCGACCACCGCCAGACCTGTATACGCCGGCGCGGCAACGCGGAAGTGCGACTCGGCAATCCGGGGAATCCGGTTCACCGTCACCTGGACATTAGCGCTGTAGGTATCCCCCGCGAAGACACGGAACATGAAGGAGCGGTTGACCTTTTCGAAGGTGTGGTGAAACTCGTGCGATTCGCTGCCGGCGGCCCGCAAGGTCACCTTCTCGCCTTTCGGCTGCTCGGGATCGATCGTGGCGCCGTCATCCCGCCAGAAGATCTGCGGATAGCTGCGCAGGGTTTCGAGCTGCCCGCCGATCCGGACGGTCACATCCAGATTGTCTCCTTCGGACAGTGTCACATTCTGGTCCGGTGTCATCTCCAGCGTGATCGATCCGGCCGGGGGCGTGTCGCCCAAAGGCCTCAGATAACGCGACAGGGCATTGGCCGCCTGGCGCCCGAAGGCGATCGCGTAGATGCTCCACAGCAGCAGGATCAGCAGGATGGGTATGGCCCAGCGCGTGATCCGGCGCTTGTCCCACAATTCGCCCAGGTCGGCCGCGGGCATCTGTGCCAGGGCCGCCTTGACCGTCTGCCGCGCGAAGGGCTTCTCCGCCACGTGGAAGGTGCGCCCCTCGAAACACAACGCGTTGATGAGCAGGTTCTCGGGGACTTCAAAGGCCGCTTCCAGCGTCAACGCCGCGCGGGCCAGCGACTGGGGCCGCAGCAACAGATGAATCACATGGTGCCAGAGCAGCCAGGCCATGACGGTGATTGCTCCCAGGGACAACGCCAGCCGCAACCCCGGCGGCAGGTGCAGGGCATTGTCCAAAAGACACAGCGGCAGCCACATGCCCAAGCATCCGGCCACGCAGATCAAGGTCCCGATCGCCAGACGGTTGGCGAGCATGATCCGCCGGCCCTTGCCCACAAGTTGGGCGACCGGACCCTGCCCCGTGTCGCGGGCGCGAGCGCCCCCGTCCGAGGACGCCATGGTCTCGACACCGGCTGGCCCACGCGCGCTTGTGCTTTTGCGTCGGATCATTTTGCACCCACCACAATCGTATCGCCGGTCCGCTGCATGTGCCACAGGCTTTCGGACAGCTCCACGGTTGGCGTCGGGTCTTTCGGCAGGAAGATCAGCCGAAAGAACGTGCCACGATCGGTAAGGGCGAGCTCCCGGGTCTGGGAATCGTACTTCCAGCGCCAGATGCTCAGCCGCCAGGGCTCGACGAGGGCGCCTTTTTCCTTGTCCCACTCGCCGCCGATTTCGCCGAAGTTCGTGGGCGCGATGCGCCGCCGCAGGTTCACCAGGGTCAGGACCTCGCGGCCGTCCGGGCCGAGGATCGCGCCCAGCAACTGCCGCTCATTGTAGAAATCTCTCATCCGGTTGACGTGGTCCTGGGCGAGCGTCCACAACTGGGGGTCCTTCTGCTCCGGCCAGCCGACCACGTACTTGCCCTCCCGGCGCAGGGCCAGGTAGAGGTCTTCGCCGAAGGCGGAGGTGACGACGCAGGTATTCTCGCTCGTGGTCTTCGTGGGCACGGGCGTCAGCGACTGGCGCGTCAGTGCCTGTACCGCGTCTTTTGTTCCCAACTTGGCGCCGGTGAGCGTCAGTTTCACCTGTGCGGTCATCTCCTTGGACTCATCGAGCATTCGGACGCGCTCCACGTACACGAGATCGTCGAGCGACTGGCCTTCCTTGCCCTGATCCTTGCTGCGCAGGACCCAGCGGAGGGTCTTGTCCTTGGTCTTCAAATAGATTGTGGCAGTGTACAGATGGCCCTGGAGGGTTTCGCCGCTTTCAAAGGTCACGGTGGCGGCGAGATAACGGACCGGGTGGGGCTGGCCGGAGAATTCCTTCTTCGCAGGCGTGTAATCCGCTACGGCAGTCTTCTCGTCGTACTTGGTCGTCTCGATGAAGCGCCAGTCGCGCGTCATCACCTCTTTTTCCGGGTCGAATTGGATGTCGCGGACCGGGTCAAAGGTGAACGTGCGGACTTTGCCGTACTGCACATCTTCGCCCGTGATCATGTCGGTGGTCTTCAACTCGCCGGCCTTGGGGACGTTGAGCTTGAAGCTCCGCCCGGGTGTCAGGAAGACATCTCCGGTAAATACCTCGCCGTTTGATAAGCACACCTCTGCCGGCCGAGAGCCGTCCTTCCTGGCTTTCTGCGCCGCCCAGCTTGGCAGGACGAACAACAGGATGCAGACGGCGATGGATCCTACACGGCCCACGCGTGCGCCTTTGTCGTCCTGAGCGAAGCGAAGGATCTGAGCCGCCCAGTGGAAGCATCGCGCATAACGCGGGATCGTTCCGGGTTGCAGCCCAGATGCTTCACTCCGCTGCGCCGCGTTCAGCATGACAAACGGAGTGCCCACTCTGTGTCTTTGCGTTTCGATTTTGCCTCTCCTTCAGAACAGGTTCATCTTCCGGCGCAGCGTCCATTCCGCCGCCAGAATCAGCAGCAACGCCACGAGATACACGTAGTTGTGCTGGACGAGCGGCATATCGATCGTGACGGCCTGCTCGACCACGCGGCTGCGGAGGGTCTCGGCCAGCCGGCCGAAATCCCCCTCGCGGAAGTACGCGCCGCCGCTCTGCGTGGCCAGGTAATCGAGGAACGCGTGGTCCACTTCCAGCTTGGCGCCCTCCGTCAGCGTAGGCCCGACGCGCAACGTCTTCTCGTAGGATTCCAGCGGCTTCTCGCCGACGAAAGCCTGCAGGTCGAAGACATAGGTCCCGCGTTGGCGGAAGATCATGTTCGCCGTGAACTCGCGGTCGGAACCCAGGACGCCGGCAACCTCCAGCGGTTCGGCCTGTTCACGCTCCATGGGGCGGGCGTCCCCACGCGCCAAGACGTCGTGCGGGGACGCACGACCTACGACGAGCGCGGCCTTCAGATGAACCTGCCCGGTTCCGTAGCGGCCGGCGACGCCGATCGTGGCCGTGGCCCGCTCGCCCGGGCGATAATGGGGTTGGTCCCAGCGGACCGACAGGAAACGCTCGCCTTCCTGCCATTGCGAGACGTTGCGGACCGCCTGGCGCCAGAAGTGGCTGAAGGCCGCGCTCAACGGCTGCGAAGCACGCGTCCACTTCCAGAGTGTATCGGTGGCCAGGGCCAGGCAGGAGCCCTGGCCGTAGCGCTGCAGCGCGACGACCGGGGCACTGCCGCCGCCGGCGCCGGCCTCCAGCAGCGCGACGGCGCCGGCACGCAGGGACCCGGAGGGATTGAGGCTCTCGATGGTCGGTTTGCTGTCCCGCGCGAGCGACGTGACCATTTCCGCCACGATGCGATGACTCATCGCGGCGACCGGCACGTTGACCGCAAACGGTCCCGTTCGCAGCTCCCGGCCGGCTCCCTCCAGCCGCCACGGGAACAGCGGCTCGAGCGCGGTGCCGCCGTAACCACCCTGGGCGTAGGAGGATTTGCCGCCCAGGAAGATCACCGCGCCGCCTTGCCGAACGTACTCCAGCAAGGCCTGCATCTGCGCCGGCTGCCACTGGGGCGCAGGGAACGAGCCGAGGATGATGCACTGGTAGAGGTCCAGGACCTTGGTCTCGGTCGGGAAGCCTGCCTCCAGGACCTGATCGCCTTCCTGGCGATTGTCCTGCACGACGAAACGCTCCTCGCTGATGCGAAAGAGCGTCGTCAACGCCAGCGCGGGATCGCGGGCCAGCTCCCGGCGGACCGAGCTGAAATCCCACCCTACCTCCTGCGCGAACAACAGGACCGGCAGCTTGTCCTTGCCGATCTCGACGGCAAAGGCCCGCACATTGTTGAGCGCGGAAAGCTCGCCGGCCAGCGGTTCCACGCGCAGACGGTAGTCGCGTATGCCGCGGTCGGCGGGGCTCTCCACATTCAGCTCCACGCGCTGCCGTTCCAGGCGCAGATCGATCGGCGCCGTGGCTCGAACCAGCCAGGCGTTGTCGGCGTGTTCCTCCAGGACAGCCTGAGCCTGGGCCTGGCTCGGCGTGAGCCGGCCGGTGGCTTGGCGCGTGACGATCTCTCCGGCGACGGTGAACCGGCTGAGCGGTTCGACGATGGCCGGCGCATCGAGGCTCGCAATGGCCAGGTCGTCCCAGCCTGCGGGATCGCTGCCCACCCCGGCGACGTAGACCGGCACGCCGGGCAGGCGCATGTTCTGGATCAGCTCGTCGCCGCCATCCGTGACGACCACGACACCCAGGTACTTGGCGATGTCGGGTTTGTCCGCCATGGTTGCCAGGCAAATGCCGAGGTCGGTCTCGCGGATCTCGCCGGCCGGGGGCGCAGCACCGGCGTAGGGCTTGACCTCCTGGTCAAACTCGTAGGTGTCGCAGGTGATGACCCGCCCGAGGCTGCCTTTCATCTCGTCCAGGAGTTGGGCTGCCCGTACTGCGCGGCCGCCTTCCTTGGCGTCCGGGACCTGCATGGAGGAGGAGTTGTCGATGAGTACCGCGACTTTCTGCGTGGCGTCGGGATCGCGCACGATCTTCCAGACGGGGTCGAAGTAGGCCAGCATGACCAGCAGCGCCGCCGCGGTTTTCGGCAGCATGAGGGCCGCCGTGCGGCGCAGGGAATGCTGCACGCGGTAACGCCGGTACAGGAACACGAGCCAGATACCCATACCCAGCAGCAGTGCCGCTCCCAGGAGGGGAGGCAGGGGGGATCGCCAGTACAGGGAACCCATTACGTTTCCCTCCCCATCAGGACTGGCCCAGCGACCGGGGACGAGCGCCCGGCGGAAGAACGCACCCGGGACGTGCCAAGCAGCCCTTCGAAAAGCACCGCCAGGGTCGCCAGCAGCAGCAGCGGGAGGTACAGCTCGATGACCCGCGCCTGGCCGGCATGATAGCGGGTGTAATCCGAGTCGGGGTCAAACGCGACCACGGTGTGGTCCACGGGGCCCAGGATCGGCACGTCGGAGCCCGCGAGAAACCGGTCTTCGCCTTCTTTGTCGGAGGCACGCACGGAGATGCAGCATTTCTGATCCCCGGTCGTCGCCAGGTAGACGCCGGTCCGCGCAAAGGCGGGTGCTTGCGCCGGCCGGCCCTTCCACTCCAGGGGATCGCCCGCCAGAGAGAGGATCTCCGTCTCCTGGCCCGCCGGCCAGGCGCTGGGACGCTCACCGGCCACCAAGGGCAGGATATGTGAGGTTTGGGCCGGGACGCTTCCGGGGGTTTCCGGATATGCCCTTACGGGCCGACTACAAACGGCGAGCCTCTGAACCATCACCACCCCCAGTCCCGACAGGGGCAGCGTGCTCCAACGGGAAGAGAAGGCGAGACCGCTGACGAAGAGGTTGCCTTGGCCCAATTGTCTCTGGGCCAGGACGATCTTGCCGGCGCCGGCACCGAGCAGGGAGGTGAAGCCGGAAGGGAACTCCAGGGGACAGAAGGCATAGGCTGCGATGGGTTCGGCCGAGAGGTCGCCGACGATTGGCTCGATCTGCCGCCAGAAGGGGACGCTGCGATTGAGGATCTCCAGGCGCACGCCGCTCTTGTGGGTTTCGCGGGCCCGCAGGCCGGCGCCCAGACCATCAACAGTTTGCGTTGCCGCGGCGGCGGATCCCCGCGACAGGGAAGGCACGACCAGCAGGTTGCCTCCTGCTTCGACGTACTTCATCGCCGTGGTGGTGTTGGCGGTACCATTCGCGAGCCATTCCCACGTCGTCACGACGAGAAGCGGCATCTGAGCCGGATCGAGCTGCAGCGCGGGCGCGAATTGCGTGGCCAGGCCGGTCAGCTCACCACGTCCGCCGGGGGAAAGCGCCATGGGCAGCACGCCGAACTGCGCCGGCGCCCCGACGAAGAGGACGGCGCCGATCCCTTCGCAGAACAGCCCGATGCCGGCGGCGTTGTCCGCCGCAAAACCATCCCCTTCGACCCAGGCCCTGAGCCAATGGAATCCCTGCTCATTCGCGGTGATCGGCAGCCGCACGGTGGTCACCTGCTGGCTCTGCAGGGAGAGATTCTGCGTGCTCTTGGCGCCTTGACCGTTGATGCAGTTGATGCGGATGTCCGCCGTGCCGCTGGAATTGTTGCGCAGGGATACCCCGACCTCATAAGGCTGGCCGACGAGAATCCTCTGCTCGGGAAACTGAATGCCGGTGACGGCTACGTTGGCCTCCGGTCGCGGCGCGGTACCGATCCGATGCAGGATCACCTGGATACGATCTTCCCGGGCTTCGAAGCGTTTTGCCGCCTCGCCCCACTCGGCCTGCTGGAGATCGGTGAAGACGTGCACGGCGCCGCCTCCCGCGGTGGTCTGGCGCAGCAGGGCGAAAGCCCGCGCCAGGGCCCGGTGGGTATCGCCCGAGGCTTCGGTCGGACCGATGCGGTCCAGGCACTCCCGCAGCGCCTGCCGGTCGGCGGTCAGCGATTCGGGGACCGCGGCCGTCGCGTCCTCGACCGACAGGACCAACGCCGCCTCTGCCGCGGGGGCCAGGGACATCAGGAGTTGCCGCGTCCCTTCCTTGGCGCACTCGAGCTTGGTCAGGTCGCTGTCTTGGGCGCCGGCGGTCATCGAGCCGGAGTTGTCGATGAGAGCCACCAGCGAGAGCTTGCCGCCGGCGCCCACGGTCGAGCGGAGCGCCGGGCGTGACAAGGCCAGCAGGAGCAGGGCGATCATCAGCACCCGCAGGGCCAGCAGCAGCCATTCGCGGATCTTGCGGTGAGAGTTGAGCTTGGGGTCCACGCGATGGAAGAACATCAGGGTCGAGAAGACGATGGTGCGCTTCTTCTGCTTGAGGACCAGGTGAAAGACGATCGGCAGACCCGCCAGCGGCAGCAGCACCAGGAATGTCGAGGCCGCGAAGATCATACCGCCCGGCTCCTCTTGAGAATCACGTCGTACGCGTCCCTGCGGGTTTCCGCGAGCAGGTAGTCGGCCCGGACCTCCTGGCAGCCGCGCCGCAGTTGCTCCAGGTAGAGCCGCATCTGCTCCAGGTAGGCGTCGCGGACCTGGCGGAAGTCGACGGTGAGCTTCTCCTGCGTTTCGAGCGCGACGATCTCGACGAGACCGCTCATCGGCAGGTACAGTTCCGCGGGGTCGAGCACGTGCAGGAGCGTCACATCCTTGCCGTCATGGTAGAGATGGTGGATGCCCCGCAGGATGCTGTCGGGCTCCTGCAGGAAATCGGAGATGATGACGACGAGGGACCGGCCCTTGCTGAACTCGGCCGCGACGTGCAGGGCCGCTTCGATGTTCCCTTCGTGCTCGGGCCGGGCCTCTTCCAGGCCCAGCAGCATGGGGCGCAGGCCCGCGAACGTGCCGCAGGGCTCGTAGTGCCGGCGGATGTCCTTGTCGAACGTGATGAGCGAGACGGTGTCGCCCTGCTGGATCATGGCGTACATCAGGCCTGCGGCCAGGTAGCAGCCGTATTCGAGCTTGGACATGGGCCCATCCTGCCGGTAGCCCATGCTCGCGGAGGTATCGAGCAGGATCGTGCAGCGGATGCTCACATCCTCGTGGAACTGGCGGATCACGTACCGGTCGCTGCGGGCGTACACCGGCCAGTCGATCCGCCCGATCGGGTCGCCGGGCGCGTACTCGCGGTATTCGGCGAATTCGACCGAGGAGCCGAACGAAGGCGAGCGGTGCAGCCCCTGGTGGCTGCCGTCCATCGGCCGGCGGACCGCGATCTCCAGCCCGCGCAACCGCTCCGCCATCTGCGGCGGCAGATAACGATAACCCGTGGAATCAGCCATTTTTCATTTTTGATGTTTGATGTGTGATTCTTGATTTAAGAGGGCGAGTTCGGGAGGGTCCTTTTCCTAAATCAAGAATCCAAAATCTCAAATCACACTTCCTTCTATGTTTCTCCTACCGTTTCCAGCAGCTTCTTGACCACCGCGTCCGCATCCAGGCCTTCGCTGGCGGCGGCGAAGTTGAGGATCACCCGGTGCCGCAGAACCGGCAGGGCGTACTGGCGGATGTCGTCACACGCGACGTTGAACCGGCCGTTCAGCACGACGTGGGCCTTGGCGGCCAGGATGAGCGCCTGCCCGGCGCGGGGCCCGCTGCCGAACCGGACGTACTTGCGGACGAATTCCGGCGCTTCGTCCGTCTGCGGGCGCGTGGCCCGGCACAGGCGGGCGGCGTACTGCGCGACGTGATCGCTGACCGGCACCTGGCGGACCAGTTCCTGGAACGACAGCACCGCGCGGGCGTCGAGCAGGTTCTTGACGGCCTCGCCGTCCCGGCCGGTCGTGGACAGGAGAATCCGCTGCTCCTCCTCCAGGTTCGGATAGTCCACCTTGACCAACAGCAGGAAACGGTCCAGCTGCGCCTCGGGCAGAGGATAGGTGCCTTCCAGCTCCAGCGGGTTCTGCGTGGCGAGCACGAGGAACGGGCTGGGCAGGGCGTGCGTCTCGCCGGAGGCAGTGACCTTGCGCTCCTGCATCGCTTCGAGCAGCGCCGCCTGCGTCTTGGGCGGCGTGCGGTTGATCTCGTCCGCCAGGAGGACATTCGTGAACACCGGCCCCTTTTGAAAGACGAATCGGCGGTCCTGCGTGTCGCGATCCTGCTGGAGGATATGGGTCCCGGTGATATCCGTCGGCATCAGGTCCGGCGTGAACTGGATCCGCTTGAACTCCAGCCGCATCGTCTGGGCCAAGGTGTGGACCATCAGCGTCTTGGCCAATCCCGGGACACCCATCAGCAGGCAGTGTCCGCGGGCGAAGAACGCCGTCAGGATCTGGCTCAGGACGTCCGTCTGGCCGATGATGATCTTGCCGACCTCGGCCAGGACCGCTTCCTTCGCTCGCCCGAGCGCTTCGACCTGGGCCAGGCTGTCGCTATCGGAAGTGGGAAGTTTGAAATGTGAAGTGTGAAGTGCAGAAGCGCCGCTCGAGACTTCCGCTTTCACACCTGGTCCTCCCTTCGCGGCCTTGGCGGGGGCACCCGCGACCGCGGTGTCCGCATCGATCGCTTCGCCGGTCAGCAGGTTGAATTTGCAGCCGCACTTGCAGCGGGCCCGGGTCTTCGTTGAACCCACGGGAACATCGTACGCGTGGCCACACTTGGGGCATAACACAGTGGAAGTTTCGTCAGAAGACATGGGATGTACTGTTCTCCAGTTCTATGAGAGTGCCCATGATTCCAGGTGACATATTCTCGATTTTGAACAAAGGACAGAAAGGAAAACAAACGCGGAAAGCGAAACCTTCTTCGGTTCTCCCCATCTTCCTTTCTGCCCTTTTCGTTTCTCTCCTTTTGGGTTGCGGCCGAGTCCAGCGCGGCCTCCGGCCGCAACCAAAACCTGTCTTGAACAACGAATTCACACAAATGACACGAATTTGGCCTGCTGGTCTTTCTCAATGGGTCATGATATACGCAATGATGTTCATTCCCAGCCGCTCGGCGCTCGCGGGCTCGTAGCCTTTCAGCAGCGGGAAGCTGGTCGGCAGCCAGCCGGCCTCCAGGTCGTACGGGCTGTACAGGACGCGCAGGTCCCCGCCGAGGAAGACCGCCTGCAGATAGGGATGACTCCCCAGGGAGGGATTCGCCTGTGCCAGTCCCGGGCTGTACTCGACCTGCTCGATCTTGAAGAGGCTGCTGTAGAGGCCGTGCGCATCGGGAAGCACCTGGAATTTCGCCTCCGGCAGGATTCGGGCGAGCTCACGCCGGACCGCCCGGTCGAAGGTCCCCAGGCCCAGGCCGTTGTTGACCAGGAGAAAGCCGCCCGCCTGGAGGAACTGCTGCAACGCCGCGACCGCCCGGGGCGCGAACGAGAAATCGTCCAGGCCGGTCAGGTAGAGGAACGCATAACCGGTCAGATCGTCCTTCTCCGGGTCCACGACGATGCGCTTGAGGTTCACGCGGATCGTCGTGTGCCGGCGGAGCATCGTCAGGAGGTTCGTCGCGGCGCCGGGGTGGACGTTCCAGGCCCCTTCGTGCTTGAGCTGGGCGAAGACGAACTCGTCCGTCGGGGGTTTCTGGTCGGCGGCCGCGTAGATCTCCGGGCGGGCCTCGACGACCGCGGCATCCGCGTAGCCGACGAGGTAGGCCGTCAGGTTCACGCCGATCTCGCCGGCGCTCTTGATGTCGTAATAGGCGGCCTTGGGGATCTGGGCCAGCCGGTCGGTATCGCGATTCCAGCCGCAGCCGAGCCCATACTTGGAAAGCAGCACACCCACGCGGCTGCCGATGTACATGCCCTCGAGGAGCGGCTCATTCGTCCCTTGCGGACGGGGGTAGGACACGCGCGTCACGTCGACAAACATGTGGTAGAGCGGATGATCGCTTGGGAGGACCCGCCAGCGGCATTCGGGGAAAGCCTGCAGGAAGGCCTGCTTGGCCGACTCGTAGAAGAACGGCGAGCCGGCGATCGAGTCGCAGATCACGGTGCCGCCGTCGAGGACGTAGCTGCGCAGAGCCTGGAGATGGGCGTCACTGAGTCGCAGCGTCCGCGCCCCGCTGAAGATCAGCGCGGGCAGCGTCTTCGGATCGAGCTGGAAGTCGCTGAGGTTGACGTTGGTCCAGTGATAGGACAATCCGGTTTCGCGGGCCTTTTCGAGGAGCCGTTCCACATCCGTGGGGCACAGGTTCCAGTCGGCGATCTGCACTTGGTCGCCGGTGCTGTCGGTGAAGGAGGCGGACTCTCCCCAGATCACCTTGCCCATCAGGGTCTCCGGCTGGGGCGGCTTCTTCCGCTCGGTCCGCCGCAACGGCGTCGCCGGCAACGGCAGCGGCGGCAGTGCCTCGGCCGCATTGATCTGCTTGGGCGGGGCTTTGGGCGGCGCCTTGTTGCCCAAGTAAACGAACCAGTCGTTTTCGCCGCCGGACGGTGACCCGGCCTTGGGGGGGCCGCTGCCCGAGCCCGATTGTCCCCAAGCAGGAGGCCCGCGCCACGCGGATGCCGCCAGGGCCATCAGCAAGAGAACGATTCCACAGAGGGTCCGGAAGTGAATGACGGTTTTCGTTTTCTCTGCCATCGATCCCGTCCTCGTTCAGTGAGCGGCAGTGTTATAGTGGCTCTCTGGGAGACCATGCACCAGCCCTATTCTACACAATCCGGGGGCTCCCTTCAAGCTCGATATCGGCAAGCGGCGACTCGCGTACCTCGAAGTCGTCCCCGACGCAAGTGCTTGTATATTAGAGTCTTACAATCCCGATGCACCATGTGGGTTAGCTCAGGCATGCCACTTTGCCGTCACCGGCGCGCAGAGCCTGCCTTGAAGGCAGTCGAACGGGCGGGAACCCTCTTCGCAGCCTGCCGCTGGTATCCGTATGTGTGCATGGATCATCGGCAAGCTGCGCTTGCCGCTGCCACCCAGAGCTTGGTTTAGGTGCACGAAGAACTCAGTCGTAATCGGTACTATATGTGCGTCGTGTCTTTCAGCCGGTACAGGATTTCGCTAGTGAGGGGGCGACCAAGACGCCTTCCGTCTCGTGGTCTTCGCGGTCGGCGATTCTTGGTCCTGGCGCAGCGTCTGAGCCGGTCCGATCGTGTTCCAAGGGATGGCGGCGGGGCCGATCCGCAGGGCCGGGTGTGCTCGGCGAAAGGCCGTCAGACCCGAGACATCGTACCCGGAGGGGTTTGCCGTCAACTTGATCTCGAACGGATACAACACGCCGTCGCGTTCGACGAGCAAATCCACTTCTGCGCCGCCGGCGGAACGCCAATGATGGAATCCCGTCCGGCCGGGCAGGGTGCTCGCTTGCTTGAGGATCTCGTTGACCACGGCGGTCTCGAAGAGGGGACCCAGGAGGGGATGTCCTCCCAGACTCTTCGGCGAACGGATTTGCGCGTGGTGACAAACCAGCCCGGTGTCGGCCAAGTAACCCTTGGGCTTGGATGAAACCCGCTTGAGCAGATTGCCCTCGAAGGCAGGGATCTCGAACCATTGAAATGTCCCGTCGAGGACTTTCAACCAGCGACGGGCGGTCTGAGGAGTCATGCCAACCTCTCGCCCCAGTTGACTGTAGTTGATCTCCTGGGCGGTCAAGGCGGCGACCAAGCGCAGGAACATACCGAACTGCTGCCAGTCCTCTACATTGGCTGCCAGTCGTGCGTCCCGCTCGACATAGGTCCGGTGATACCCCATCCAAAATTCGGGCACCAACTCCTCATCCAGAGCGGTTACCCTCGGCAGGAAGCCACGCCAGAGCCAGTCCCATAGCGCGCCGGCAAACTGCGGATTCGTTTGCCGTGCCCGCTCGACGAAGGCCCGGGGATCCTCCAGCCAGCGGGTCAGCCAGCAGGTGGATGCACCCGCACCGACGAGTTCCTGGAGACTGAAGCCGCGCAAATCCAGAAAGGCGGCGCGTCCGGCCAGACTCTCGGCCAGGGAGCGGAATACCTGCCATTGCTGCGAGCCGCTGAGCAGATACATCCCCGGACGGTGGCCACTCGCATCTACGTACCGTTGGATGGCCGAGACCAATTCCGGCGCATACTGGACCTCATCCAGAACAAGGGGCGGGGGGTGGTTACGAAGAAAGAGGTCCGGCTCGCCGCGCGCGTCCTCCAGATCAAGGCTGGGATCGAACACCGCATAGTCGTAGTCCGGAAAAACATGGCGCAGTAAGGTTGTCTTGCCCACTTGCCGCGCCCCGCTTACCACTACGACGGGGAACGCATCCGCAAGCTTCCGCAGCTTGCCCGTCCGCATTCTCTCTTGATACATACCTTGCGATCTAATGATGTTATCATCAATTTGCAGGGTATTTCGGCATTCTACTGCATGGGCTGAAGCCCATCCTACGTAGGCGTTGTGCCTCTCAGCCGATGCAGGATTTCGCCGGCGTGGGGGACGACCAGGACGCCCTCGGCCTCGCGGTTCTCGTAGTCGGCGACCTTGATCTGGGCGGGGTTCATGTAGCCCAGATTGATCCGGTCGCAACGCTCCTTGGGAATGCCGGTGGCCAGGACGACGTTGACGCGCGGTTTCTCCGTGCCGTTCTCGTAGGTACCACAGCCGCGGACGTGAGTGGAGTGGGCCATCGACGAGCGCGGCACGTCCTTGAACTTGTCCATCTGCCTGAGGAAGTAGTCGCGGACGTGATAGCCGATACGGTCGAGGACCTTGCCGTGGGTGTAGGAGACCTCGCTGATGTGCGGGGCGTAGATGATCAGCGTGCCGCCGTCGGCGACGATGGGCTCGAGCTTGTACATGACCTTGCCGGCGGTCCAGATATCGTCGTACATTTCCGGGCACAGGCCCAGGATCGTCTTATACGGCCGGTCCTTGTAGATGATATGGACCTCGTTGGACAGGTCCGCCGCCTTCTCCCACGCTTCGAGCGTGTCGCCGAGGAACAGGCCCTTGAGTTTGCCTTCGACCGCCACGATCGCGGCCAAAGCGTGCGGGATGTCGATCAAGGACGCGGCCTTCTCGACCACCTTGCGGGTCGGGGTCCACTTGCAGCCGTTGATCACCGGGTTCGTGATGATCGCGCCCAGCCAGTGGAAGAAGTTGATGATCTCGCTGCCCGCGATGCCGGGGAAGAGGTACTTGTGCCCGCCGGAAAAGCCCACGACCTCGTGCGGGAAGACCGGGCCCAGGATCAGGAACGTGTCGTAATCGAAGATCAGCTTGTTGAGCCGGACGTCGACCTCCTCGCGGAAGAGGCCCCCGCTGATCTGCGCGATCTCGTCGGCGGAGATCCGGCCGATGGAGGCGAAAGTTCCGGGTTTGTCCCACTCGTGGTTGAAGAACTGCACCGAGGCATACGTGGTCTTGCGCTCGCTGATCGGCATGGCCAACCGTTTGCAGATCTGCCGCTCGGTCAGCGGTTGGTGCGTGCCGAGGGCGACCAGGCAATCGACCGCCTGGGCCTGTGGCTTGAGCCGCTCGTAGAGCAGCTTGAAAACCTCGCCGATGGGGCCGGACCGGGTGTTGTCCGGGATGATCACGAGGACCCGCTTGCCGGCGTAACTGTTCTTCGCGAAGAACTCGCCCACGGCCTCACTCGCCTGGCGTTGATCCACCGCACCT
>JALORE010000356.1 GCA_025459125.1 Planctomycetota bacterium | reverse complement strand
CGGGACTGCCGCCGCTGGCCCTCCAATCCGGGGGCACGCTCCTGAATTACCTCGCGCTCGCTTTGATGGCCCTGGGCTTCCTCCTGGGCTGGAAGTTCGAAGGCACCGCCGCGCTCTTGATCGCCGCGGGCTGGATGCTGTGGCACAGTTCGAACGGTACGCTGGCGTGGAGCATGCTTCACCTCGCCCTGCTGGTGGCCGCGTTGTACGCGTTTTGCTGGTGGGCCACTCAGGGGCGGCGCACCATGGTCCCGGTCACGATGGCGGGCATTCTGGTCGCGCTGCTGATTGGCGGAATACTGTTCCTGCCTACTAACGTCTGTCTCTATGGCGAGGTGCGCGACGCAGTTACCGGCCGAGCCATTCCCAACGCGGAACTGAGCGTTTCGTATCAGCCCGTCGCGCCGAGCCGCTCTATTCGCTCGTGGTTATCGAAATGGCTGTGGGAACTGACGGTTTCCCGGGAGCCTTTCACGGCTCGTAGCACGGAATCCCTGGCGCCGGCGCGTAGTTCTTCGGCAGGCTGGTTCCTGTTGCACGTGGGCTGGTACACGCCGGACAAGCAGGTGCGCGTCGCTGCCGCTGGCTACGCGGCCTTGGAGAGACCGCTGGGTCCGAAACCGCTGGGAACCCGCCGGATGCATCGCGAATTCGTGCTATCGCCGCTGCCCGCCATGCGGCAGGACCCGGGAACCCCAAGCACGCCGCCTCCAACTCTCCCCGCATCCGCAACTAATCCACCCGTATCTGCGGTAGTCACCTTGGCCGCCGCCCGGGTAGCGCTGCTGAAATTGAACCTGGAGCAAAAGCCCGAGCGACGCATCCCCGAGCTGCAGTTTGCCGACGACAAGGATTGGCTGGAAGCCGCCAAGCTGGCGACGACGGAATCAGACGAAGATGTGCGTAAAGCCGTGAGCCTGCTTCGCACGGCGGCCAAGCTGAGGTTTGGCCGTCTGTTGAGCCTATCTCTGCGCAAGTACACGGAGGCCAACAACGGCGACTTGCCGACGGACCTGTCTCAGTTAAAGCCCTTCTTCCGTGTGGCGGTGGACGATGCTGTTCTCCAACGGTATGAAATCTACGTCACCGGAAACGCCGCTGCGCCGGGATTCAGTCCCTATTCCACCGTCGTGCGGGAGAAATCGGAGGCGCTACCCGACAGCTTTTATGATGAGAGGATCAGAATTGGGCTCAATGGTACCACCTACGAGTTCGGTCAATCGGGAAGGGACCCGGGTGTGGTGAATTACCAAATCGGGTTGGAGACCGTAGACTGGAGCCCATGGTGAAGCTGAAGCATCATTGTCACGACGAGAAGACACTCATCTATGATATGAGTGCGAGGAGTGCAGATCCATGTTTCCGGCAAACCACAGCACTACGGGCTTCCGCAGCCCCACGAGGTTCGACCTGCGACGGGCGATAGCGAGCCTGGTGGGATGGGGCATCATGGTGTTGCTCTGCCCCTGCATGGGCCAGACCCCCTCTGCGGCCGGAATGCCCAACAGGACAGACTCAGCGGGTACCAAGGTCATCTTCTACCAGCCACAAGAGCTGGAACCCTATGTGTCTTACTTGCATGATCATGCTCAGCCGCCCATCCAATACCTGCTCCGGCTCTTTCACACCTATGATCTGGTCATTCTTGCCGAGCGAACGCATCCCGAAACCACGCAATGGGAATTCATTTACGAATTGACCAGCCACCCGGAGTTCATTGCCAGTGTCGGACATATCTTCACCGAATACGGTTCCGTGAGCCAGCAAAAGGCATTGGAGGAGGTCCTGAACGCTCCCAACCTGGAGGAATCCGCTCTGCAACAGAAGCTCATCGGTCTGCTCCGAGATTTTCCGCTCTGGCCGTACGGATGGCACAACAACAATATCTTCGATTATCTCAAAAAGCTCTATCACCTGAACAGAACCTTGCCCGTCGAGGACCGGATCGCCCTGCATTTCAGCGATGTTCCCTGGCAATGGGAGGGAAAGACTCCGCAGGATTACGCGCGGTATTGGCGTACGGAGATCCCCCGGCGTGATCAGATTATGGCGGACCAGATTGCGGCCCGGTTTCAAGCGATCAGACAGTCGAGCTCCTCACGGACCAAGGCGCTAGTCATCATGAACACGCGTCATGCCTTCAAGACCGGGGGCAACAACACCGCGGATTTCCTGTTCCAGGCATTCCCCGACAAGACGGCCAACGTCATGTTGAACATGACCGCGTTGGACTTCGGCGGCCTGTCCGGCGAGTACCAGGGAACCTACAATCGTCCCATTCACGACGGCCTTTGGGACGCTGCGTTCTGGAGGTTGGGGGACGTCTCCGTAGGATTCGATTTCGCAGGCTCCCCCTTTGGCCGAGACCTCTTCGATCTGCACACGTACTTCACTCTTTCCGGCAACCTCAGGTACGAAGACGTCTTCACGGGCCTGGTCTTCTGCCGGCCGCTGGGCCGGCACATGGTGGCCTCCTCCATTCCGGGATACTATGACGACGCCTTCAAAGAGAAAGTCGTGCGTCGCGCGAGACTCATGCGCGCGGAGGATGGTCGCCGTATCGAGGAGTTCATCCGCACGCTGCCGCAGGAGACTCAACCACAGCCGCTGCAGAAGGAATATTGGCGCGCCAAAGACGATCCGCACCCTTGGTGCCGGTTGGAGTTCAAGATCGGCCCGCGTCCGGTGCCCTCTCCTCCGGCTTCGGGACAGTCCCCCGCGCACGAGGTCATGGCTCCGGGAGACCCGAAGTCCACGGAACCTCTGCCGTCCGGCGTGGATATTCTCGAACGTTGCCTCCAACGGATCGGTGGACGCGAGAAACTGGCCGGTATCAGGAACCGCTCGGTTCGCGGCACGGTGGAAATCAAGCCGGCCGGCCTCAAGGGCCTCCTGGCGGTTCATCAAGTCAGGCCCAATCGGCATCACGCCCAAATCGACGTCGCCGGCCAGATAACGATCAGGCAAGGCACCGACGGCGCGGTGGTCTGGGAGCTGAATCCCATGACCGGTCCCAGGATCATGGAAGGCCAGGAAAAGGCCTTCTTGCTGTCACAGTACGTGTTCGATGAAACACGATATCGGGAGACGTACGACAACCTCCAGTGTCTTGGAATCGATCTGGTAGAGGGGCAGTCATGCTACAAGGTCGTGCAAAGCCTTAAGCCGGCAATGCCCATCACCGTGTATTACTCGAAGGAAACGGGGCTGCCGATGAAGGCATGTTACACGATTCCCGGCGCAGGAGGGGCTCAGAACGTGGAGATCACTATGGCCGATTACCGACCAGTCGACGGCATTCTGTATGCCCATCGCACGGTGCAAAAGGTCGGGAATGTGGAGACGCTGACTCTTATCGAGAGCATCCAGCACAACGTCGTTATGGACCCGCGGCAATTCGATCTTCCCGAAGGCATCCGAGCGGTCGTCAACAAAGAGGAGAAAACGCCCCGATAACACGCGGGCTCATCGCCACAGGCAAGGTGCGGGATTTCTACTCACGTTTCCAGTCAGCCGGCAGTATCATATCAATAGACGTTGGAGGAACCACAATGGCCAAAGTTGTGTATTGTCGAGGCGCCGGGATACATCCCGTCGGGACCATCGCTCTAGTCCTCGCCTTGTCTTCCCTGCTCTGCAACGCCGCGGAGGGACAGCCGGCTCAACTCCCAGGCGGAGATCCGCCCTGGAATCGCAGCCTGAGGATTCTCTATGCCGGCCGGCCGGACTCCGACCGCGAAAAGGACTTCGTCGCTTTCCTCAGGGTGCACTTTGACGTGGTCCAGACCGGCAATGCTCGGACGTTCCGGGAAACCGACACCCAGGGCTTCGACGTAACGCTCCTGGATGGGGACTGGACCGAATTCCACGAGCCGCGACCGGAGGTTTCCGAGAGCTTCTCCCGCCCCGTGATCACTCTCGGTGCTCCGGGGGCGCTGCTGTGCTCCTCCTGGCAGCTCAAGACCGGGTACTTGTGAAACTGCCTGGACAACGCGGCTCATGCTGAGCCGCTCAGCCATGAGGTCTATCGGACTCCGTTGGCGGTCCGGCCTCCATTCGAGTCTCGTGCCACGCCGTCGGTCTATCGCGAGACCTATCCCGGCCCCGGCCCGGTGCCCGACCAGATCAAGGTCTGGCGCGTGCAGGAGTCCGCGCGCGGCAACGCCGTAACAAGCTGTTACGGCTTCACGGACTCACCCGATACCGAGGCGGTTGCCGTCGGTTTCAACCATGGCAAGAGCTACGGGTCCATCAGCATCGGCCGGCACGGCAACGTCCTGCAGTGGGGCTACGGCGATCCGCCATCCCGGATGACGGAGGCCGGCCGGCGGCTCTTGCTCAACTGCATTCAGTACATCCGTCGTTTCGACGGCAAGGCTCCGCTGGTGCGTTGGCGCGCCGACGATCGCAGGAGAGTCGTCTCGCTGGCGTCGAACCTCCCCTACGTATCCGAGGACCAGAAGCAGTTCATCCTGCGTTCGTTCCCCAAGAGTCTCGGGGAGGAGTACCGCGACCATCCGGAGGGCTTGGCCGCCTACTACCAGGCCAATGTGGAGCTGATCTACTACGACGGTGTCTACCGCGTCGATGAGGAGCTCAAGGCGCTCGGCTTCGCTTCGAACCGCGAGGTGGAAATGCTCGACCGCTTGTTGGCCCTGGGGAAAGACGAGAGCCGCCGCGACGTCGTGCGGCAATTGGTGGCCCGTTATACCGATGATCCCATGCCTCCTGACTTCCGGAAAGCTCGGGACCGGATCTATTTCAGCGATATCGGCGGGTACAAGTTCAGGGTCGTGCCGGAGGGGTATCTGGCCGCCGGGAGTCTGTCCCCGGCGCCAGCGAGCATCCGTCCGGCTCCGGACGCGAATGCCGGGGCACCGGCGCGACGCGTGGGACGGCCCGGTTTCTACATTCTGGACCCCCGGGAGGTCTCCTCTGCCCTTTTCAAGGAGATCGTGGAGATCGTCAAATCCTGTGCGGCCGGCATCACAGGCCGGTCTCACGAGGAGAAGTATTACGACGCCGTTTTCGGGGGTGAATTCCAGACGAAACCGGGAGATGTTATAATCCTGCTGTTCTCGCTCGACAGCGCGGATCGTATCCCGCCGCGATACGCGGACCTGTTGCCTCAGCCCTGGTCGGACATCGAGAGAACTCTCGCACAGGGCCAGACCATCGAATGCGCGGCGGTCCGGAGAGACCGACGCATCCTCCTGCTGGCAGCTCCGAAATGGAAACAACTCGATGAGGTGGTTCGGGCCAGCCGGCTGCTCAAATCGTTGACGCAACCATCGCAAGACCCGGGCGCGGCTGTCCAGCACCCAACAGACCCCTCCGCGGAACGTCCGGCCCGGGGCGTCCGATACGTGGTCACGGTGCCGCCGGACATCTGGAGCGTCGTCCAGGTCCGGTGCACCATTGACACAAACCACCCCGTGCGGCTGCACATGGACAATAATGGAGCCCCCTCGGTACCTGGCGGCTACCGCTTCTTTGTGAGAAACCTCCGGCTTCTGTCCGCACAGGAGGCACAGGCGACGGTCCAGGAAACGGGCGAGGACATCCGGCTGGATACGAAAGCACCTGTCACGTTCACATATGAAGTCACGCTCCTGCACGACAAACACCAGTTGCCCTATGGCATCGATGAAGCGCCCCATCTGACCGACCGGGGGGCGTTCTGGACGGGGAGGTCTCTGTTCTTCGTCGCCCCGATGCGGGACATCACCGTCCACTTCGACCTGCCGGCGGGTTGCCGGCTTTCCACTCCCTGGGAGGCGCTTCCCGAGGATCCGTGTACCTTCGCGGTCAAGGACACAGTCGCGTTGACCGACTCCTTTGTTCTCATCGGGGATCACGCCCAAGCCAGGGTGAAGGTTCGATCCGTGGACGCCCTTCTGGCCCTCGATCGCGTTCTGGAACCGTCGCTGCCGCTGCTCGAGCGCACCATGGCAGGCCTGCTGACCGCCTGTGACGGCGTCTTCGGCGGATCTCCGGCGGCGCGCTCGCTGGTGGTCGTGTCCGCCCACTCCGCCCGGGGC
>JALORE010000525.1 GCA_025459125.1 Planctomycetota bacterium | reverse complement strand
TCTTCCCAGAAGCACGCATCCAAATGGTCAGCACCATGATTAATCCGGCAAGCGTGGCCCGTGCGGGTGGATTTGGTCGCAGTGACGAGTACGCTTTTTTCGTTATGTTCGGCGATTCTGCACCCGCACGACTGCGTCTGAACCGGGAGTGGGTATCCAGCAAGGGGAGAACCCACACTGGGAATATCCGATGGGACCTGCTGCGCCGATCAGGGACGAATGCGACAAGAGGCCATTCGCCTCGTTGCTTCTACCCAATCTACATAAGACCTGATACTCGGACGATCGAACGTGTCGGCGAACCGCTTGCCGACGGATTATCTCGTGCGGAACCGGTTTTTGGGCTGATTTCCGTCCTGCCAATTCGTAAAGATGGGACTGAAGGAAACTGGCAGTGGTCGAACGAGACATTCAAAGCCCGGAATGAGCAGGGTCGAGTTCGCGTCGGTGGTAATGCCAAGCGGGGCTTTGTAATCTACATCCTCAAGGATGGCGAGCATGCCAAGATCCAGCGCGGTGAATTCCGTGAGATCGGTCGGGCAGCCGACGGTTCCATCATCGTCGAAGACAATGACGCCAGCTTTGTCCTCGCCGTACCTGGCAGTCAGTGGCGTATCGCCAGCCACGACGCCACACAGTACGGTTCTCGGTTGCTAGGCGACATCCTGCCGAATCGCAGGTTTCCATTTCCGAAAAGTCTTTACGCTGTGCGCGACATGCTGCGGTTTTTCATCGAGGGCAAGCCCGATGCCGCGGTCTTGGATTTCTTTGCTGGCAGCGGCACCACACTGAATGCCGTCAACCTGCTTAATGCCGCCGACGGCGGCCAGCGGCGATGCATTCTGGTGACTAACAACGAGGTATCGGTGGAGGAGACGGAAAACCTGCGTGCAGGCGGCCTGCAACCAGGCGATGACGAGTGGGAAGCCTTTGGCATCTGCCGCTCCGTAACCTGGCCGCGGTCGAAGTTCACGATTCTGGGTGGGACAGACGATGGCGCACTGCTGCCAGGGGAGTATCTGACCGGAAGTACCACTGAGCGGGAGCGTGACCGCAATGTTAAGCAGATTGCTTTCATAGATCATACCGTCCTAGCGCGCCCGCTTGTTAAGAAGCAGCTCGTCGCCCTCATCGAAGGGTTACCACAAACCCTGGTCACGGACCCCTGTCCCTTCATCGTCTCCGCGGACCACAAGGCCAGCGTGCTGTTCGACGAGGGGGCGGGCGAGGACTGGCTCGCGGCCCTGGACGGGCAGGACCACATCACCGACCTGTATATCGTGACCAAGAGCAAGGTCCGGTTCGATACCTTGAGGGATGAAGTCCAGGCGTTGCTGGGCCCGGTCCTGGTCCCGGAGGAGGAGAAGCGCCCCCTGGCCAATGGCTTCGCCGCGAATCTGGCCTTCTTCCGGCTTGAGTTTCTGGACAAGGACCGCGTGGCCCTCAAGCGGGCCTTCCGCGAGATTCTGCCGCTCCTGTGGCTCAAGGCCGGGGCTATCGGGCTGCGGCCAGAGCTTCCAAAGGGCGAGGCGGAGCCGCTTTTCTTCGCCCCGCCCGCCAACCCGTTCTGCGGTGTGTCTTCATCGTCACCGACTCCGGGGATGCCTTCAAGGAGATGGCGGCCGAGGTGACCGAGGCGCTGGGGCCGAACAGCCCGGGGCTTACGATGGTGCAACTCTACCGGGACTACCTGGAGAACTTCCTGATCAACACGGACAGAACCGGGGCGGATAGGCCGGGCGCCGGGAACCTGGGGGGTACACGATGAAGTACGAGTTGTTCGGCTTCCAGGAGGACGCGCTGATCGCGATGCGCGAGAAGGTGCGCATTGCCCGCGAGCATGCCTCCAGCCAGAACCCCCAGGCGATCTCGTTCTCGGCCCCGACCGGCAGCGGCAAGACGGTGATGATGGCGGCCCTGTTCGAGGACATCTTCTTCGGCGCGGTCGGCCTTCCGGCCCAGCCGGATGCGGCCATCCTGTGGGTCTCGGACATGCCGGAGTTGAACGAGCAGACCCGGCGCCGGCTGATCCAGGTCTCGGACCGGATCGGCATCCATCGGCTGGTGCCCATCGATGCCGGCTTCGACCGCGAGCAGTTGGAGCCGGGCTCGATCCACTTCATCAACGTGCAGAAGCTTGGGACCGACAAGCGCCTGACCCGTCAGGGGGACGGGCGCACCTGGCCGATCTGGGCGACCTTCTCGAACACCGCCCGGGCGATGCCGGACCGCTTTTATGTGGTCATCGACGAGGCGCACCGGGGTATGACGGGCGGCAAGCTCGCCAAAGAGGCGCGGACCCTGGTCCAGCGTTTTCTGCTGGGCCATGCCGAAACGGGCCTGATCCGGGTCCCCCTGGTCATCGGCCTATCGGCGACGCCCAAGCGCTTCACGGACCTGCTGGAGCAGGCGCCCCACACCCTGCACAAGGTGCCCGTGCCGGTGGCCGATGTGCGGGCCTCGGGGCTGCTGAAGGACCGTATCCCGATCCACAGTCCGAAGGTGGTGGGATACTCCGAGATGTCCCTCTTGGCGGAGGCCGCGTCGGTCTGGGTGCGCATGAGCCAGGCATGGGACGCCTATTGCATGGTGGAGCAGGAGCAGCGGGTCTGGCCCATCCTGGTCGTCCAGGTGGAGAACGGGACCGAGCGGCAGGCGTCACGGACCGATTTCGGGGTCGCGCTGGACGTGATCGAGAAGGCCATTGGCCGGTCCTTGCAGGAGGGTGAGGCGGTCCATGCGCTGCACGACTGCGGGGATATGGACATCGGTGGGCGCCGGATGCGCCGTGTCGATGCCTCGCGGATCGACGAGGACAAGGGCATCGGCGTGGTCTTTTTCAAGACCAGCCTCTCGACCGGGTGGGACTGTCCGCGGG
>JALORE010000355.1 GCA_025459125.1 Planctomycetota bacterium | reverse complement strand
CGGGCCGGCTGCCCTGGGCCGGGAAGTCGAACGTGATGATGTTCCAGACGGGCAGTGTCTCCTCGTTGACCGGGCTGGTCTCGGCCTGCACCGCCGTCGGCGCGCCCAGGTCCAGGGCGAAGAACGCCGGGTCGGCGTTGTGCACCGCCATATCGCCGATGGCGCCGCAGCCGAAATCCCACCAGCCCCGCCAGTTGAAGGGGCAATAGGCCACCTGCTGGCCCTTGCTGTTGGGGAACTTGGCGTAAGGACGCCACCGGGCGGGACCCAGCCACAGGTCCCAGTCGAGACCCTCCGGAACCGGGGCGCTGTCCCGGGGCCGGTCCACACCCTGCGGCCACCAGGCCCGGTCGGGCGTGCCGGCGCGATCGCTCCAGACATGGACCTCCTGCACGGTTCCAATGGCCCCGGCGTGGATGAATTCCCAGTACAGACGCAGGCCCTCGCCCGCGTGACCCTGGTTGCCCATCTGGGTCACGACGCCGGTCTCTTTCGCGACCTGGGTCATCCGGCGGGCTTCGTAGATCGTATGGGCCATGGGCTTCTCGACGTACACGTGCTTGCCCATCTTCATGGCCATGATGGACGCGGGCGCGTGGATATGGTCCGGGGCGCCGATGACCACCGCATCGATGTTCTTGTGCTCTTTGTCCAGCATCTCGCGGAAGTCGCGGTAAACCTTGGCATTCGGATGCTTCTTGATGGTTCCGGAGGCGCTCCGCAGGTCCGCGTCACACAGGGCGACGATGTTCTCGCCGGCAACGCCCTCGATGTCCGAGGCGCCACGGCCGCCGACGCCGATGCCGGCGATGTTGAGCTTGTGGTTGGCGGAAGGCTGGCCGGCCGCACCCAGCACGCGTTTGGGCACGAACGTAAACGCCGCCACGGCCGCGGCCGCACCGACGAGCTCCCGGCGCGACAGGGCCGCGTGGGGAGATTTCTGCTGTGGATTCTTCACTGCTACTACCTTCTCTGTTCTCTCCGCACGCACAACCTGCACGGAGATGTCATGGGGAGCGCAGCGACGCAATCTCTATCACAGGGATTGAGATTGCGTCGTCGCTGCGCTCCTCGCAATCACCTACTACGACCCGTTTCGTCGGAGCCGATTAGACGTTCATCTCCAGTGGGCCCCAGCCCTTGCGGGGCTCGCGCCAGGCCAGGTCGTTGATCTTCGGATCGCTGACGATCTTGCCGGCTTCGTCCAACTCAAGCTTCTTGCCCGCCCGGGCGCAGAGGTTGCCGAGCTGAATGTTGGCCGCCATGGGGCCCGAGTAGCTGTAGTTGGACTGGCTGAACTCCCGCGGCTTCTCGCCCTTGCAGGCCATGATGAATTCCTCGTGATGGCCGGGCGAGCGTTCCAGCACCTGTTTGGCCTGGCCGAACTCCTTGCGCCGCGCGTTCGGGATCAGCCGCGGGCTGTTCCAGTAATCGCCCTCGACGAGCATCTTGCCCTTGGTGCCGAAGATCAGGTTGCCCGTGCGGGGCAGCTTGACGTTGTCCACCTTGAGCTCTTCCGGGACCTCAGGCATGAAGGGCGTTCCGTCCTCCTTGTAGCCTTCGTACCAGAAGGTGGTGAAACCGGGCCGGCCGTCTTTGGCGCGGTAGGTGCTCTTGACCACCATCCCGGCGGGGAACTGGTCCTTGACGGGCCCGGTCATGATGATCGGCTCGGCCGTCGCGGCATAGCCCGGATTCATGATCGCGTAGATACCGTCGGTCGTGTGGCAGGCCATGTCGCCCAGCGCCCCGGAGCCGAAATCAACCACGCCGCGCCAGTTGAAGGGATGATAGGGACCCCGGGCCTCCCCGCGGCGCTTCTTGCCCTGCTCGTTGTTCTCCTCGCGCGGACCGGCGTAGGGCCGCATCGGCGCCGCGCCGATCCAGGCCTCCCAGTCGAGATTGTCGGGCACCGGACTGGTCCACGTCGGACGGTCGCCGCCCTGCGGCCAGATGGGACGATTCGTCCACGTGTGGAACTCCACGACATCGCCGATGGCGCCGGCCTTGACGAATTCATACGCCCGCCGCCAGCCGTCCTCGCCGTGGCCCTGGTTGCCCATCTGGGTGACAACCTTGGGATTCTTGGCATAGGCGGCCGCCAGCAGTTGGGCCTCGCGCACCGACCAGGTCAGGGGCTTTTCCGTGTAGCAGTGAATGCCCATGGAAACCGCCGTCATCGACGGGGCAAAGTGGGTGTGATCCGGGGTCGCCACGAAGATCACGTCGAGATCCTTGCGGTGATTCTCGAACACCTTGCGCCAATCCGTATACCCGGCGGCCTGCTCCCAACCCTTGCGGCCATGGACGCCGCCCCACTGGGTCTTGTCGACCTCGGCAAATGCGACGCACTGCAGGCCGGCCTTGTGGCAGTAGCCCGTATGGGCGCCGGCCCGGCCGCCCACCGCGATGAACCCCACCTGGAGCTTCTCGTTGAGTCCCTGGGCCCGGATCATGCTCGGGAAGCCCAGAGCCCCGACGGCTCCGGCGGCAACGGTGCCCTTGATGAACTGACGACGCGTGAGATTGCTCTTGGTCATTTCCGATTCTCCTCTTGTAGGGTGCGTACCACGCACCATCTTCTTCATGACTCACAACGACGGGACTGAACGGAACGGTGCGTGGTACGCACCCTACAACTCCTCTATAATAGGCTCGCAGGATGAGATCATCCGCATGGGCTGAAGCCCATCCTACCACTTCAAACTTCACACTTCCTGTCACATCTCCAACGACCAGCCCTTGCGGTAGTGCATCTGGACGAAGTCGTTGGCCTTCTTGTCATTGGTGACGACCATGTTCTCGCCGTCCCAGAGGAGCTTCTTGCCGACGTTCTCGGGACGGATGGCCAGGTTGCCCATCGTGACCATTTCCGTGAACGGCCCGGCGTAGTCGAAGTGCGACGTGGCCTGGCCGCCGGTGCGGATGGCCTCCAGCCAGTTGCCCTCGTGGCTGGTCTTGATCCGCTGGAGGGTCTGCGGGGGCTTGTTCTTCAGGAACTCCCGGTGCCGCTCGAAGGGCAGCAGTTGCGGGTCGCCCCCGTACTCGCCGCAGCGGAGCACGCCCTTGCTGCCGATGAACAGGACATTGCTGGACTCCTGGTTCAGCGGCCGCGTGACCTCGAGGGCCTCGGGACGCTCGGGCTTGAGGCCGCCGTCATACCAGTGGACTTTCACGGCCGGCATGCCCTCGCGGGCGGGATACTCGTAGTGCACGATGGACGCCAGCGGGTAGGTCTCATTGTTGACCGCGGTGCAGCTCGCCTCGACGCTGACCGGGTACTTGAGCTTCAGCGCCCAGAACACCGGGTCCAGCACGTGGCAGGCCATATCCGCCAGGGCGCCGCCGCCAAAATCCCACCAGCCGCGCCAGTTGAACGGCAGGTAGATCTTATTGAACGGCCGCTCCGGAGCGGGGCCCAGCCACAGGTTCCAGTCGAGCGTATCGGGAACCTTATCGACTTCCTTGGGCCGCTCGATGCCCTGCGGCCAGACCGGCCGGTTCGTCCAGGCGTGGACCTCGCGGACCTCGCCGATCACGCCGGCCCAGATCCACTCGCAGATGTCGCGGACACCGTTGCCCGAATGGCCCTGGTTGCCCATCTGGGTGACGACCTTGTACTTGCGGGCGGCTTCCGTCATCGCCCGGGCCTCGGAGACGAGGCGCGTCAGCGGCTTCTGGCAGTAGACGTGTTTGCCGCGCCGCATGGCGGCGATGGATGCGATCGCGTGCATGTGGTCGGGTGTGGCCACGATCACCGCGTCGATGTTCTTGTTCTCCTTGTCGAGCATCTCGACGAAGCTCTTGTACGGCTTGGCGTCGGGGAATTTTTTGAACGTCTCGGCCGCCCGATTCCAGTCGACGTCGCACAGGGCGACGATGTTCGCGCCGGCCTTGGCGCAGGCCTGCGTGTTGCCGCCACCCATGCCGCCGGCGCCGATGCTGGCGACATTCACCCTCTCGCTCGGCGGCGTCTGGCCCGCTCCGCCCAGCACGTGCCTCGGCACCACGGTGAAAGCGGCCACGGCGGCCGCGGCACCCATGAAGTGGCGGCGCGACAGCTTCTCGCTCTGCCCCGGCGTCTTCCGTATCTTTTTCATGTCCCTTCGTCCTCAAAAAGCGTGGGTTGGTTCGGCCCGATCCGGTGCTGCGATCAGGGCTTGATCTGCTGGATGATTTCCTGGGCCTGGGTGCGGATCGTGTCGTTCTTCGTACCCGCCAGCACCTTCTGCAGCACGTCTTTGACCTGCTGCGGCTGGGTGGCGACGAGGGCCTGGCCGATCCGAACCGCCGCGGATTCCGCCTCGAGGTGCAGGGCGACGTCGTCCAGATAGCCGGCCACGACACTCAGCGCCGCCGGCGATTTCACGCCGGCCAGACCCGCCAGGACGCGCCGTTTCTCCGTGACGTCCCCGGCCAGGTCCATCGCCTTCTTGTAGAGATCGATGGTCTGCTCGGCGGGCCGGTCGCTCTCGAGACCGAGCAGCCGCACGAAGCCCCGCAGCGCCAGCACTTTGTGCACCTGGCTCTCCGAGGTCTGGGCCACTTTGATCAGGTCGGGCACCGGCTCGGCGGTCGGCCAGTCCGACAGGGCGCGGATGGCCGCATCCTGAACCTCCGCTTCGCGGCTGCTCAGGGCCGCCCGCAGGATGGGCAGCGAGCTGCCGTTGCCGATCCGTCCGAGCACGCGGAGCAGCGACGCCCGGTCGGCGGATTCCTTGATGTTGGGCAGCACGGCCTGCACCGCCGCCGACTGGCGCTGCGGGTCCGTGATCTTGTGCGCCACGGCGGCCACCAGTTTCTCCACCTCGCCACGGTCCGCCTCGTTCCTGGTCTCCAGCAGCAGGTTGACCAGTGCCGGCATATCCTCCGGCCTGGCAACGATCCGCAGGACCCGGTACGACTCCAGCCGCACCCGGCGGTTCTCATCCTTCCCGGCCTGGAGCAGCATTTCGACCGCCCCGGCGATGTTCCGTTCGCCGATGGCGCCGATCAGCTCCGCCTTCACCGGGGCAGAGGCCGCCGCGAGACCTTTGAGAATCGCCGCGTCCACGTCCGGTCCCCGGAGCCGGTACAGGCCCTCGCGGGCCGCCTTCTGCTCAGCGCCCCGGCTGGCCGCCGCGTGCTCCGCCAGAGCGGAGATGTTGGAGGCGTTGCCCAATTGGCCGACGGCCCGCAGGGCCGCCACCCGCACGGATTCGTCCTGGGACTTGGTGGCCTCGAGCACCACCGGCAGAGCCGTAGCGTCCGTACGGTCTCCCAGAGCGGAGAGCAACTGGACCTGGCCGGCGGCCGGCAGTTTCGGCAGCTCCTGCACCAGGGCCTTGGTGACTTCCGGGCCGGGCATGTCCCGCACGATGGCAATCACCGCGCTCTGCAGTTGGGGGTCATTCCCCCGCAGGGCTTCGATTACCATGTCGATGATGTCCTTGTTGGCCGCGCTGTCCGCACCGGCGATTCCCACCCCGGGCAAGGCCAGGATCAACGCTGCCAACAGCAGGAGGATAAGTATCTTCGATTCCTGAACCATGTCTGTCGTCCTACTCCATGACCAAGGCCTGGCCGCCACCACCATCCCGGCGTCATGTCCCCGCGGGCACGGACAAGCGGATCGGGTGACAGCCCCAACGAGAGGACGTTGACAGCGTGCCTGTGAGGACAGACGACCCAACGCCCCACGACGACCCTGCCCACGGGCCTCAGCCTTGACGCTGCCACCCGGCAAAGAACCCCACTACGCCAACCGAGCCCGGCTACTTCGAGGCGCCGACAATGCCCTTGAGGGCGGCCGCGCGGACCTGGGCGGGCGTGCCTTCCCGGTTCAGACCGGTGTAGATCTTCATGGCGCCGGCCTTGTTGCCTTCGGCCGCCATCTTCTCCGCGACCTTCAGCAGAGCATCGTAGACCGCCAGCTTCAGGTTGTCGGGAGCACTGCCTTTGGCCTGATCCAGGGCCTTGGCGGCATCCGCCCCGCCGATCTTGCCCAGCGCGCTGATGGCGGCGCCGCACAGCATCTGGTCCGAGCCGGCCGCGCACTTGGCCACCTCGGCCGTCGCGGCCTTGC
>JALORE010000095.1 GCA_025459125.1 Planctomycetota bacterium | reverse complement strand
GCAGCTCGTGGGCGTCGCGGGGGAGAGCTTCACCGTGTCTTGGACGGTGGAGAACAAGAGCAAGAAAGGCGAGACGCGCGAGGCGTGGTCGGACCTGGTCTACTTGTCGGACCAGCCCGTCCGCAACGCGCCCGGCGCGCACGAGTGGCTGCTGGGCGACTTCCCCAACGTCAAGGCCCTGCGGCCGGGCGAGACGTACGCCAACATCCAGACCTTCACGCTCAGCCCCGCGGCCCGTGGCCTGTACGTGATCGTCCAGTCGACTCTGGGCGACGCCGACCTGACCAACAACCAGCTCTCGGCCGCCACCACCGTGACCGGCAGCGTGCCGGACGTCCAGGTGAGCGTAGTGACGCCGGCGGCGGTGGCGTATTCCGGCGAGCGCACGACCATCCGCTACACGGTGACGAATGTATCCGGGCTGGCGCTGTGGAGCGGGACTCAGTACTGGACCGACGCGATCTGGTTCTCCAAGGACCCGACCTTCATCCAGAGCCGTGCCACCTTCCTGGGCACGGCGCAGCACAGCAACCTGACCACGCTGCCCGCGGGCGGGCAGTACACGGCGAGCTTCGAGGCGGTGCTGCCCAAGGGGATCGAGGGACAGTACTACGTTTACGTCTTTGCCAACGCCCACAATCCGGAAAATCCGTTGGACTACGCGTGGCCTTACGACCGCGGCAGTAACCGGGGCGCGATCGACTTCTTCACGCGGCACGCCTACGAAGACCCGACCAACAACCTGGGACGGGGCACGCTGCCGGTGATCTACCACGAGCCGGACCTGCAGGTGACCACCATTCAACTCCCGGCGACGATTGTCTCCGGGCAGACCATCGCGGTGACCTACACGGTCACCAACGTCGGCACCCGGGAGACCCGCGAGCAGAGCTGGTGGGACCGGCTGTACCTCTCTCGCGACCCGTCGCTGGATAACTCCGACTACCTGCTGCGCGACGAGCGCGACCCGCTGAAGATGCTCGACGCCGAGGTGCGGCACTCCGGGCGTCTGAAACTCGGTGAGGCCTACAACGTCACGTTTACGGTGACGATCCCCTACGGGATCGAGGGTCCGTTCCACTTCATTGGCGCAACGGACCTGGAGGTGAGGCGCAGTGGCTATTATGCCAGCAGCGTGGCCCCCGGCCTGCCGGGGGTGAGCGGCTCGGGGACCGGCGACGTGCAGGAATTCCAGGGCGAGGGCAACAACACCACCGCGCGGGCGGCCACCATCGTGGCGGCCACGCCGCCGGACCTGCAGGTGACCGATCTGACCGTCCCCGAGCGGGCGACGCGCGGGCGCCCGTTCAGTTGTAGCTACCGCGTGAGCAACGTCTCCGCGGGCGCCACCGCACCGCTGCAGGGCGCGTGGTCCGACCAGATCTACCTGTCGCGCGACCAGCTTTTGGACACGCGGGCTGACCGCTATATCGGTGGCTTCAGCCACGAGGGGGGGATGGCGGCCAACAGCTTCTATGACCAGAACCCGACGCTCACCGCCCCGGCCGACATGCTCGGCGTGTGGTACGTGTTCGTGGTTACCGACCCGGCGCGCGGCAGCAGCGACCGCGCCGCGGTGTTCGAAGGCGAGAACGAGCGGAACAACACCCGGATGGCCGGGCCGATCCTGATCGAAAATCCGCCACCGTCGGACCTGCAGGTAACCGATATCGTGCTCCCGGGACCGCGACGCTCGGGCGAGCCGATCCACGTGGAGTGGACGGTGGAGAACCTGGCGGCCACCGAGGCGGCGGCGGGCTCCTGGTCCGACTCCGTGTACCTGTCGAGCGACGCGGCCTGGGACATCGGCGACAAACCGCTGGGCCGGGGTACCTTCTCCGGCACGGTGGCGGCCGGCGGCACGTACACGCTGACGCTGGACATCCTCCTGCCCGCGACGGTTCCCGGCGATTACCACCTGATCGTGCGCACCGACATCTTCAACCAAGTGTTCGAGGACGTGCAGGACGCCAACAACACCACCTCATCGGGCGGGACGTTCAACGTCACCGTGGACGAACTGGTGCTGGGCGCCCCGGTGACGCTGCACCTGAAGCCCGGGCAGGAGAAACTGTACCAGATCACCGTGCCCAACGACCGGACGCTGCGTTTCACCGTCGACGGGCAGAACGCCAACGCGGCCAACGAGATCTTCGTGCGTTATCACGCGGCGCCCAGCAGCGCGGCTTACGACGCGGGCTATGAAGGTCCGGTGGCGGCGGACGTCACAGCCATCGTGGCGGGCACCCAGCCCGGGCGCTACTACGTGCTGGTGCGCGGCTTCAGCGGACCGGCCGCGGGCGGCGACGTGACCGTCCTAGCCGAGCTGCTGCCCCTGGTGATCACCGACGTGGACACCGATACCGGCGGCGACAGCAAGCACGTGACCGTGCGCATCGAAGGCGCGCAGTTCAGCGATCGGGCCATCATCAAGCTGGTGCGCCCGGGCATCGCCGAGTTCGAGCCGGTGACCTGGGACGTGGTGGACAGCAGTCTGATCATCGCCGCCTTCGACTTCACGGGCGCGCCGCACGGCCTGTACGACCTGAAGGTGATCAACCCCAGCGGCGACACCGCGGTAGTGCCGTACCGCTTCCTGGTGGAGCGGGCCATCGAGCCGGAGGTCACCATCGGCATCGGCGGGGCCCGGGTCATCCCGGCGGGCGACCAGGCGACCTATTCGATCGCCCTGCAGAACATCAGCAACCTGGACGCGCCCTATACCTTCTTCCAGGTGGGCGTGCCGGAGCTGCTGCTGAACCAGTACGTGTACGGCTTGCCGTTCCTGCAGTTCTTCACCAACGTGCGCGGCACGCCGGAAGGCGCGGCCGGCACGGCCAATGCCGACGTGCCCTGGGCGAGCATCGAATCGATCACCAACACCACCGGGCAGCTCGACACTTCGGGGTACATCTTCGACCTGGTGGCCGACGGTTTCGGCGGCTTCAGCTTCAACATTGTCACCTATCCTGGCCTGCGGGCCATGGCTGACCGGGCGTTCGACGACTTCCGCGCGCAGGTCAGCGGCAACTTCCCCGACCTCGACTACATTCTCGAGGACGGTCCCGATGCCTTGGGCACGTGGTGGGACGCGGTGAAGGAGAAGGTGTCGGAGATCAGCCCGGGTCTGGGCGCAGCCCTGGATCAGCTCGACTTCGTGGGCATGTACCAGGAGAACGTGGCGGTGCCGGGCGAGTGCGAGATTCCGTTCATCCCGTTCCGCTTCCACATCTACGCCGCGGCGACCACCATGACCCGCGCTGAGTTCGTCGCCCATCAGCGCCAGGAGGCGCTGGATCTCCGCGACGACATCCTCGCCGACACGACCGCGGCCGCATCCTTGGTGGCCCTGGTGGCCGACGCCGACACCTGGGTAGACCTGTACCTGGCCGCCCTGGAAGAGGCAGGAATTCTGCGTCCCGACGGCGCCCTGCCGCCGATCCGCACCCAACAGCACATCGTGAGCCTGATGGCGGTGCTCAGCTCGGGCATCCTCTTCGGGCCTGCGGGCAGCGAGGTGCGCTCCACCAGCGACCTGGTGGCCTTCTTCGACCAGGTCCGTGCGTGGTACGGCCATGAGGAAGGCACGATGGCCGCCGTGGGCTACGAGGAGCGGTCGTGCAGGCACCGCCAGGGCGAGATCCCCGTCCCGGCGCTCCCGCCGTTCGAAGACTACGACCTGGGCCTGTCCATGCCGACCCACTTCGAGGCCTTCCATATCTACGTGCCGTGGCTGGGCTTCGACCGCCGCGGGGCCGGGCTCCCGGCCGACTTCCAGATCAACGGCCCCGTGCCGGTGGACGGCAGCGAGTTCCAGAGCCTGAACTTCGACGAGTTGTTCGAGGCCCAGGGCGGCCTGGACCGGCTGGCTTCGATCACCGGGCCGCAGACCTGGGACACCGCCGGCTGGTTGCCGGTCCTTCAGGATCTGCCCTATGCGATCAACTTCCAGAACCCGTCCGAGTCGTCGCGCTACCTCAACGACATCCAGGTGGTCACCAAACTGGATGCCGATCTCGACGGCCGCACGTTCAAACTCGGCGACCTGAAGATCGGCGACATCACCGTGCACATCCCGCAGGGGCGCAGCACGTTCCAGGGCGACTTCGACTTCAGCCAGGTCCGCGGCTTCATCCTGCGCGTCAGCGCGGGCGTGGATCTCTACTCCAACACCGCCACCTGGGTGCTGCAGGCGATCGACCCGCTCACGGGCGAAGTGCTGCAAGATCCGACCCGCGGGTTGCTGGCGCCCAATGACGGGCAGGGCCACGGCGAGATGTTCGTGGGCTACACCATCCAGGCCAAGGACGATCTGGTCAGCGGCACCGAGATCACGGCGCAGGCCCGGGTGCTCAGCGACGGGCTGGCGCCCGAGGACACCATCACTCTCACGCAGGTGGTCGACGGCGCGGCCCCGACCTCGCACGTGACCGCCACGCGTTTGGCCGCGGAGAGCAACAGCTTCCGCGTGGACTGGAGCGTCGTCGATGACAGCGGCTCGGGCGTGAAGCACGTGACGCTGTACGTCGCCACCGACGGCGGCGACTTCAAGATTTGGCAGCGCCAGGTCACCGAGGCCGCCGGCTCGGCAGTGTTCGAGGGCGAGGCCGGCCATACCTACGAGTTCCTGGCCCTGGCGACCGATATTGCCGGCAACCGGGAGAAGCCGCGTTTCGGCGTGAATGCGACCGACGACGGCTCGGGCGTGAACCTGGGCGCGCTGCCGACGGTGACCGGGACCACTCCGCCCAACTTCGGGCAGGCCCCCGAGCCGGTGCCGGAGCCCTCGACCAACCCGCTGTTCACGCAGTGGCAGAACGTGCCCAGCCAGAAGCCGCTGACCCGGCCGAGCGAGTTCGACATTGTGTTCCGCCCGTTCGTGGCCCAGGCGTTCGCCACCGGCATCGGGCAGAGCCACGGCCACATCGGGCCGATGGCCCTGGTGGAGCTCGCCGACGGCAGCGTGCTGGTGAGCGGCGGGTCCAACCGCGGCGTGATCTACAAGTTTGGCAAGGACGGCGGCACGGCGGGTACGCCTTGGGCCCAGCTCGATCACCCGGTGTTCAACCTGGCCCTGGACGCGGACGGCCGGCTGTGGGCGACCACCGGCGGCGGGCCGCTCCTCCAGCTCGACGCCGACAGCGGCGCCGTGGTCAACAGCTTCGGCGACGGCATCACCATGGGGCTGGCCGTCGATCCGGTGACCGGCGTGCTCTACGTCGGCTCCAATGCCGGCGTCCAGAAGTTCGACCCGGCCACGGGCACCTTCGAGCAGTTCAGCCGCGACCTGAACCTGCGCGTGGGCAGCCTGGCCTTCGACCAGACCGGCACCTTGTGGGCGGTAACCTGGCCCGACCGACGCCAGGTGGTGCGCTTCACCGCACGGGCGCGCGTCGAGGTGATGCTGAGCTTCGATACCGACATCGACTCGATCGCCTTCGGGCAGAACGGCTCGGCGCTGGACGAGTTGCTGTTCGTCTCGCACAACAGCGGCGCGGTCAGCAGCACCGGGGCGGTCAGCACCGCGAGCGAATTGACGATGGTCGATCTGGCCACACTGCAGCGTGTGGCGATCGCCCGCAACGGCACCCGCGGCGATGTGGTCCTGACCACCCGCGACGGCCGCATCCTGCTGAGCCAGTCGACGCAGGTGGACGTGATCCAGCCGGCGGTGCTGCCCGGGGTGACGGCGGTGAATCCGCCCAACCAGGCGGTGCTGCCCCTGCCGCTGCCGTTCGTGGCGGTGACCTTCAACCAGGACATGTTGGTGGGTGACGCGGCGCTGCCCGGCAGCGTGCTCAACCCCGGCTACTACCGCCTGACCGGCGCCGTCGCCGGCGACATGGTGGTGCGCTCGGTGGTGTATGACGTGCCGACCCGCACCGCGTACCTGACCTTTGACGGGCTCCTTCCGGACACCTACGCGCTGACGGTCCGGGCCGGCGTGGCCAGCGTGTTGGGGCCAACCGCCGCAGATGATTACCAGACCACCTTCACGGCCGTGGACGACCTGACCCCGTACGTGGACATCCACTTCGACACGGCCCGGTCCGACCGCAACGCGGGCACCATCTCTTACGACGTGACCCTGCGCAACAAAACCGACGCCAACCTCGTGCTGCCGGTTCTGTTGCTGTTGGACCCGGCGGCCGGCTATGCCGGCGTGCCGACCAGCGCGGGGGGACAGACCGCCGACGGCAAGTGGCTGATCGACCTGTCGACCAACCTGCCCGGCAGCCTGCTCGCCCCCGGCGCCACCACCACCGGCCGGACGGTGACCATCGACAACCCGGGGCAGCAGCGCATTCAGTTTACGCCGGGCGTGGCGGCGGGCGCGGGCGAGAACCAGGCGCCCGTGTTCTCGACCGAAGCGCCCACGGCGGCCGCGGTCGGACAGCTCTATCAGTACGACGCGCACGCCACCGATCCGGACGCCAACGCAATCGTCTTCCACCTGTTCAGCGGCCCGGAGGGTATGACGGTGGACATGGTTACCGGCCTGGTGCAGTGGACACCCACGGCACTGGATCCCGCCCGGACCTTGGTCGTGCTACAGGTATTCGACAGCCGCGGCGCCGTGACCCTGCAGCGCTTCGTGCTGAACGTGACCGGCGGCAACCATGCCCCAACGCTCAGCGGCGTCGCCGCGAACCTTGAGAGCCCCGAAGGCACGAAGATCGAGTTCCGCGTGCTGGGCGCCGACCTCGATGATGACGGTCTGTACTTCTGGGCCGACCGCCTGCCGGCCGGCGCGGCCTTCGACCCGGCCACGCAGACCTTCACCTGGACTCCCGGCTACAACGCCGCGGGCACCTACAACGACATCCGCTTCGTGGTGAGCGACGGCATCGTCCAGACCACGACCACGTTGAACCTGGTGGTGACCGAAGGCCGGCCGCCCCTGGTCCTGCTCGACCCCGCCGACGCCACGCTGCGCGAAGGCGACCGCCTCCGCTTCTACCTGCACGCGACCTCCGCGGACCCGGCCAACCTCGCCTTCAGCAGCCCGCTGCTGCCGTACCGCGCCACACTGCACCCGACCATGGGCCTGTTTGACTGGCAGCCAACCTTCACGCAGGCCCGCGTGTATGAGATCCCCTTCACGGCCACCGACGGCGTGGAGACCGTAACAGTCACGGTGAAGTTCACCGTCACCAATGCCAACGCCGCACCACAGTTCCTCCCGCAGCAGGGCTGGCAGGTCTACGAGGGACAAGTGCTCTCCCTGCTGGGCTTCGCGCTGGACCCGGACAATCCCAACTATATGCCGCCACAGCGCGACGCGGAAGGGGACCTCGTGACCGACGGTTACCCGGCCACGGTGACCTTTAGCGTGCAGGACCTGCCCGCCGGCGCCACCTTCGACGCCGACACCACCGAACTGCGGTGGCAACCGACCTACAACCAGGCCGGCACATACTATGTCACCTTCATCGCCACCGACGACGGCGACGGGACCGGCATCCCGCTGACGAGCACCATGATCGTGCCGATTGAGGTGGTCAACCTCAACCAGCGGCCGGTGTTCGAGACGCTTGGCGACGTCACCGTGCCCGCCAACTCGGTGCGGCTGGTAACCATTCGGGCCACCGACCCCGAGGGCGGCGCGATCTCCTTCAGTGCCACCAGCGAGAGCACGGGCTTCCCGCTGCCGTCGTTCATGACCCTCACCGACAACCACGACGGCACCGCCACCCTGCGCATCGCCCCGGTCAACGGGCAGCGTGGCGACTATGGCGTGGTCATATCGGCGACGGACACCGGTGACGGCGACAGCCCCGCCCTGACCACCGACACGACCTTCGTCGTCACCGTGGACAGCCCCAACGAGGCGCCGCAGTGGCGCTTCGTCGGCGACGTGGTGGCGGTGGCCGGCCAGAGCTTCACCATGACCGTGCGGGCCGACGACCCCGACCAGGAGCCTCTGACCTTCGCGTTGGCCGGCCTGCCGGCCGGCGCGACTCTCACGCCCGGCGCAACTTACGGCACGGCGCTGCTCGCCTGGACGCCGGCCGCCGGCGACCTGGGCGGCTACGATGTCACTTTCACCGTCACCGATGGCGGCAACGGCGGCGCTGCCGCGGCCCTGTCCGACACCACGACGATGCGCCTAGTGGTCAAGGAAACCAACGCCGCCCCGGTGCTGGGCCCGGTGGGCAACCGCAGCGTCGCCGAGACCCAGACGCTGACTCTCAACCTGACTGCCACCGACGCCGACGGCGACACGCTGCACTTCGTGATGGCGAATCTGCCGCGCGGCGCCAGCTTCGACCCGGCCACCGGCGTGTTCACCTGGACGCCCGCGCTCGACCAGGCCGGCAGCTACGACGCCAGCTTCACCGTCAGCGATGGCCTGGCGGGCAGCAGCGAGACGATCCGCCTCGCCGTCACCAACACCAACCAGGCCCCCATGTGGGTGCAGGCCATCGAGCAGTTCGCCCGTGAGGGCGTGCAGCTCGACTTCACCGTCGTGGCCGGCGACCGCGACGGCGACCAGCTCGTCTATAGCGTGGTATCCGGCCTGCCGCAGGGCGCCGTGTTCGTGCCGCGTACGGGCCTGTTCCTGTGGACGCCGGGTTACGAGCAGGCCGGTGAATACGTGGTGCGGTTCGTTGTGGTGGATGCCGGCGGCCTCAAGGACGAGATGGATGTGACCTTACGCGTCGCCAACGTCAACCGTGCCCCGGTCTTGGCCACCGGCAGCCACACCGTCCTCCTGGGCCGTCCGAGCAGCTTCACCCTGCAGGGTGGCGATCCCGATGCGGGCACGGTGCTGACCTTCCGCGGCCTCGACCTGCCGGCGGGCGCCAGCGTGGATCCGAACACGGGCGTGTTTTCCTGGACGCCCGGGCCGGGGCAGGCGGGCGAGTACCTCGTGACCTTCGAGGCCTCCGACGGCGAGGCGACAACGCAGAAGGTGATCGTGCTGCGCGCCACCGCCACCCCGGCACCGCCCGACGTTCTGATCGAGCTCACCCCCAGCTTCCCGGCTCTGCCCGGTCAGCGTGTGCTGGTGCATGCCATCGCCGGCAGTCTGGGTGACATCGTCACACTGACGCTGACCGCCGACGGCCAGCTCGTGGAACTCGACGCCGACGGGCGCGCCTACTTCACCCCGACCCAGCCGGGCAAGGTTGACCTGGTGGCCACGGCCACCGACGTCGACGGCCTGGTCGGCACACGGCACGTGCAGCTCAAGGTGCGCGACCCGCAGGACCGCCTGGCGCCCGTCGTGGGCTTCGCCGAGACGGTGGCGCGGGCGATGCTCACCACTCCGATGGCCCTGACCGGCACGGTGGCCGACACCAACCTCGACTACTGGAGGCTGGAGATTGCCGGCAGCGCTGCCGGGCCGTTCACGGAGCTCGCCCGCGGCGAAACGTCGGTCGACGGCGTCCTGCTGGCGGAGTTCGACCCCAGTCAGCGGGCCAACGGCTTCTACACGCTGCGTCTGACGGCCGCCGACATCAGCGGTCGCGTGAGCCAGACCACCACGCTGGTCGAGGTGAACACGGCGGCCAAGCCCGCGGCGCACACCCGCATCGAGACCGACCTGAACGTCGATCTGGCGGGCGTGACGCTGAGCCTGCGCCGTCTCTACAACTCGCTCGACCAGAGCCTCAGCGGCCTCCTGGGCGCGGGCTGGGCGATGCTCAACCGCGAGGTGCGGTTGGCCACCGACCTCCCGGCCACCGGCCGCGAGGGACTGGGCATCTACGCGGCGTTCCGCGATGGCACCCGTGTGTACCTGACGCTCCCTAGCGGCGAGCGTGCCGGGTTCGAGTTCCGGCCGGTGGCGGTCATCGTCGGCGGACGCATGCTCTACCGCGCGGCATGGACCGGCACCGGCGCCGCCGGCTACACGCTGCAGTCGGCGGACGCGCTGCTCACCAGGGCGGGAGCACGCTACTATGAGTTCGGCACCGGACAGGCCTACAACCCGGCCAGCTCCGTCTACGCCGACGCCGACTACATCCTCACCGGCCCGGACGGCACGCGCTACCTGATCGATTCGACCCGCGGCATCTTCGAAGAGCAGCGCTCCGGCGGTAAACGCCTGTACTACAGCGACAGCGGCGTAGTCAGCAACGGCGGGGCGTCCGTGCAGTTCCTGCGTGACGCCGCCGGCCGCCTCACCAGCGTCACCGCTCCCGGCGGTGTGACCATCACCTACCAGTACGATGTCCAGGGACGCCTTGTCGCGGTGCGCAATCTCGGCGCCGGGACCGGCTCCCGCTACGGCTATGCAGCGGCGGCCGCCGGGCCGGCGCTCCTGACCAGTGCCGTGGCCACCGGCGGCGCCGGCGACGCGATCGTCTATCCGGGTGACGCTTCGGCGCCGCAGGTTCGCCCCATCCGGGCCGACTTGGGCGGTGTCAGCCAGTTCACCGGGCAGGCCCGCGCCGGGACGCTCACCGCGGGCGGCCTCGACCTCTACACCTTCAGCCTCCGTGGCACCGAGATCGCCTCGACCAACGCAGAGCGAGTGATCATGCGTGTGGCAGTGCGGGCGGGCGCCGACTTGTCGTTTGTGCCCACTGCCCCGGCCATCGCCGGCCTCACACCGCTGTCCGTGCAGATCACGGGCGGTAGCGTAGTGGCCCTCTTCGCCCTCGAGCAGGAAGGCTTGTACCAACTCGCGGTCGGCGCGGGCATTGGCGGCGCGTACACGCTGGCGGTGGGCGTGGCCGGCGACGTGAACGCCAGTGGCCGTGTCGATGGCGTGGACAGCACGCTGCTGGCCGGCGGCGACAGCCTCTACGACATCGATGGGGACGCCGTGGTCAACGACACCGACGTGCAGATTCTTATCGCCAACTACGGCTTTGTCCGCAACGGTGGCCCCGAGCTGCTCGCCCAGAGCCAGCCGCTGCTCACCCACGTGGATCTGCGGACCACGCTGGCTTTGAACACGCTGGCCAGCGACCCGGACGGCGACGCGGTCTTCTTCCGCATCATCGGCGCCACCCACGGCACGGCCGCGTTGTCGGCCGACGGCATGTCGCTGGTGTTCATGCCCGACGCGGGCTACACCGGCCCGGCCACCGTACAGGTGGTCGCGGACGACGGCTTCAACAGCTCTCCCACCGGCCAAGTGCAGATCAACGTCAGCTCGGCCCCGTTGCTCAGCCTCGACTTCCAGCGGCGCCGACTGCTCCTGGAGGCGGGGGCGACCGGGACCATCGTTGTTCTCGGCCAGTTCGCCGACCAGGCCGACGTGGTCCTGCCGCTGGACTACGTGACCGCGCAAATCTTGGACCCGACGATCGCCACCATCTCCGCCAGCGGGGTGGTCACCGCCAAGCAGAACGGCACCACCACGCTGGTGGTCCGGCGCGGCAACCTCCAGGCCGCCACCGCCATTGGCGTCGGTCTGCCGGGAGACTCCCGCGGCCTGGTGCTCCACGTCTTCGGCATCGACGCGTATCCCAACGCCGTGACGCTCGCCCCCGGCGGCCAGCGGCAGATCGTCGTCAGCCTGGGGAGCACGCAGGAGATGTTCATCCAGGCCGCCGCCGCCGGGACCCGCTACTACGTGGGTGACAGCAGCGTGGTCAGTGTGACGGCCGATGGCCTGATCCAGGCCGCGGGCGAAGGCACGACCACAATCACGGTCATCTGCGGCGACGCCGAGGAGACCATCACGGTACAGGTCGAGCCGGCCGCAGTCGGGCCTGTGGTGGTGGACGCTGCCGGTGCCATCGTGCAGGGTCCGCAGGGCTACCAGGTGTCGATTGGCCCCGGCCAGCTTACCGAGGACGCGACGGTCAGCGTCGTCCCGATCGCCGAGAGCAACCTGACGGTGCCGGTACCGCCCGCCTTCAACTACGCCGGGGCGTTTTCCCTGGAGGTGGACGGCGCCAACCTCAACGGGCCGGTGCAGATCGCCGCGCCGGTGGATCCGTCGATCGCTGCGCCGGGCGACCAAGTGTGGTTCCTGCGGCAGGTGCAGCTCCCGGATGAGAACGGTGTGCTGCACGAGTACTGGGCGAGCATCGATATCGGCGTGGTGGACGCCGGCGGCGTGGCCCGCACGACCAGCCCACCGTTCCCCGGCCTCAGTCAGCGCGGCAACGTCCTGATCGCCAGGGCGGCGCAACCGTTGGGCACCATTCGCCTCAACGCCGAGTTCTACAAGGGCCTCATGTGGGCCAGTATCGGTGCTCTCGGGGTGGTGGCCATGTTTGGCGCCTCCGGCGGGCTGCTGGGCGCGTCGGTGGGTCTGGGCATCGCCGGTGCCATGCTGGCCATGGCCCTGCTGCCCATGGCCTATCAGGCGGCCGATATTGCCGTGTGGCGTGCCTACGGCAGGAACGCCGTGGGGGCGGTCATGACCGTGAACCCACCGCCGGGCATCGGCAGCACGATCGTCAGCCTCACCGCCATCGTGCCCGAAGCGCCGGCGCCCGGCGTGGCCCCGGCTATTACCGCCGCGGGCGCGGTGGTAATGCCCGACGGCACGGTGCGCACGACGATCCGCGGCAGCGACTTCTTCCTGCCTGGCGACGGCCAGACGCTGGCCGATACGCGCGTGGTGTTTACCATGAATGACCGCCGCGTGATCGTGCCCGGCACGGCTTATGCGAGCGCCGCCGGCACTCAGGCCGACAGCACCATCGTGTTGCAGGTGCCCGCAACCATCCTGCTGGGCATGGCCAAAATCAGCGTTGAGCGGCCGATCACCAGCTACGGCGCCGGCGGCGGCGCCGCCACCACCGACTGGATGGCCAGCCAGCAGGTGCAGGTCAAGAACGAGAATGGCTTCGCCTTCATCGGCAAGGTCGTCACCACGGCCAACGACGGGCCCGGCGTGGAAGTCATCGACATCAACCGCGCCAAGGTCCCGCAGGGCGGCACGCCGGGTGCGGGCGAAACCGAGCAGGTGGTCGCGCGCATCCCGCTTCCGGGCGCCATCCCGTTCGATACGGTTGCCACGACCGACCTGTCCGCCGTCTACGTTGCCACCAACAAGGGCATTGCGGTCATCGACGCCACCACACTACAGCAGTTCGACGTCGACGCTACGACGCCGGCCCTCGACTACATCTGGGTGCCCGACTCCAACGGCGTCAACGCCCTGGCGATCGACCCCGACGCTAACTATCTCTACGCCGCCGGGACCGACGCGGTTTGGGTCGTTGACCTGCACCCCGGCTCGGCGAACTTCCACAAGGTGGACCTGACCGCGTCGCTCACGCCCCTGGGCACGCCCAACGGCTACATCAGCGACTTGGCCGTCGATGCCGACGGCCGCAAGCTCTACATTGCCGCCCCGGCCACCCGCATGTTCGGCGGCACCAATGCCTGGACCCGGGGCGGCCGCGATCACGGCAGGATCTTTGTCTACAACGTGGACGAGGCCGACCGGCCCGAGGCCGGCGCTGCCAACACCCGCAAGTGGCGCAAGCAGATCGGCGTGCTCGACGGCGGCCTCGAGCCGTTCCGCATCACCGCCACCACGGAGGCCAAGGAACTGGCCTTCACCGCGCGGATGGACATCAACCGCGGCTTCCATACCATCAAGGTCACCAACGACGATCCGCTGTCCTATGCCGCCACCGTCGGCGGGGTATCGCTGGACCTGGTCGACGCGATGGCGACGTACCAACTCGACATCCGGACGGCGTCCGGCGTGGTGGTCACGCCCGATCGGCAGTGGGCCTTTGTCGGCGACTGGTACCTGTCGCTGGTCGTCGGCTCGAGCAGCAGCATGTGGGCGGTCGAGTACGAGGAGACCCACGAGGTTGGCTCCAAGATCGGCATCATCCACAAGCCGTTCGAGTCGTCCGCCGAGTTGTACACGGTCACCACCCCCATCCCGATGGCCTTTCTCGAGGACTTGGCGCTGAGCTCCGATGGGCAGAAGCTCTACGCCAACTACCGCAACGCGGGCAACCTGGTCGTCTTTGACGTGGCCAAGTTCCAGCAGGCTGCCCAGGCCATGAAGAGCGGCAGCGGCCAGAGCGAACGCTTCAGGCGGCCGGTGGATCACCCGCAGGTCGAGGCCATCACGGGCATCAACATCAACCTCGAGCCCATCAATATTGCGGAGCTGGACCGTGGCCTGTCGGTACAACCCAACGACCCGCTCACGCTGATCACGCCGCAGGGCACGATCAACGTGCACGGTGGCACAGGCGTGCTCGAGTTCAAGTGGGAAGTGGATGCCTCCATGCTCGGCGGCGCGCCCTACAAGTCCTACTTCTATCTGAGCGGCCTGGGCGCCGGCAATGGCCTGTGGCCGGAGGATCCGCAGCGCGAGCGTACCTGGCCGAGCACCACCAGCTCGTGGGCCGGCGCCGACAGCAATCCCAACCGTATCTATACCACCGCCCCCGGCTTGGGCTGGGCGCCCGGTCGGGCGTACAAGATCGACGAGTTTGGCACCATCACCGACGACGGCGTCGCCCCTACCAACCAAACGATTCTCCGCTTCACCGAGGCGTGGCGAAAGTACCTGACCGCCGGGCAGGTCTACTACTGGGGCGTCAAGCTTGACGGCGGCGGTGGGGGCGCCCGCGAGGCCACCGCGTTCAAGGCTGAGGCCGTCAGCACGGGCACGCCGTACAACGGCGTGACGATCCTGACGCACGGCTTCCAGCTCAATCCGCTGGACTTCTTCGGCAACCCGTCGTTCCAGCAGCCCGCGGCGTTCCTGGAGCTCGCGCGGCTCATCTCCGACGCCGGCGGCGGCGGCGTGGTGCTCTCCTACGACAAGAACACCGGGCAGTGGAAGGACCGAACCACCGGTGCCCTCGGCGCGGCCGCCCTGAAGGCGGGCAAGCCCGTGGTCCTGGTCTCCGATTGGAACAAGGAGTCCGACATCAGCGACGCTGGCTTCTCCGAGGCCGCGGCCGACGCGATCTTTGCCGCCCTGGTCAAGCTGAACCAGGACACAAGCGGCAAGATCTTCCAGTCGCCGCTGCACTTCGTCGGCCATAGCCGCGGCACCGTGGTCAACAGTGAGATCATCCAGCGGCTGGGGACCTACTTCCCGGCGGTCACCAATATCCACATGACGACGCTCGACCCGCACGACATGGAGCAGAAGTCGCTCAACGTCCCGCTGGGCGGCGCGCTCACGACCGTCTCCAACGCCCTCTACGCCCTGGCCGTGGCCGCCACCGCCACCGGCAACGTCGCGGCCGCCGCCACCCTGGGCGCGTGGGCCAACCGCTTAAGCTCCATCGTCTCCACCGCCGAGAAGCTGGGTATCGCGATCTCCCCCATCCCTTACGGCGACTTCAAGGACCCCGATGTCAAGGTCTGGAGCAACATCGCCTTTGCGGACAACTACTACCAGACCGCGGCGCTGATGAACACCGGCATGACCTTCACGCCGAACGGGCGCGAGCTCCAGGGCGCCGACCTCAACCGCCTGCTCAACTTCGTCGCCGGCTTCCGGCAGGACGACATTGACACGCTGCACTTCGGCGTGGGCGGTCCGCACAGCCGCGTCACCACCTGGTATGCCGGCACCGTCGCCCTGGATGCTCTGGAGTTCAACGGCGAGCCCATCTACCGTCGCGTCACCGATCAGGGCATCGCCGTCGAAGTCATGGGCATCCCGGCGCCCAACCAGACCTACACCGACAAGGCCTGGTACTCCTCCGACCCGCAGATCATTACCGGGGACGCCGCCCTGCGCCACGTGTACCTGCAGTCGATCACCTCCTGGGCCAACGACGTCTGGGAAGGCGTGGCCAACGGCTGGTACTTCACGGCCGCCGGCGGCGGCGTGGCCTACCGTCCCGCCAGCACCGTGGACCGCGAGCCGGTCACCAATGACAACACCGAGGTGGTCAAGCACACCGGCGACCCGGCGGTGCCCAGCGTCTTCAACGGCAACTTCGAGAACGGCGTGTTGCAGTCCATCCTGCACCACAAGGCCATTCTCGACGGCCTGCTGCCCGGCGACGCCGGCCGCTTCCCGCTCTCCTACGAGCTGCCCGGCTGGTCGTTCCACGGCGGGCAGGGCTTCAGTGTCGGCGGCTTCAGCATCCCCTCAATCGGCTTCTCCATGGACCCGATCGACGTGGCTGGCCTGTTCGTGGTCGAGACCAACATCGGCACCTTGGTCAAGCAGCTCCTGGTCAAGGCCTGGGAGTACGCGGCCGACAAGGTCATCGACCGCATGAAAGCCGCTGTGTCGGGCAAGCCGAAAGACCCCGGCGATGTCACCGACGCCGACTTCCAGCCCGGCGGCTCCCTGCACGGCAAGTTCACCGACAAGGCCGCCTACCAGACCTGGCACGACGATAACTGGGCCGACGGCACCCCGAATGCCGAGCGCGCCACCGCGGTGGATGGCCTGTTCGATCTCCTGGACAGCGTCTACGAAACCAGCCTCAAGAGCGTCTTGGGCGACCTGCCGCTGGGCGGCGGCGCCACCGCCACCACCTTGAGGCAGTGGCTGGAGATCGGCGGCAGCACGCCCACCAGCATCGACGCCCTCAAGGGCTACATCAGCAAGGCGATCGAGGACATCCTCTTCGCCAAGTTCTTCCCCGGCGCCCAGAGCGATCATGCCCTGATCATGGGCGCGGGCGCGGTGCTCAAGGACTTCGTCAACGGCGTCGTGCCCGATTCGCTCGAGGACGTGGTCGACGACGTGATCAATGCTCTGGTCAACTTCGACAGCATCCGCCACAACCGGATGTATATCCCGGCTGACGCCGAGATCCTCAGCTTCGACATCTTCGCTCCGTACATCGCCACCGCAGGCACGGGCGTCCATATCACCCTCGAGGTCGACGGCACCGCCGTGATCGACCAGGACGTGATCTTCGGCAGCATGTTCTTCGAGCGCCGCACCTTCAGCGTGCCGGTGCCGGCAGCGGCACGCGGCAAGATGGCCACCTTGACCCTCAAGCACATCGCCATGGCTGACACGGGCCTTATTGCCAGCCTCATCAACCCGTTCCCCGTGCTGCCCCTGCCGGATGACCCGGCCGCCACGATCAGCCAGCTCTATCTGCTCGACAACATCCGCTTCGCCGGCCAGATCCGCCAGGTCAAGCTCGAAACCACGTCCGGCCTGCCTTACACGGCCATCAAGGAAGGTGACACGATCCAGCTCCGGTTGCAGATCAGGCCGATGGATGATGCCAACCCCGGCCAAGTGAAAGTCGATTGGGGCGACGGCTCAGCGCCCACCATGATCGATCTGCTGTCGGGCCTGCGGACCTACACGCCGAGCCACGTGCTTGAGGACAGCGGCGACTTTCAGCTTGCCGTCGAGATCACCGGCGCCCATGCCGAGAAGACCACCACGTCCTACACCGTCAAGAACCAGAACCCGGTCATCAGCGGCGGAACGCTCAGCCACGCCAGCGCCCTGGCCGGAACGAGCGAGGTGGAGCTCAGCGGCGCCACCTTCACCGATCCGGGCACCAAGGACACCTTCACCGTCACCGTGGATTGGGGCGACGGCACGGCGGCTGAGACTCTCACCCCCGTGAAGCAGCCCGACGGCAGCTACACCATCCCGGCGGCCCGGCACGTCTACGCCGACGACGCCAAGACCCCCGCGGATCGCGACACCTACAAGGTCAAGCTGACCGTACGCGACGACGAGTACAATGCCGCCACCACGCTCGCCAGCCTCTTTGACACGCGTGGCGAGGCGGTGCAGGAGTACACCCTTGTACTGCTCAACGCCAGCCCCACGATCACGACTCCCGGCCTGCCGGTGACCACCGTCAGCGTGGGCCAGGCGTTGAACCTGCTGAGCGTCTTCGGCTTCAGCGATCCGGAATGGGGCAACAGCGAAACCTGGACCTACCGCATCAACTGGGGCGACGGGTCCGCGCCGTCCAACGGCTCACCGGTCATCACCCAGCCGGGTAGCCAAGGCGTCGAAACCCAGGGCACGTTCGGCGGCATCCACACGTACGGATTGCCGGGTCTGCGGACGATCACCATCATCGTGACCGACGATGACGGCGGGACGGGCACTGCCAGCTTCACCCTCAACGTGAATGCGCCGCTGAGCGCGGCCGGCGGCCCGATGCCGGGCGTCGTCCTGCCCCTGACCGACAGCGTGCTCGACTCGCTCTTGGGCTCGGCCCTCCTGCGGTGGGAGGCGGCCGGCCTGACCGCGAACGACCGGCTGCGCCTCCGCGCGATCCAAGCCGAAGTGGTCGATTTGCCCGGCGGCCAGCTCGGCGCGTTCGACGGGGTTTCCCTCAAGATCGACCAGGATGCGGCCGGCTACGGCTGGTTCATCGACCCCACACCGCTGGAGGACGCGGAGTTCGCCCCCGGGAGCCCGGGTGACACCCCCGCCCGCAGTCACGTCGATCTGCTCACCGTGCTGATCCACGAACTGGGCCATGTGCTGGGCCTGCGTGACGTGTCCGCCACGGCCCGCCCGGTGGGGGTCATGAGCGCGGCGCTGGTCATCGGCCAGCGGCGTCTGCCCACCGCGGCCGCCGACTGCCAACCGGTGAACGCGGGCGACGTCGTCCTCACGCTGGACGCCGGCCTGGCCACGGAGCTGAACCAGACTGTCAGCCTGATCAATGGCGGTTTCAGCATCGCCGACCCGGCCAACCCGGCCTTCGGCTGGCAGATCCTGGGCAATGTCGGCATCGTGGCCGGCCAGGCCGAGTTCCGCGAAGACCCGCAGCTCCTCACCCGGCTGGCCCAGACCTTCACGATGCCCGCCGGCGTGACGGCCTTGCGCTTCACCATTCTCAGCAGCGAGCTCGGCGTGGGCACGAGTTTCCCGGCGACGTTCGAGGTGGCTCTGCTCGACACGGCCACCCAGCTCTCGCTGGTGGGCACAGCCGCCGGCCTGAGCGAGACTGATGCGCTGCTCAACCTGCAGGCCGACGGCCGGGTCTACTACAGCGACGCGGTATCCGCACCCGGCTTGCCGCTGTCCGGCGAGACGCTCGCCCTGACCGAGCCCCTCACCTTCGCCGTGGACCTCAGCCAGGTCGCCGCCGGCACGGAAGTGCGGCTGTACTTCGATCTCCTGGGCGCCGACACCCGCGACAGCCTGGTCCAGGTCGACCACGTGTTCCTCGTGGGCGCCACGACCGAGCCGCCGGTCGCCAGCCCCGACATCGCCAATACGTCCATCGACACACCGGTGGTGATCCCGGTGCTCGCCAACGACGCCGACCCCGATGGCGCGATCGATCCCACGACGGTGGCCGTCACGGTCGAGCCCGAGCACGGCAGTCTTGCCATCGATCCGGTCACGGGCGCGATCACCTATACCCCGGCCGCCGGCTTCAGTGGGAGCGATACGTTCCAGTACACGGTGCGCGACGACCAGGGCAATCCATCGAATGCCGCCGTAGTCGAGGTTGCCGTTCACGCGGTGAATCACCCGCCCGTGGCGGTGGATGATCTGTACGAAACGGACGAGGACGTTGCCCTGATCGTTGGGGCCCCCGATGGGGTCTTGGCCAATGACCACGACGACGACGGCGACAACCTGTCCGCGCGACTGGTGACAGATGTCGCACATGGCACACTGGTCCTGCACGACAACGGCTCTTTCCAATATGAGCCGGAGGCGAACTTCCACGGGGTGGACAGCTTTACCTACGTGGCCCACGACGGTGCCGCCGATTCGCTCACGGTCACGGTCACCATCACGGTAAACGCCGTCAACGATCCACCGGTCGCGGTTGTCGTTGCGCCAGGCGCCGGCTGGGTGGATGTTCCGCTTCAGTTCAGCGCTGCGTCCTCCTACGATGTGGACGGCTCGGTGGTCCTGCACGAGTGGGATTGGAACGGGGACGGAATCTTCGAGACGAGTGGGCCCGCCGCGGTGGTCCTGCACACGTGGACGGCCGAGTACACCGGCCTGGTCACCTTGCGGGTGACCGACAATGGCGGCCTGACTGATGAGGCCACCGCCGAAGTGCGGATCCAGGCCGCGCCCGACGAAGGAATCGCGGTGCATGCCGGTGAGGATGTGACGATTGCGGAAGGGGATGTGTTTGCGGGCGCCGGCACATTCGTTGAACACCGTGACCGTCACCGTGGCCAACGGTACCGAAGATTCCGGGAGCGACAGTCTCACGGTGACGGTCAACAACGTGGCGCCCACCACGGTACTCACTGGTCTGTCCGTGGCCGGTGAGGGGGCCTCATATACCGTAGGATTGGGCCCGATCAGCGACCCGGGCAACGACGCGGTAGTCCGCTATACCGTTCATTGGGGCGATGGTGTGAATGAGGATTATCCGGTCGGCACTGAAGCCCATCACATCTACGCGGATGGTCCGGCGGCGTATACCGTTCAGGTCGATCTGATTGACGAGGACGGTACCCATGCCAACGCGGCAGCGCGGGAGGTGCGGGTGGCTAATGTCCCGCCGGTGCTCCTCATCCAGGGCCCGGCTCAGATTGGGGCGGGATCCGTGTATTCCCTGACTCTGTCTGCCAGCGATCCCGGGGAAGATGGCATTACGCGGTGGCGGATCACCTGGGGAGACGGCATCGTCGAAGACATCCTGGGGAATCCGGCCTCCGCAACGCACACCTACGCGAACGGACCTGCCACCTACGCGATCTCGGCCACGGCCACCGATGAGGACGGAACTCATGATTCCAACACGATCAGCGTGAGGGTAGCAGCCCCGGCTTCCGACAATGCTGCGCCCGTCCTGACGGGGATCGTGTGCCAACCGGCCAGTGTCGCCCGGGGTGCCGATGTGACGCTTGTTGTCCTGGAGGCAAGGGACGAGGACGGTCAGGTGGTGCAGGCGGCGTTCTATCGTGATGCCAACGGTGACGGCCGCTTGGATCCCGAGGTCGATATTCTGCTGGGCACGGACAGTGACGCCGGGGATGGCTGGAACTGGACGGGTAGTACGACCGACTGGCCGGAAGGCCGGATTCTGCTCTTGGCCCGTGTCCAGGATGATCAGGGGCTGTGGGGCGAATCCCGAAGCACGGAAGGCGAAGTTAGAACCGTCAGTCCCGTGGTTGCCTTGCTTCGCCTGCCGCTGTCGGGTTGGCAGGACATTCCTTGGTCCGCGCCGCCCACCCGGCCTCTTTCGAGTGGAGATTTCCGGTTCCCAGTGATGGAGAATCGCGGCTACGTACCGGCCCTGAGCACGATGATCGTGATGATGGTCGAAGTGAATGATAGTCCGTGGCTGCGCGATGATGCCGTCGCGATGGCGCCGCAGAGTTCGGCGCGGGTCATCGACGTTCTGACGAACGATCTCGACATCGACGGCGATCGCTTGACGGTCACGATCACCGTGGCGCCACAGCATGGGACGGCCAGAGTCGCGGACGGTCAGGTTCTGTATACGCCCGATTCTGGATACACCGGACCTGACCGGTTTGAGTACACCGCCAGCGATGGCAAGGTCGACGACACGGCAACGGTGCAGGTATTGGTGACCGATGCGCCCGCCACGCCGATCGTGGAACAGTTTGCCTGCAGTCCCAACGTCATCGTGTCGGGAAGCAAGGTCACCCTGACCGCTACCGGCGTAACCGATCCGGACGGCCAGGTTGTGCTGGCGCTGTTCTACCGGGACGCCAACGGTAATGGTACGCTCGAGCTTGGGATTGATATCCTGCTCGGTGTGGATCATGACGGCTCGGACGGCTGGACCTGGACGGGCGCCACCGACGATTGGCTTCGTGGCCGGATCACGTTCCTGGTTCGGGTGCAGGATAATCAGGGGTTGTGGAGCGAAGTGAAGATCACGACGGCCCAGATCCGCCGCCTGAACCGCAGCAGCCTCGATCCCGTGTTCTGCCTGCTCCTCTGTGCCGGGGCACTCGCCCGACGCCGACTCGTGCACCAGCATGGGGATTCCCGTTCCCGACAAGCCTCCACATTCTCCGGCGATCTACCCGACTGAAGCGGCGCCGTCGCTCCAAACAACAACAAGATCTCCCCGGGCTTGGCCAGTCCACCTATCCCTTTGAAACCCTGATGCCAGCAGCGAACTTTTGCAGAATGGACGTTGGGTCTGTATGATACCCGGAAGTCCATTGTTGGATCAGCGTCGATTTCGGCCTGGGAATGTAGATGGGGTGTAAGATTGTGTGTATCGCCGATGGGGCATCCTGCCGGCCGGCCGGGGAGGACGCCGCTCAGAACCGTGGCCGTGAGGGCACGGCCCGCGTGCAGAAGTGTTACGGCTACCTCGACATCGAAACCACCGGGATCAGTTGCCACTACTGCGATCTGACGGTTGTAGGCGTGGCGATCGTGCAGGAGGGCCGGGAGCGCTTCGGCCAGCTCTTCGGCGGCCAGATCAACGCGGAACGCGTGCTCGATCTCCTGAACGGGGTCGAGGAGCTGTACACGTATAACGGCCGGCGTTTCGATCTGCCTTTCATCAAGTACCGGCTCGGCCTGGACCTGCAGAAGCAGTTCCGGCACCGGGATCTGATGTTCGATTGCTGGCGGCAGAACCTCAAAGGCGGTCTGAAGGCCGTCGAGGTCCGCCTCGGCATCGCGCGGCGTCTGCCGTCCATGAACGGCTACTTGGCTGTGCGGCTCTGGTGGGACTACGTCAACAACCACGATACGGCCGCCCTCCAGAAGCTGCTCGAATATAACCAGGAAGACGTGATGAACCTCCATGTGCTCCGGGAGAGACTCGGGGTGGAGTAGACGTATGAACACGCTGATCTACGGTGGGGGAGCGGTGGGGCTGGGCCTGGCCAGCTGCCTGATCCGTTCGGGCAATCGCGTCGATATCGTCGCACGTCCGGCAACCGCGGCCGCTCTCCGGAGCGAGGGGCTCCTGCGCACGGGCATCTTCGGACGCATCCAGGCCGCGCCGGAGGCGTTCCACAGCCGTACGTCGCTGGCGGAGCTTGCCGATGTGCCGTATGACTACATCCTGATCTGCACCAAGTCCTTCGATTCTGCCCCCACCGCAAGAGCCTTCGTCGAGCAGGGAAACCGCGTCGGCAAAGACACCCCGTTCGTCCTCTTCCAGAACGGCTGGGGTAATGCTGAGGTCTTTTCCGCTCACTTTGAGAAACGACGAATCTACAGCGCCCGGGTCATCACCGGCTTTCGCCGGCCCCGGCCCAACGAAGTTGAGATCACGGTTCATGCCGACGCCATACACATCGGCAGCTTGTTTGCGGGGGAACTGTCCGTGATCGGGTCCCTGTGCCGGGCCATCGATGGCGGCGGCATTCCGTGCCGCAGCACCGATGCGATCGAGCAGGATCTCTGGGCCAAGATGCTGTACAACTGCGCCCTCAATCCGCTCGGCGCGATTCTCGGCGTGCCCTATGGCGCCTTGGCCGAGGCCGCCTCGACCAGGACACTGATGGATCGTATCGTCACCGAGGTCTTTGCCGTTATGCTGGCAGCGGGCTATCGCACGCATTGGCATGAGGCAGGTCGGTTCCTCGAGGTTTTCTACGGCCGCCTGGTACCCGACACAGCCCAGCACCAGTCGTCCACGCTCCAGGATCTCACCGCCGGTAAGCGGACGGAGATCGACGCCCTCAACGGTGCCGTCCTCCAACTCGCCCAAAAGCACGGCGTTGCCGTCCCCTATAACCGCGCCGTCTACAGTCTCATCCAGTTTCTCGAGAGTGCCCGGCGTTCCTGAGAGGGTGTGTGAGAAGCCCACCAGAACCCGCAGGCGTGGCCGGCATCGTCAAGGCCGAAGGCCTTGGCGATGGTCCTGCGCAGGTTCAATCCCGCCATCGCCAAGCTGCGCTTGACGATGCCACCCGGGCAATTCTGACTTTCTGACACACCCTCTCAGGGTACGCTTGGGCAGAGGACTGGTAGTCCGAACGGGTAAATGCGGTATAATGCCCTCCCAAGGAACGCTTTCAGGGTTGGATTGTGCGCTGCACGCCGGGCCAGCAGGCCGGGCGGCAGCGGAGCCGAGGTGAATGGCCGGTAAGAAAATAGACGAACACACGCTGAAGGTACTCGAGTTCGAGGAGATCAAGGACATTCTGGCGTCCTTTGCCGCCAGCGACTTGGGGCGGGATGCCGCCCGGGCCCTCTACCCATCGGTGGATTTGCGGTGGGTGCAGGCGCGGATGGCCGAGTCGACGGAACTGACAGCGGTGCTGGAACGTGGCGAACGGATTCCCATGGCGGGTCTGCGGGATATCCGGTCCCTGCTCAAGGAGTTTGGCAAGAAACAGACGGTGCTGGAGCCCGCAGACCTGCTGGAGGTCGCCGACACGCTGGCGGCCAGCGGCCGGCTGCGGCTGTTCTTGACGAACCTGGAACCTGCTCCGGGAGGATCGTCAGACGGCGGCGCCAGCCGTGGAGTGGAGCCGGTGCCAGGCGACGCAACCGGGCGACACACTGGCTCGCGCCACCGACCCGCGACCACCAATGGGTTGCCCGGAGCCTCAACAGGCTTCAGCCACCTGATCGCGATGGGCGAGAGGCTCGGCGATTTCGAGCCGACCGTCGAGGAGATCCGCCGTTGCATCGGCGGGGATAAGCGCGTGCGCGACGAGGCCTCGGACAAGCTCCGGGAGATTCGCCGGCGGATCGGCAAATTGAGCGAGGCGATCCATCAGCGCTTCATGAAGATTATCGCTGCGCCCGCTCTGCGGAAGGCGATCGAGAACGAGAATTTCCTCATGCGTCATGGCCGGCCGGTGCTGGCGGTCAAGGCCCATTATCGCGGCTTGGTCCGCGGCACCGTCCTGGATCGGTCGAACACCGGCGCGACCCTGTTCATCGAGCCGGACGAGCTGGTCGAGCTGAGCAACGAGCTGGAAGATGCGACCTTCGAGGAGAAGAAAGAGGTCGGCCGGATTCTCTGGCTGCTGACAAAGATGATCCTGGACCAGCAGGAGGCCATCCTCGACAGCGTCAAGATGCTGGCGTTGATCGATCTGACGTACGCCAAGGCGCGGTTCAGCATCGCCTACGGCATGATGCCGCCCGACCTGGATGCGGATGCCGCGCTGAATCTGCGCGAGGCCCGTCACCCTTTGCTGCTGCAGTTGGCGGCGCGGCAGAAGAACTGCCAGGTGACGCAGTTGACCGACGAAATCGTGCCGATCGATGTCCGCCTGGGGGATGATTTCGACCTGCTGCTGGTCACCGGGCCGAATACGGGCGGCAAGACCGTCGTGCTCAAGACCGTCGGGCTGCTGGTGACGATGGCCCAGAGCGGCCTGCATATCCCGGCCCGGGCCGGCTCGCGCGTGTCCGTCTTTCGCCAGGTGTTCGCGGACATCGGCGATGAGCAGAGCATCCAGCAGAGCCTCAGCACCTTCTCGGCCCACATGAGCCAGGTCGTCAAGATTCTCGAACGCACGAATAATGGGACGCTGGTTCTGCTCGATGAATTGGGCGCGGGCACCGATCCCATCGAAGGGGCCGTACTGGCGACCGCGATCCTGGAGAAGCTGATGCGCCGGGGCGGCAAGGTGGTTGCCACGACCCACCTGGGACAACTCAAATCTTTCGCGTACAGCACGCCCCGGGCGCAGAACGGCTCTGTCCAGTTCGACAGCGAGACCCTCAAACCCACCTATCGCCTGATGATCGGGACACCCGGCAGCAGCAATGCGCTCGTCATCGCAAACCGCCTGGGCATGCCCAAAGACGTGATCGGCAAGGCGACGTCACTCTTGGCGCGGGAGGCAGACGGGACCTCCGAGCTGATCAACCAGATTCAGGCAACCCGCGAGGACGCAGAGCGCAAGCGCTCCGAGGCGCAATCGCTGCTCGACGAGGCCGGCGCCACGCGGTCGGAGGCGGCCCAGCGGCTTCAGCGGATCGAGGATGAAGGCCGGCGGCTGCGCGGCCAGGCCGACCGCGAGATCGACCAGTCCATGCAGGCGGTCCGCCGCCTTACGGAGCAGTTCGCCGCCGAGATGCAGAATGCCCCGAGCCCCTGGAGCCAGAAGGCGCAGCATCTGGCCGGCGCGGTCGACGAACTGGCAGCCGGCACGCCGTTGGCGCAGCGTCATGCCGAGTTCATCACGGCCCTACGCAGAGGCGATACGGTCTACGTCGTTCCCTTCCGTCGCGCGGGCACTGTCGAGCGCGTTCGCAAGAGCCGCGGCACGATGGTGGTCTTCGTGGACAGCAAAGAGGTCGAGGTGCCGTTCGGCGAAATTGCCAAACCGGACGAGGAAACGCGCCGATAGCGTTCCGCGCACAGAGCGATGAGTTCCCGGTGGCATCGTCAAGCGGAGCGTGGCGATGGCGGATTCCTCGCGCGCTCGACCATCGCCAAGGCCTTCCGGCCTTGACGATGCCACCCGGAATTCGCCCTGTGAGATGCGAGACGTGCGGAGCGTCAGTCGATCACCTGGCGGAGGATATGGTGAAGTTCCTGGTCATCCAGGGAGATCGGGTTACCCTTCATGCTGCTGGCGCCGCGGGCCTTGGCCACGACGGCGGGGAAGTCCTCTTCGTCCAGGGCATAGCCCCGCAGGCCGGGCAGGGCCAGAGCGGCACAGAGCTTTTCGATCCATGCGACAGCATCGGCGGCCTGCGCCATGGTCTGCGCGGTCAGGATGCGCGCGACTTCGTCGAAGCGCGCCAGCGCAGGCGTGTTGGGCGCCCGATCCCGCAGCGCCCGGACGTTGGCCTGCATGACGTAGGGGAGGAGCTTGCCGCAAATGACGCCGTGAGGGGCACGGGTCATGCCCCCCAGCGGTCCGGCGAAGCCGTGCACGGCGCCCAGCTTGGCGTTGGCCAGAGCCATGCCACTGAGAAGGCTGGCGATCGCCATATCCTCGCGGGCTGCGGCGTTGCCGCCATCCTCGAAAGCCCGCTGGAGGGATCGGCCCGCCCGGTGCAGACCCTCGCGGCAGATGCCATCCGTCAACGGATTGGCCTGGTTGGAAACGAAGGCTTCGATCAACTGGGTCAAGGCATCCAGACCTGTGCTGGCGGTCAATTCCGGCGGCAACGAGTGCGTCAGGAGTGGATCGACGACCGCCCAGCGGGGCAACATCAGGGGACTGCGAATGCTCACTTTCACCCGTTGCTGCGGTACGCCGAGGACGGCGTTGTACGTGACTTCCGCGCCGGTGCCCGCCGTGGTCGGGACGGCAATGCACGGCGCCGCGGGATTTCGGAGAGGCTTGCCTTGCCCGACGACTTCCAGGTACTCGGACAGGTCGCCTCCGTTGGTCAGCATGGCTGCAATGACCTTTCCCGTATCCAGGACGCTGCCGCCGCCCAGGGCCAGGACGACCTCCGCCTGCGCCCGGCGCGCGAATTCGACGGCCGCCTGGGCGATCTCGATCGTGGGTTCCCCCGTGATGCGACAGCACTCCCAGGCGATCCCACATGCAGCGAAATGATCCAGGATCGGCGTGAAACGGTCCGACCGGCTGCCCAGCACGAGGAAGGCACGCCGGCCATATCCCGCGACCAGTCCCGGGACTTGCTCGGACGCCCCCGGACCGAACACGATTCTGCCTGTGGTGGAGAATTCGAACTTCATCACGCGTGGCTTCCTGGATGGCGGTGCGGCTATACGTTCATACAATCCCAGCCGTCGGCGTCGGGGAACACGTTGGTATACTTGACGCTCGAACGGGGCTCGGCCATCATGCTCTCGACGGTGTCACGCCACTTCTGGTAATGCGTGGTTTCCTTGTGCCGGGCCGGGTCGCTCGCCGCGCGATAAACCTCGACCAGCACGAAACGCGTTTTGTCGTCCTGCTGCTGGATCACGTCGAACCGGGCCACCCCCGGCTCCCGGACGCTCTCCCGGGCGTTCTCGAGCGTGGCCCTGCGAAACGCCTCGACCTGATCCGCTTTGACATGCACGTGCACGTGAACGATCAACATGGCTCTCTCCTTACCGAGGACGAATATCGAAGCAATGTAACACAAACATACCGGCGCGGCAACAGGCCCTGGTCTCCAGCCAGGGCCAACACCACGTCATGGGAATGACTCCAGGGAGAACGGCAAGTGGGTGGCATCGTCGAGGCCGAAGGCCTGGGCGATGATCTGATACACAGAAAGCCACCAGCGCCAAGCTGCGCTTGACGATGGCACCCGGACCACCGGCGGACGGGGAGATGGGCGAAGACCGGGCTTCGATTGACAAGCGGCGGGGTTTCCTGTATCACCTGAGGTGCGGATTGTGGCCCGTAGGCGGCTCGTCCTGATGGAACGTGGACCGGGTTCGGGAAAGGCAGAGGCATACGCGTGGCGATTCTGGCTGGGATAGATGAGGCGGGCTTTGGGCCGTTACTCGGGCCGCTGATCGTCTCGTGCAGCGCGTTCTCAGTGGGGCCGGAACTCGCCCCAGTCGACCTCTGGGAGACCCTGGGCCGCAGTGTGGGCAGGACCCGCAAGCACCTCGCCGGCCGGCTCCTGATCGCCGACAGCAAGAAGGCGTACCACCGCGCGGAGGGTCTGGGTCATCTCGAACGCACGGTCCTGGCCGTGCTGCAATGCGCAGGGAAAGACCCGGCCAACCTGGAGGAGTGCCTGACCCTGCTGTGCCCGGATTGTCTGCCGCGGTTGCGGGAGTACCCGTGGTATCAGAAGATGCAGCAGTGCGAACTGGCACGTGGGCTGGCCGATCTGAAGATCGCCTCCCAGGTGTTCGCGGAGGACCTCGCCGCCCACGGGGCCAGGCTGGTGCACCTGCAGAGCGGCTGCCTGGACGTCGCCTATTACAACACGCTGGTCGGCCGCGTGAAGAACAAAGCCCAGGTCCTGTTCATTGCGGTGACCCAACTGGTACAAGGTCTTCTCGAGAGGTTCCCACGTGATGACATCCAGATTCAAGTGGACCGGCAGGGGGGGCGGGCGCACTACCGGGAGAACCTGCTGCGCAGCTTTCCCGGCATGGACCTGCGGATCGTGCAGGAAGGGGCGGAAACCAGCGACTACGAGTTGCGAGCGAGTGAGCGGACGGTCCGGCTGAGTTTCGAGATCAAGGCCGACGATCGGTATCTGCCGGTAGCGCTGGCGTCCATGGTCTGCAAGTACCTCCGCGAGCTGCTCATGGAGTGCCAGAACGATTACTTCACCGCCATGGACGGGAATCTCGCACCGACCGCGGGCTATTGGACGGACGGCACGCGCTTCGTCGAGGAGCTGCGCACGCGTCTGCCCCACATCGAGATCGACCGGCATCGGCTGATCCGGTGTCGTTGAGGAACGCCCCCGGCGGGGTGACGGAATCCTGAGTGGATGGGACGGCTATGATCAACTTGAGAAACCAGGAGACAAACGCGGGGCCGGAGCACAGCGAGCAGAATTGGCTGATCACGGTGTCGTTGGCCATCCTGGCCGTGGTGGCGCTGGCAGCGGCCCTGATCTATACGCGGGCCATCATGATGCCATTTGTGGTGTCCCTCTTCATCGTGGCCCTGGTGTCGCCCATCGAGGACTTTCAGGTCAAGTGGCTGCGGCTGCCGCGGGTGATCGCGGTCATCGTGACACTGCTGGTGGCGCTGTCCGTCATCACGCTGGTATCGCTGTTCGTTGCGGAAGCCAGTCGGACGATCGTCTACACGGCGAACGACTACAGCGCCAGCTTCGAGACAATGGCGCAGCGGTTTCTGGACCAGGTGGAGCACCTGTACCCCCAGGAGGAGCCCAAGCCCGTAGCGTCGCCCAACGAGCCCAAACCGGCGCCCACGCCGACGCCGGCCCCGGCGTTGACCCCGGCGCCCGAGAAGGCTACGAAGGGGGAGAGCACCGAGAAGGCGCAGCCGTCGCAGGCCCCGCCGGAGGCGTTCGAGCTGTTTCCCGTCGTCAAGGACACGGTCGCGCCGGTGATCCTGGAGGCCCGGCCCCGCGCCGCGCCTCCCGCAAAGGAACCTGACCAAGTGGTTCCGGCCCCAACCGCGGCCGTGACTCCCGTCGCGACGGTCGCGGCGGAGCCCGCAGCGCCCCCGGAGGAGGAGACGAAGAAGAAGTGGCGCATCGATACCCAGGAGATCGTGAAGGACCTGAAGAACTACATCTTCAATATCGTGACGAACGCTTTCGGGACGATCTTCGGCATGATCTCCCGTGTGGTCCTGGTCATCCTCTTCGTGATCTTCCTGCTGGCGGGCCGCAACCCGTACGCGAAGCACTCGCAGGTCTACGTCGATGTCGTGCGGAGGATCCGGCGCTACGTGGGCACCAAGGTGCTGGTGTCCGCGGCGGCGGGCGTGTTGATCTGGGCGACCTTTACTATCCTGGGCCTGCCTTTGGCCGGCGTCTTCGGGGTCCTGGCCTTCCTGCTGCGGTTCATTCCCTCCGTCGGCCCGACCATCGCCACCTTGATTCCGCTCCCGATCGCCGTGGCGCAGTTCCACTACGCGCCCTGGCCGATCATGCTGGCGGTGCTGATCCCCGGGCTGATCCAGAGCATCCTGGGCAATCTCGTCGAGCCCAAGCTGATGGGCGAGGGGCTCGATCTGCACCCGATCTCGGTGATTCTGGCCCTGTCATTCTGGGGATTGCTCTGGGGGATTGTCGGGATGCTTCTGGCGGCGCCGATTACGGCCGCGCTCCGCATCGTGCTGATGCAATTCGACACGTTCCGGCCCATCGCGGATCTGCTCGCCGGTCACTTCTCCAAACCCGCACATCCGGTCGGCGGGGGAGCAGCTCCGGCCGTCAATATGTAAACAAGGGGTCGAGCCTCGCCCCGGAAGCAACTTTCAGGACTCACCCGCAGCCGTCATAGGATGGACATGACATACAACCGCAAGGATGAGAGTAACGGGATCATCACCGCGTCGCTGGTGATTCTGGCCGGTGTGGCACTGGCGCTGGCCTTGATCTACACCCGGGCGGTCATGATTCCCTTTGTCGTGGCGCTCTTCATTGTCGCCCTGGTCGCACCCATCGAGGATTTTCAGGTCAAATGGCTGCGGCTGCCGCGCGTGATCGCGGTGGTCATCACGCTGCTCGTGGTTCTGTCGATCCTCGCCGTGATGTCCCTGCTGGTTGCACAGGCCGCCCGGACCATCACCTCGACGGCGCGCGAGTACAGCGACAGTTTCGAGAAGATGGCCGGCCAGCTGGTCGATGCGGTGGAGCAACTCTATCCACGGGAGAAACCTCTGGTGCCGGCGGGCCCCAACGAGCCGAAGCCCGTGCCGGCGGCAGCGGTAAAGGATACCCCACCGATCGAACCCGAGGCCTTCGCGGTCTTTCCGGTCGTCAAGGACGGTGCCTCGCCCGCGGCGGTGGGGGTACGCCCATGGTGTGAGCCGTTGGCACAAGAACCCAACGAGTCCCGGGCGGTCGTCACCGGCACCCTGCCGGTCAAGCCGGCGGCTCATGCCTGGCCGATCGACACGAAGGAGCTCGTCCGCGATTTGAAGAATTACCTCTTTTACATTCTGACGAACGCGGTCGGCACGATCTTTGGGTTGATCTCCGGCGTCTGCTTTGTCGCGATTTTCGTCATTTTCCTGTTGGCCGGCCGCAATCCCTACACCGAGCATTCGCAGATGTACCGGGACGTCGTGCAGAAGATTCGTCGGTACGTCGGCATCCACATGGTCATCTCCCTGATCACGGGAGTGTTGGTGTGGCTGACGCTCGATCACCTGGGCCTGAAGCTCGCCGGCGTCTTCGGCATCCTCGCCTTCGTGCTGAACTGGATTCCTTCCATCGGCTCGCTGATCGTGACCCTGCTGCCGATCCCCATCGCAGTGGTGCAGTTCCCGTCGTCGCCGGTGCTGATTGTGCTCGTGGTGGCGATCCCCGGGGCCATTCAGAATCTCCTGGGCAACATCATCGAGCCCAAGCTGATGGGCGAGGGGCTGGACCTGCACCCGGTGACGATCCTGCTGGCGCTGGCCTTCTGGGGCCTGCTCTGGGGTATCGTGGGGATGTTCGTGGCGGCCCCGATCACGGCGGCGCTCCGCATTGTCCTGATGCAGTTCGATACGTTACGCCCGATCGGGCACCTGTTAGCCGGCGAGTTTTCCGGCCCGGGCCCGACCGCCGCGGTCAAGGCGCCGGCGGATGGGGATGCGCAGCCTTCCCGATCCCCGCGCCCGCCTTCAGCTCGTCCTGCAGAAAGTGGATCTGCCGATTCTCTTCCCGGATGATGCGGTCGATCGTGTCCTTGCTGGCCGGCTCGCGGGCAAAGTCCTTGAGCCCCTCATAGAAGATGACGACCTCCTTGGCTCGCTCGATGGCGACCTTGAGGATCTGGCGTTTGTCCTCCTTGCCGGTCAGGGGGTCGGCCGCCTCCGGCCGTATCCCGAAAGCCGTCAGGCCCGACATGACTTGTGGGTTGGAGAGCACGTAGTCGTCCGGATCGAACGTGCCGAACTCGCCCGTCTTCTCGGAGAAGCGCTTCCGCATCCGGGCCCAGACCTTCTCGTGCTTGGCCTTCCAGGTGGCCAGCCGGTAGAGGAGATCCCGAAGGTCGGGGTCCACAAATAGCTCGGCCGCCTTGAGATAGAACTTGGCCCCTTTGTGCTCTACCTGCTCGGCGATCTGAAGGATTTCGAAGACGTTGAACTTGGTCTCCACAACGCGCCTTCTCGACAGACTCTACCCGGACCACACATCTTCATTGTACCCGATAAGACCGCCAAGTCAATCCAAATTGCGGGATTACGTCTTTCGGGCCAGGCACCCCGTCAGGAAGCTGTCGTTCGCGTCAGCTCCTTGGCGAAGACCTCGTAGCTTTCGGTTCCGAAGAGGCAGAAGACGACACGCCCCAGCCCGGTATCGCCGCGGAGGTAGGCGACCGCGGTTGCGAGCATGATCTCGGCACACCGCTGGATCGGAAAGCCGAAGATGCCGGTGCTGATGGCCGGGAAGGCAACGCTCGTGAGGCCGTGCTCATCCGCAAGCCTGAGGGAATTCCAGGTGGCGTTGCGGAGTTTCTCGTCCTCATTTCCCTCACCCAGGCGCGGCCCGACCGCGTGAATCACGTGCCGGGCCCGGAGAGTGCCGCCGGTGGTGATCACGGCGCCGCCCACGAAGGTGCCGCCGATCCGGTCACACTCCTGTTGGATGCGCGGCCCGCCTTGGCGGCGGATGGCGCCGGCCACCCCTCCACCCAGGACCAGCTGCGCATTGGCCGCGTTGACGATGGCATCCGTATCCATCTCCGTGATGTCGCCTTCGATCAACTCGAGCGCTCGGCCTGCGATCTTCACGTCCATGTTTCCGTCCTCCCATGATAGGCGCTATCGTTGGATCTGCGACGCACGCCCTTCTTCCGTATACGCACGGGTGGCAGCGGCAAGCGTCAGCTTGCCGACGGTGGACCCCTTCACCATCGCCAAGCTCCGCAGGCTACGCTTGACGATGCCACCCGGAATTCACCATTTCAGCCCGACGGGTGGCAGCGGCAAGCGTCAGCTTGCCGCTGGTTACCGCATTTGCTGGCGCCAGAGCCTGCAGCCTTGACGATGCCACCCGATCCACCTGATTCGTCGCGCTCTCCATGCACGATTCTAGCGTGGTCGAGACCCTAGAAACTGTACGGCAGGACGACGGTCTGGGCCAGGTCGGACCGGCGGCCGGCCTGTTCGACGGCGCCGCCCACGGTGTCCATGTCGAACGTTATCGTCGCGGTACCGACGGCGACCTGCACTGTGCCATTGCCGATGGTTGCGGTGGCAGCGGGCCCGCCGTTGTCCTGTGCGTCGGTCGCCTTCAGCACGTGGAGAAAGTAATCCGTTGTCCGTGACTCGTTGGGCGAGATCTCGATCCGGCACTCAGGAGCCGGGCCGGTGTTCGTGGACGGAGCGTAGCTGCGGCCACCATAGGCATAGAGGTCTGCTCCGGTGACCAGGCGCACCTGAGGATTCTCCGGCAGCAGGGTCTGGAGGAACAGGCGCCCTTTGCCGTTCGTGACGACCAGGCACCGGTCCGCTGCCGTCGGCGGCTTCATGGCTTGCAGCACCCAGGTCTTGCGGAACTCGGGTTTTGTGGCGCGGACCCGGTCAAAGATGAGGAACGTGTCGGGACGGAGAAAGACGATCTGCCGCGTGAAGCACGAGAGTTTCGCCGGCGAATAGGCGCGGGTGCAATCGCCGGCGACGTAGACGTAGGCGCCGGCGTCTTCGAAGGCCGGCAGATCCGCGTTGTCGTAGAGGCTGCGCCGGCGCTGCCACTCCGCGGGGTCGGCCACGGCGCCGTTGTGATGCGGCCACGCGTGATGCTGACCGCCATCATTGCCGGTGACCGTCCCGGCCCGAATCCCCGGCCACGTCTCGGCCGGGTCGTGAACCAGGATCGTGCTGTGCGCGATGGTCCGCAGGTGGTAGTTCACGTCGTGCAGGGTGCCGAAGGAGTCGTAGTGGCCGCCATCGCCGGCGAGTTCCTCGTGCTTGTAGATCAGGAAGTGTCCGACATCAAGGTGTTGGTGGGCGGTGAACCGATCGCCGCATTTGAAAAAGAAATACGTCGCGTCTTCGTCCCAGGAGCTGCGCGCGTACACGTAGCCCGGACCGGGGCTGACGTGGGATAGCCGCAAGGTACTCAGATCGCCCTTCGGGACCGTCGGGTCCCGCCAGAGGAAGTCCTTGTAGGCGTAATTGCCGACGCTGGAGCGCGGGGTGGTCTCGTTGAACGCGTGCACGGCCTGGTGCGCGGGGTCGTCGCGGAAGTGGTTGACGAGAATCCGCCGGGCGGACAGCACTTTGTCCCGATCGCCGCCGAAGGTGCGTCCGCCGCCGTCGCCCATGGGGATAGATCGTCGGGAGTTGTAGGTCCCCAGGCCCGGATACGTCTCGAACAGGCTCGCGACCGCCCGATGCCGGAAGAACTGCGGCGCCTCCGCGTAGTAATCGAGACCCTCGCAGTGCCGGGCCACTTCGCAGAAGAAGAGCCACTCGTAAAGGAAGTAGTTGGTATAGTACCCCTCGGCCCAGCCGCCGCCGGCGCCGGCCAGTTCCAGGGCGGGCGCGGCCCGGTTGAGCCAGTCGTCCCGGAGCACGCGCAGATACTCCGGGGCACGTGGATTCTCGTAATAGGCGGCGTAGCATGCCAGGCCGATGCCCCAGTTCTTGTAGCCGTACCAGCCGTTGTGGAAGACGTGGGTCTCCGACTGCACGTTGGCCTCGATGGTTTGGTTCATGTACTCGTGACACTGCCTGCGCTGCTCGGCCGTCCAGGCATCGTAGCACAGGTCATAGACAATGGCGCAGAGGGCCAGGTCGGTCCCAAAAGTCGTATGGCCTTTGCGGATCGGCCCGGCGACGTACTTCATGGCCTTCTCCACGGCGGCTCGACCGAGCGTCTGGTCGTCCTCGATCGCGCTGACCAGGGCCAGGGAGATCAGCTTGGAGTAGTCGTCGCCGCCCGACTGGCGGGCCACCGCCGCGACCCGCGGATACGTCTGGGCCCGCGCTTGGGCCAGGTTTCTCAACTCCTGCCGCGACCCAAGCAGCCGCGGATGCTCCCGCGGCACAGGGTGCGGGCCTGCCCCCGCCGGACGAAGGGTCACAAGAACGATCCAGCACAGGCAGATCGACGCTGGCTTGACTGTCATAGAATCTCCTTGCCGATAACTCACCCGACACTATCGTACCGCGGTTGCACCGGTAAGCCAACCGTTGATTCCACGCCGGAAGTCTCCGACACTGCTTCCAATACACCCTCTCAGGGTCCGGCCCACGCGACGGCACCGGAAATTGGCTTTGTTTTTTGGGGCGGCTCTCGGATGTCATCGTCCCTAAACCTCGTTCTGGCAAGAACTTGTCTCTCTTCTGCCTCGATCCCGATTGGGTTTGTTTCGCACAATTCCTCTGCGTCCGGTGCCGACCACCAGTCCCTG
>JALORE010000354.1 GCA_025459125.1 Planctomycetota bacterium | reverse complement strand
CGGAGAACCGGGGCCTGCACCTGATGCTGGAGAGTGTTCGGGATGCGGTGCGCGCAGACCCGCGGATTGTGCTGGTCGTGGCCGGGGCGGACGAGCGCCACAATGAAGTCATCCGATCCTACGGTGACCGGTACGGCATCGGCCCCAATCTGCTGACGCTGGGCAAAGTCGAACACACGTGCATTCCGGGTATCCTGCACTGCTCGGACGTCTGTCTGTCGTTCCTGAGCGACGTTCCGGCGCATCGGTTGTCGCCCCCGCAGAAAGTGGTGGAGTACTTTGCCGCCGGCAAGCCGGTGATCGCCAACGACATTGCGACGCACAGTCTCGTCCGGGACGGCGTGAATGGGTACATCGTGGACGAGGACCCGGCGCACACGGCGGCCGTCATCAAAAGACTGAAGGACGACCGGGAGTTGCTGCCGCGGCTGTCGCGGAACGCGCGGGAGACGGCGGAACAATTTGACCTGGACCGCGTCTATAGCGACATGGTGCGCCGGATCGACGCGGCCATGACCGGACAGGACGCCGCCGCCTCGCCGCGGCCGGGGGATTCCATCTCCGGGGCGGTCCTCCGGTGGCTGCGGACGATGCAGGTCTCGGCCACACAGTACAAGATGAACGAGACCGCGGACGCCACGATCTTCACGTCCTGTTTTGCTCTGTTCATTCTCCACCTGTTCCGCGAGACGGACAAGTTCACCGCGGCCGAGAAGGCCCAGTGGGTGGCCCATCTGCAGTCCTGCCAGGACGAGGCGGACGGTTACTTCAAGCCGCCCATGGACCTCCATGCGGACCGGGAGCGGAGTTGGCATCAATTGACTTGCTTCTGCCTCAGTGCTCTCGCTCTGCTCGATGCCGAACCGCACTTTCCCCTGGGGTTCCTGAGACGATGGCCGACGCCCGAGAGTATTCGTGGATATCTGGAGGAGTGCGGCTGCCACGCCGGCGTGGGCGGATCGGGCAACAAGGCGATGTTCCTGGCTATCTTCTTGACGTGGGAGTACGGGAGAACGCACGACGAGCGTTATCGATCCTGCCTGGAAGAATGGTTTGCCTGGCACGATGCGCACCAAAATGCCCAGGGCTTCTGGGGGAACGACCGGAAATCACGCTCCCTGCATGGCCTGCAAAACGGTTTTCACCAGTTCCTGATCTATTTCTATTGGCGACGGCGTCTTCCGCGCCTGGAGCGGATCGTCGATGTGGCGTTGTCGACCCAGGATCGCGACGGGTTCTTCGCTCCCACTCCCGGCGGGGGGGGATGTTATGACTACGATGCCTTTCTGACTACCGGCGGGGGGACATCGAGGCGTGTTTGCGACGTGCGACCGTGGCCTTGCTCTCCAACCAGAACCGCGATGGTGGCTTCTGTCACTCGCGAAAGCCCTTGACCACCGGCGCCGACGTTGCGCGACACTGGCGGGTCTATTTCTCCGGGCGGCATCCGTATCTGTGGTGTTACCGGCTGCGGAGAGTCTTGTTTTCTTTCCTCCAGAGGAAGTCTCCGATTGAGACGGGCTGGACGCGTTGCGGCAGGAGGTGGACGGACAGCAATCTGTGGGATACGTGGTTTCGTTGCCTGTCGCTGGCGGAAATGGAGACGATTATTCCGTCCGCTCAGGACCCGGGCTTCAGGAACACCCGCTTTCACCGAACGGTTGGTCTGGGTCATGGCGACCTCCTGTCTGACGACCAAGGTGGCCGCTGGCAGCGGCCCCAGGGCGGTAATCCTTTATAATGAACGCTGCACGAAAGGCCGATGGCATGGCGGAATGTGAATGGACCTACGAGGCCTGCGCGAAGTGGATTCAGGAACGGACCTGGTACCAGCAGATCGAGCTGAGCAATGGTTTGAGAACTCCGGGCTGGGTGGACTGCGGGAAACGCCTGCCACTCCTGAGAGACGCGGAAATCCAAGGCCGCACTCTGCTGGACATCGGCTGCAATTCCGGCTACTACTGCCTCTGGGCCAAGAGGCAGGGGGCGCGGAGAGTGGTGGGGGTCGATAGTGATCCCGTACGAATCGAAGAGGCCAACACCCTGGCCAAGATGGAGGGGCTGGACATTGAGTTCACCACTGGTTTGATGTCCGAGTTGGGCGGATTGGGCCGGTTTGACACGGTTCTGTGTTTTGCGGTATTGACGGAGATCCCTGACCTGCTGGGAAGCCTGGGCGTTCTGAAGAACGTCATCGGCGGCCGGGCCTTTATTGAGCTGGCGCTAGCGAAACCGGTGTTGTACTTGTCCCGGTCGGCGTCGTGGTGGAAATCGCTGTTCAAGAGAGAATACAGCCGAGGGATGCTGGAGATCCGTCCGTCCAAGAAAGGCTGGATGTTGAGTCCCAGCCTGGAAGTGGCGCGGCGAGTCTTCGGCCCGGAATTCACCGTGTCATTCCTCGGCAGAGGCCTTCGATATGACATGATCTGCGTGCAACGGATTTCCTGAGACCCGCCGTATGACGTCATGTTGCCTTCAGGTGGTCCAACGGTTCATTGGTTTGCATCTCAAGACGGTTCCCATATCCGCGCTGCGGTGTGAGCGCACGAGAGTCGCCCTCCAGGAAGGCTGGGGCGGCCGCACAATCGATGTCTTCCCTCCGCACCGCTTTTATCGCATGTTCCACGATGGCGCCGAGCAGGAGGCCCGCGCGGCGATGGCGGATTGGTACTACCAGCGATTCGTGGATGGTCATCTGTGCGAGGTGGCCAAAAGCGCCGGCGGGATGCACGGCGGTTCCCTGCACCGGGAGCTGGAACGATTGCACTTGGCCCGAGGCATTGCCCTGGATACGACGCTGCGCAACGCCGATGCCTCCCTGGTTCGCGAAGCCATCAGGGCACGTGTGCAGGAACGATTCGAGCTGTTCCAGTCGATCCGTCGGCAAGGATATGCGTGTTCTTGGGACTACATTGCCGTCAAAGAGAATGACGGCAGCTATGAGTTGACGGATGGGCATCATCGCGTCGCGGCTTTGGATGTGTGTGGGCATCGTTTCATCCAAGCCGCCTTGACCAATCCGATCACCCTGCGAATTGCCGCGCGCCTGGGCAGGAAGCTGACCACAGGTCCTGGTTATCAGTGCCCCGGGAAGGGGCCTTCCTCGTAGGGTTCTGTTATCCGGCCTGCATTTTCATCTGCGGCGTTATCTCGGGAGCGTCTCCTGTGACGGTGGATCTGCTCTACCTGCACGTTTTGCCGCTGGACGAAGGGAAAGCCAATTCGTTCCAGGTGCTGAACATGTGCCAGGCTCTGCACGCGAGTCACGCCAACGTCACCCTGGCGGTCCCCAGGGGGCGAAGGGATGCGGTCCAGGTAATTACGCGGGAGATCGGGGCGCCTCCCCGTTTCAGAGTTCGCGAGTACAAGCGCCTGGCCGGCCTCGCGCGGCCGCAGAAACTGGGGATCTACTGGGGAGTTCGAGCGACGCTGGCCGAGAACGGACGGTACGCGTTCTGCTACACCCGGGACCCGTTTCTCGCCCGCCTGGCGATCCGCCGGGGACTCAAGACGGTTCTGGAACTGCATTGGGATCGGCTGCATCCCTTCCCGATTCTCAACGGATGTTATGTCCGAGGGCTCAGGCGGTTGGCACAATCCGAGGGCCTGGTCAAAGTCATTGTGATCAGTGAAGCGCTGCGGGGGGCTGTGACCCAGTGGGGAGTCCCCGCGGGGAAGATCCTGGTCCTGCACGATGGAGTCGATCCCCTGGGCTTTGGACCGGTTCGATCCCGCGTGGAGGCTCGTACCGTGTTGAAACTGCCGGTCGCGGGCAAGGTCGTGGCCTACGTGGGCAGCCTCTATCCGGACCGACGGATTGACAGAATCCTCCGGTTGGCGGCCCGCTTCCCGGACGCCACCTTCCTGGTCGTGGGAGGACCGGAGCCGCAGCGCCGGATCTATCAGGAGCAGGCCTGCCACCTGGGTCTGCCGAACATTCTGTTTCCCGGGCGGGTCGCACATCACCAGGTCCGGGACTATCTGGCGGCGGCGGATGTCCTGCTGATGCTCTGGAGCTGGCAGGTCCCCACCATGAGGGTCTGCTCCCCGCTGAAACTCTTCGAGGGCATGGCGGCGGAGCGCATTATCGTTGCGGAGGCCTTCCCGACCATCCGGGAGGTCCTGGAGGACGGCCGGACAGGTCTCCTGGCCGACCCGGAATCGGAGGCGGACCTCGAGCGAAAGCTGCGGGAGGCCCTCGCACTGGACTACCCGAATGAAATGGCAACGCGGGCCCGGGAACTGACGTTGACGAAATACAGTTGGACCAGACGAGCCCAAGCCATCGGGGACGTGATCCGGGCGGCGCAGCCGTGAGACGCCGTCGCTGCGAAACACACGGTCTTGCGGGTGGGATCGAGAAGTGGATGTGGGTGATCCAGTCCCTTCCGGCGCGATGGCTTTTCTCTCGCGAAGACACATGAGGCAAATACCCAACGTGGTCCTCCCTCGGCCGGAGGTCCTCTGGCTGAAGCACAAATGGTGGCTGCCGGCTCTGGCGGGCGCCGCCTGCGCCGCCGGTATCGGGTGGGCCGGGGTCTTCTCGGTGATGGCCGTCGCAGCCGCATGCAGCCTGGCCGGTATTATTGTGGTGGCCGTGCTGCAATCCGATGCCCTGGCCCTGGGGATCATCCTGGTCTTCGCCATGATTCGCGGTGGTCTGGAACTCGCGGGCATCCCCACGATTCTGACCCGGGCCATCGCCGAGCTTGCGATTCTGGTGCTGTTCTTCAAGGCGATCTATGTGCGGGGGATCGTCCGGGCGCTGCCGATCCGGGTGATAGGTCTGTTCCCGATGGCCGGTCTGCTCGTTGTCGCGCTGCTTTCTCTACACTGGAACGATCGGTACCGTGACCTCGAGGCCCTGCTCGCCTTCCTGCTGGCCTTGCGGGATGTCTTCCTCTATTATTGTCTCTTCGTCGCTCTGCTGAATCTCGGTTGGCCCGCGCGCACGATGCACATCGCGAACCGGATCGTCATGGTGCTCTTTCTGATTCAGATCCCGGTGGCATTCGTCAAACTGCTGACGCGCGGCGTTCGGGAAGGCGTGGTCGGGACGGTGTCGCTCGAGGCCGATCAACTCTCCACGGTCCTGCCCCTGTTTGTCATCGCGTTTCTTTTCTCGTTCTATCTGTATCAGAAGAAGGCAGTATACCTCCTGCTGATCCTGGGTTTCATATTCTTCGGCTGGGTGGGTTCCAAGCGGGCTCTTCCGTTTCTCGTTCCGGTGGCGATGCTGCTCGCGTTGCTTCTGCACCGCGAGAGCCTGTTGCGCCGGTTCCGCTGGGAATCCGCGAAACCGGTGATTGTCATCTTGATTATAGGAATGATGGTGCTGTACGCGTTCACCAGGACTCTCTTTTCTTTGAATCCCGACCGTCGTTTTGGCGGCCGGTTTGATCCCCTCCACGTCTTGCGGACCGCGGTGGAGTATGAGACATTTCGTACGGACCCGGGGCAGACGGAAGGAAGGCTTTCCTGCACGTTACGTTCCTACGAAATCCTGAAAGACCAAGGCTTGGGAGCTCTCCTTGTGGGTTTGGGTCCCGGCCAGTTGCGGGAAAGCTCGCTCCTCAGTGCCCGGGAGAAAGAGGAATGGGCGCGGTTCGGTCTGGTGCGCGGCCATACTGGTTTCGTGTGGTTTACGCTGCAGGTGGGCCTGGTGGGGGTTCTGCTGCTCCTGTCGTTTTATTATCGCCTGTTCCGCGTGTTGCGACAGGCCTATCTCGCGGCGGACGACAGCCCGCGGGAGCCGTGGCTTCTGGGACTCCTGACGGCGACCGGCGTTCTGGTCCTGGATTTCTGCATCTACTCCAACACGGGCATGTTTCTGGGCATCCTCACGCCTGCTTACTTCTACCTGATCGCCGTTTGTCTGAGGGAAACCCAGCCTCCGGGCATGGTTGCGGGACAGACGAGCCGTCGCATCCTGCCTGCCTGTTTGTGATTCGTTTCCCGTATTGAGGCACCACGACATGATTCGCATCCGGTACCTGCTTCCGTCCTTGAGAAGCGCAGGTCCCATCCTGGGGACCCTCGCCTTGATCAGGTACCTGGATCCCACCCACTTTCACCGTGCCGTATTCTGTCTCGACCCGATCGACGAGCATTGCGGTTTCGTTCTCGGGGAACTCAAGAGACTGAAGGTCCCTGTCCAATCGCTGGAGATGCCGGGTTGGAGATGCCTGACTCGGACGCGGTCGGTCGCCCGTCTTCTGGCGGCCGAGCCGGTCGACATCGTCCACAGCTACGGGATTCGCTCCGACTACGTCAATGTGGTTTCTGCGGCACGGGCCCTCTCCGTTACCTCCGTGCGGGAGATCTTAACGCAGGCCTACCTGTTGAACTACGGTCGCCTGCACGCGGCCTTTGCGGCCCGAGCCCATCCGTGGATCTTGAAGAAGATGGATTGCGTGATCGCGATCTCCGAGGCCGTCCAGTCTTCTCTGCGCGAGTGTGGCATCCCGGAAGAGGGGATCGTCCACATTGCGAATTTCGTCGACCTGTCCTGCCGCCGGTACACGCGGCGGTCGACGGCCGCTCACGCCGGCAACGCTGAGGCCGGGAGCCACGTGGGGTATCTCGGCGTCCTGAGCTCGCGCAAGCGGGTGGACCGGATTGTTCGAGCGTTTGCGACACTCGTGCACAAGCATCCCGACCGCAGGCTGACGTTGCACTTGGCCGGCGAAGGACCCTTGCGCGAGGATTTGGCGAGACTGGCGGATGGTCTGGGGGTGCAGGAGAAAGTCCGGTTTCACGGGTTTGTGCTGGAAGTTGCCGATTTTCTCAGCACGCTCGATCTGGTGGTGCTGGCCTCGGAGATGGAGGGCATTCCGCGGGCTCTCATGGAAGCCATGGCGCTGGGCAAGACCTGCCTGGGACCGCGCATCGGCGGTGTCGATGAACTGATCGAAGATGGTCGCACCGGGTATCTATTCGATCCGGGCTGCGACTCTGACCTCGCGACCAAGATGGAACAAGTGCTGATGGGCGGGCGGTCTCTCGATCCTGCGGTGATCGCGCGGCATATCGAAACCCGGTTCAGCGCGGAGGCGGGGGCTCAGAAGACCGCGGAAGTCTATGCGAATCTTCTGGCCGATCGGGCCGCTCGTTCCAACCGCCGGCGCTGGTCTCTGCCGGGCGGCCCTCTGCCGTTGAGCGCGGAACGCGACGCCGGCAGAAGGGGTGACGAATCCGCGCACGGGTGACGGTGGGCTGCAAATGTCAGGGACGACCGGTGCGGGAAGGCTGCCGTGTCCCTCGAACAGTCGCAGCGAAAGGACGACGGAGACGAGATTCGGCTCCCCCAGATGAGACACCGGGGACAAGCGCGGAGCGCCACCATTGCACGGATGGGGCGGCGTGTGTATACTGATGGCACGGCTTGGGGCAGCCGGTGGGGACGTACATGCCTGTGGGGAGCGGGCAGCGCG
>JALORE010000094.1 GCA_025459125.1 Planctomycetota bacterium | reverse complement strand
CCCGGCCTGCTGCCCACGCTCCTCGAATGCTCGACCAGCCCGGCCCTGCTGGAAACAATTGTCGATGAGTTACAGCCCCACCCTGTGACTCCCGTGCGGTCCCTCAACGACCTCTACGAGCGCCACCAGGGCAACCTGCGGGAGTGCTTGCGGGAACTGTATGATCTCTATGCCCAGACGTGATCCGGCCATAGAAGGCATCGGCGATTCCAAATCACGCATCAAGCCCGGGCCCCAAGACGGCTGCCGCTGCCGTATCGGGCCGGCATGAGCGAAGGACCTGCGTCACCAGGATGGCCAAGAAGCCGATCGTCATGGCCGGGTGCCACGCCAGGGCAAAGTGGTTCCCGCAGAGGGGACGCAGGGCATTCGGCAGCAGGCCCATGGTCAGGACCATGCCCGCGAAGACCCAGCCCAGCGACGGGGTTCCGTGACTCAACTCCCACCAGGCCAGCAGCGCCAGCGCCGGCGCGAGGATCACGTAGCTGTTCGCCTCGGTCATCGGGTTGAAGAGCATGAGAAAAGCCGCGGCGGCACTGAGCCACACGAGTGCCCGCTGCGGCTCGGCCACACGCCGGATACCAAGATAGCAGAAGAACGCGACGAGTATGCCCGCTTCCGCTCGGACCTCCATGGAAGCCGCGTCTCCCAGCGGGATACCCAAGGTCCGCAGCAGACCGTTCAGGTCCGCGAAACGATGCTGGGTCACCACCAGGCACTCGCACAGGTTGCACCCGGCCATGGTCCACTGGCTCCAGACGTACCCCGGCGGACCGAACAGGAACGGGAAACCCAGGAAGACGGGCAGACCGAGGGCGAGACGCCACCCCAGTTGCGGATAGGCCGTGCAGGCCAGACCCAGTGCCGCCAAGCCGAGTGGCTTGATACCGGCCGACAGCCACAGGCATATCGCGGCGGCACCCCAGCGTCGGGTCCACAGGCACCACGCGGTTAGCAGAAGCAGCGCTGCGAAATGTGCGTTGGCCTGGCCGTTTCGCAACGCGGGCAGCGACAGAGGCAGCACCAATATCGTCGTGACGGCAAAGGCGCGCCATCGGTGCGGTAGCCCATCCATGAGAGCGAGGCTGAAGAACCCCAGCCCGACGGCCAGTCCTATCCAGGCGGTACAGCGCCACAGAACCTCGCCCAGCCTCCTTTCGACCAGATGGTACGGCGTGAAGAGCACGGGGAAATGCGGCAGGTAGTTCATACCCTTCGGGCCTTCGTAGAGGGGGTGCTGCGCCCACCAGCGGTCCACCGCCTGGTGGCACGGCTTGGTCACCGTCCGGTACCCGGGACGCGCGACGACCAGGACGGCAATCACCACCAGCGGCGTTATCCAGAGCGCCAGCGCACAGCCGCACCAGCGGCCCCGCAGGCCGACAGGGCATCCCACCTTGTCCCGAGATATCATGCGAGGTTCCCTTCCAGCGCACTCCAGCATTTCCGCCAGTATCATGGCCCCCGCCGGATCGGGTCAAGGTCAAGATAGCGCCGCCCTGGAAACGAATTGGGACGTGCTTGACACCGGGACGGGCGCAGCCTATCATGCTGGCGACCGAAGGACGGTGTTGGATTCTGTAACTTATGCCCAAGAAAAGACTTACACGCCCTCAATTGCATGATCAGCACGACCGGCTCCTGGCGGACGTCTCCAGCCTTCTGGAGCAGGCCCGGCGTACAGCCGCTCGGTCCGTCAACACCATATTGACGTCCGTCTACTGGCAGATCGGGCGGCGAATCGTGGAACACGAGCAAGGCGGAAAGACCAAGGCAGAATACGGCGCAGGCCTGTTGGTATCCTTGGCCCGGGATTTGACTGCAAGATACGGCCGCGGCTTCTCTAAGTCTAATCTGTTCCAGATGCGGACGTTCTTCCTCGGGTGGGAGATATTCCAGACAGCGTCTGGAAAATCGGAGATGGCTCCGACAGTGCCTGCGCCACTGGCCAATGGTCCCACTCGCGTCACGTTTTCGCTTTCCTGGTCCCACTACCTGACGGTCCTTCCCGACCCCGAGACCCTGCGACAGGAGATTGTGACTGCCCAGCGGGCGATCGAGGCCCGCCGTCGGCTTGAATAGAGGCAATTCCCGGTGGCGACGGATTGACAGACCATCGGGCGAAGGATTGAAAAGTCTATGTCCGGCCAAGGATTTACTCATCTTCATCTGCACAGCCAGTACTCGCTGCTCGATGGCGCCGTCACGTTCGAGAAGCTCTTCGAGCGCTGCAAGAGGCTGGACATGAACGCGGTGGCCGTGACGGACCACGGCAACATGTTCGGGGCGGTCGAATTCTACACCAAGGCCAAAGACGCGGGGATCAAGCCCATTCTCGGTATCGAGGCCTACCTCGCGCCGGGCAGCCGGCTCGACCGCACCAAGACGTCCATTTCCGACGCCGCCTATCACCTGCTCCTGCTGGCCGAGAACAACACCGGCTACCAGAACCTGCTCAAGCTGGCCAGCACCGGCTACCTCGACGGGTTCTACTATCGCCCCCGCATCGACAAGGAGATTCTGGCCGAATGCCACGAAGGCATCATCTGCGCCACGGCGTGCCTCAAAGGCGAGGTGACGGCGGCGGCCGCGAACGGGGACCTGAAGGCGGCGCGGCAGGCGGCCGAGAGCTATCTGAAGATCTTCGGACCCGAGCGGTTCTTCATCGAGGTGCAGCGTCACCAGAGCGACGGCCCGGACCCCACCGCGGCCCTGATCGACCTCGCGAACGAGCTCGGTGTCGGCCTGATCGCGACAAATGACGTGCACTTTCTGGCCGCGGAGGACCACGAGGCCCACAACTGCCTCTGCGCGATCAGCACCGGCAAACACGCCGACGACCCGGACCGGATGATCTATCCGCCGGACGTCTACCTCAAGAGCAGCGCCGAGATGCGCCAACTCTTCCCGGAGGCCCCGCAGGCCTGCGACAACACGAGCGCCATCGCCCAACGGTGCCACGTCGAGCTGGATCTGAAGACGCGTCACGCCCCCCGGTTCCGGCCGCCCGACGGCTCGACGCCGGAGGACTACCTGCACCGCCTGTGCCTCGAAGGCGTCACGTGGCGTTACGGCGAGATGACGCCCCAGATCCAGGAGCGGCTCGACCGCGAGCTCCAGGTGATCCAATCCAAGGGCTTCTCCAGCTACTTCCTGATCGTCTGGGACTTCTGCAATCACGCCCGCGCCCACAGCATCCCCGTGGGGGCCAGGGGCAGCGGCGTCGGCACCATCGTCGGCTATTGCCTGGGCCTGTGCGACGTGGACCCGCTGCGGTACGGCCTGCTGTTCGAGCGGTTCATGGACCCGGCGCGGAGCGAGATGCCCGATATCGATATCGACATGTGCCAGGCCCGCCGGCAGGATGTCATCGACTACGTGCGGAAGAAGTACGGCCACGTCGCCCAGATCATCACCTACGGGACCATGAAGGCGAAAGCCGTCATTCGGGACGTCTGCCGCGTCCTGGCGGTCCCGCTGGCCGAGGCGGACCGGCTCGCCAAGCTGGTGCCCTTCTCGCTCGACATGACGCTGGACAAGGCACTGGAGACCGAGCCGGAGCTCAAGCAGGCCTATGACACGAACGAGCTGACCCGCCGGGTCATCGACATCGGCCGCAAGCTCGAAGGCCTCGCCCGGCACGCCTCGGTCCACGCGGCGGGCGTGGTCATCGCGGATGAGCCGCTGACCAACTTCGTGCCGCTCTACAAGCCCCCGGGCACCGAGGACATCATCACCCAGTACGAAGGCCCAGTAGTCGAGAAGGTCGGCCTGCTCAAGATGGACTTCCTGGGCCTCAAGACGCTCAGCGTCCTGGAGCGGGCCCGCCAGTTGGTCCAGCAGAAGCACGGCGTGGACATCGACCTGGAGAAACTCGACCTGCACGACGCCAAGACCTTCAAGATCTTCGCGGAGGGCCGGACCAAAGGCGTGTTCCAGTTCGAATCCGGCGGCATGCAGGACCTGCTGATGAAGATGAAGCCGGACCGCATCGAGGACCTGATCGCCGCCAACGCCCTGTACCGCCCCGGCCCGATGATCCTGATCCCCGACTACATCGACCGCAAGCACGGCGCCAAGTGGTCCCTCCCCCACCCGATCATGACCGAGGTCCTCCAGGAAACCTACGGCATCATGTGCATCCATGAGGACACGCGCATCGCCATGGCCGACGGTACCGAGAAGCCGATCCGGGATGTGCGGATCGGCGATTCGGTCCACTCGCTCAACCGGGCGACAGCACAATTCGAGGCGAAGCCGTGCCACGGCTGCGGTCCGACACGCCGCGGCGACGGTGTGAAGATCACGCTCGAAAACGGCTTCTCCGTCACATTGACCGACGATCACCGGGTCTACACCTTTGACGGGATGAAAGAGGCCGGCCAACTCGACCCGGCCTGTGACCTCGTCGCCGTCGCCATCGAAGTGCCTTCCTGCACCGGGACAGTCACGTTCGAGCAGGATCGTCTCGCAGGTAAAGGTGAGAAACAGGGGTGGCAGCGGCAAGCGGAGTCTTCGGAGCTTGCCGCTGGCGTTGGCGTCCATCCCACGAGCCCTCGGCAAGGCCTGCGCAAAGCCTCCGGCCTTGCCGCTGCCACCCCTCGTAAGCCCTGCAACCAGAGAACTCGGCGCGCCACCTTGGCAGGGGTGGTTGACTGCAAACCCCCCGCAGTCCTTGAGGCCTGGGAGCCATCAGACGAAGAGAAGTCTCCGATGGAGGTGGTGTGCACAGCACACCCTACATACTGCGGTCAGGTCGAGAGACAGGACACGACGGTTCTTCGGCCTCTACCATGCTATTGGCCCAAAGCGGCAAATGCCGGGGGCTCGGGGGCAGAGCCCCTGAGATCAGAGATCGACCTCCTTGATCTGGGCTACTACCGCATTGCGGCAATCGAGCGCGTCCACGATCAGCAGTTCTATGGCATGTCGGTGGCCGACCATCACAACCTCGTCGCCAACGGTATCGTGGTGAAGAACTGTTATCAAGAGCAGGTCATGCAGGTGTGCAACCGGCTGGGGGACATCCCGCTGCGGGAGGCGTATGCGCTCATCAAGGCCATCAGCAAGAAGAAGGCCAGCATCATTCAGAAGGAGAAAGAGCGCTTCCTGGGCGGTTGCGTCAGCAAGGGGATGGACAAGGCCGAGGCGGAGCAGATTTTCGAGTTGATCGAGCGATTTGCGGGCTACGGCTTCAACAAGAGCCACTCGACGCGCTACGCGTTCGTCGCCTACCAGACGGCCTATATGAAGGCCCACTGGCCGGTCGAGTTCATGGCGGCCCTGCTGACGTACGAAATGGGCGACACCGAGAAGATCGTCGAGTACATCGCCGAGTGCCAGGGGATGGGCGTCGAGGTCATGGCGCCCGACATCAACGACTCCGATGTCGATTTCACCCCGCTCTACAAGGAGACCGGCCAGGGCAACAAGGGCGTGATCCGCTTCGGGCTGGCCGCGGTCAAGGGCGTGGGCGAGAAGGCGGTCGAGCACATGATCGAGGCCCGCCGGCGCAGCGGGCGGTTCCAGAGCCTGTTTCACTTCTGCGAGAACGTGGACCTGCGGGCGGTCAACAAGCAGGTGATCGAAGCCCTCATCAAGGGCGGGGCCTTCGACCGGCTGGGCGGCAACCGCAACCAGATGATGACCGCCCTGGAGAGGGCCATGGAGGTGGGCGCCAGCCTCCAGTCGGACAAGGTCAGCGGCCAGATGAACTTCTTCGGGCAGATGACCCAGGAGATGGACTACGCCCAGGATCACACGCAGCTTCCGGATGTGCCGCCCTGGCCGGAAATGCAGATGCTGACGTTCGAGAAGCAGGTTCTCGGGTTCTACGTCACGAGCAACCCGCTGAGCCAGCACGCCGAGGCGATCAACGACTACTCGACGACGAACACCGCCCAACTGGCCCAGAGCACGGGCCGCAGCAACGGACAGGGCAACGGCTACGGCAACGGCAATGGCGGCAGCGAGAAGATCGTCATGGTCGGCGGGATGATCACCAAGATCCGGTACAACCTGACCAAGACCGGCCGCAACGCCGGCTCGAAAATGGCGGTCTTCACGCTGGAGGACCTCCAGGGCCAGATCGAGGTGGTGCTCTTTCCCGACGTGCTGGGCGAGCTGGCGCCCCTCTTGATCGAGGACACGGTGGTCTTCGTCAAGGGCAAGGTCGATTACCGCCGGGAGCGGCCGAACATCATCGCGGCCGAGATGATCCCGATCGACCAGGCCCGGGAGAAACTGGCCAAGGGCGTCCGCATCCGGCTGGACGCCCGGGAAGTGACGCAGGAAAAAATGATGCAGATTCGCAGCCTCTGCCAGTATCATAAGGGCAACCGGCCGCTGTCGGTGGTGATTCAGACGGACAAGGGCAGGGTCTATGCCGCCGCGGACCGGGCGCTTTCGGTCAATCCGGATGTCGAGTTCTGCCGCAAGATGCGGCAACTGGTCGGCGAAGAGAACTTCGCCTTGGCCAAGTGAGCAGGAGCCATCATTCCAGGGGAGAATCAGTCGATGTACCAAGGGAAGTATTCGCACATGGTTGTTGGGGTGGTTATGACGGGCTTGTTGGCCGGCGTGCTGGCGAGCGCCGGCTGTACCACGAGGAGCCTGCACCTGGACTCCCGCCTGCCGGACCAGCCGCGGCTGGTCGGCGGCGGCGTCATCATCGAGTGGAAGGCGCCGGAGCCGGGAACCGCCTTTCTCGTCGAAAAGCAGACCGGTAAGATCGTCGAAACCCGCACCCTGGCGGCGGACGAAGTCTTTTCCTTTGCCGCCACATCGGTGGTCCAGGCCGACGAGTTCGAGCAGATCCTCGGCATCCGGTTCGACCAGGCCCAGTTCCTGCTGTACTTCCAGCCCGCCAGCGGCGAGGATGCGACCCCGGAAACGAACGCGGCGGCGCGGGGCTGGAGCCGCCCTTGAGCGCGGCAGAGGGCATCCCGAGAGACACCACCCGCGCAGCCTATCTCCGGCAGATTGAGATCCTGCGCCGTCTGGGCACGAGCGGTCGGGCCGCCATGACGTTCGAACTCAGTGATAACATGCGTTCTCTCGTCGAGGCGGGGGTGCGGCAGCGCCATCCTCAGTGGGACGATCAAACGGTCCAGCGGGAAGTCACACGGCTGATGATTGGCGATGAGTTGTTCCGGCAAACGTATGGCAAGAGGCCGGACGAGTGATGACCGGCCAAAGGGATGTTCTCGTGCGTCTCATCCGGCTTCTAATAAGTTTTGACGGGCAAGTTCGGTAACGGCAGGGTGGGGTCCCCAAGCGCGATTCATCGCGTTTGGAGAGCCCGTGCCATGCCTACGGCTTTGCGCAGGCATGTTCGGCCCACGAAGCCAAGCATGTCTACGAGGCGTAGACATGGCACCCTGCAACAGATGGCTTTGGTTACCGGTTTTGCTCGTCAAAACTCATAAGGGCCGTTTCATCAGGAGAAGAGAATCATCGATCATCCTTCGTCAATCATCAATCTCAAAGGCCGGTTCCTCGTGCTGGATGGGCCGGATGGATGCGGCAAGAGCAGTCAGGCGCGGCTGTTGATGGATTGGCTGCACCGTCAGGGCGTGGCGACCGCCGGGTTCCGCGACCCCGGGGCGACCGTCATCGGCGAGAAGATCCGGGAGATCCTGCTGAGCCCCGCCCACGAGACCATGACGACACCGACGGAGGTGCTGCTCTACATGGCCGCGCGGGTGCAGCTTTGGGCGGAACACCTCAAGCCCTCCCTGGAGGAGGGCAAGTGCGTCGTCATGGACCGTTGGTTGTCGAGCACCTGTGCCTACCAGGGCTACGCGGGCCGGTTCGGGATGGATAAGGTAATCGAGATCGCCCAGGACGCGCTGGAACGGGTCTGGCCGGACCTGACCATCATCCTGGATGTCGATCTACAGACCGCCGCGCAGCGTCTCAAACGCGAATTGGACCGGATGGAGCGAAAGGGAGACGACTATCACCGCCGGGTTCGGGAGGGATTCCTGAAGCTCGCCCAGGATCGGCCGGGTTTCGCCGTCGTCGATGCCCGTGGCAGCGTCGAGGCGGTACACCGGGAAATCGTGTCGCTTGTGCAAAAAGACCTTGCCGGGTGAGCAGAGGCGGCGGCAGAACGGGGGGCGGAGACGAAGGGATTCACAACCAGCGACGGTCGTCTCGACGAACAGACCACGCCTGCTCAACAGCGGATCTCCAGCCCTAACTGGCTGCCTGCCAATGACCTTGTCAAGATCATCGCCATGGTGCTCATGACGATCGACCCTGTGGCGTGGGCATCCTCGCCATGGCCATCCGCCAGCGGTCGCCCACGGCTCAGATCGGAGTTGCTCTGATGATGGGCTGGACGGTCCTGTTCGGCCGGCTGCGCCACTGGTGGGTGGCCGCCTGGGGCGCCCTGGTGGTGGGGACGGTCCTGCTCCTGGGGTGGTGGCTGCGTGGCTGGAAGCGGCGGTTCCTGCCCCGATGGATCGTCTATGCTTTCTACCCTGTCCACCTGACCGTCATCGGCGTCATTCTCGCCACCTCAAGCCCCCTCCGAGACGTCCACCCCCCCCACCCCGACCCGCCACGATCGTTCCGCAGTATCCGCGGCCCCGAGACATGCACCCGCGTTCACGAGGTGTTTGGACGTCCGCCTTCAGCCGGATCGGAAGTCGTCCTGCACGCGGAGTACCACCGGTTTGGAGTACCGCCTTCAGGCGGGTCAGACAATCCGAACAGCATCCGAAGTTACGCCTCCAGGCGGACCGTTCGGAGTCCGGCGTTTGGCACGGTCGCCAACGGGCGACGCCCAGGCCCGGGACGGCCGGGATCGAATCCGGAGGTTCACGGGACAGTAGCTGAATTGGAGGCCCAACGGGACGGTTGCAGGCGCACGGTGAATCCTGGTATTCTGGTGGCCTGATCCTTGACGCTTGGAGTGTTATGTCGCTAAAAGACGTTTTCTGCCAGGATCGAGCCCTCGGGATTCTGCAGCGCGGGCTGGCTGCCCAGCGCACGGCGAATGCGTACCTCTTCGCCGGACTGGAGGGGGTGGGCAAGTACAAGACGGCCCGTGCGTGGGCGAAGCTGCTGCTCTGTCAAAGCCCGCAGATCCGCAAGGACAAGTCCGGGTCCTGCGCCGATAGCTGCGGGTCGTGCCCACCCTGCACCCTCCTGGAGGCGGGCTCGCATCCCGACTACGTCCACGTCTACAAGGAGCTGCTCGAATACACGAAAGAGGGCAAGGGGCGCAAGACCCCGGTCGATCTGCCGATCGATGTCATCCGGGAGTTCCTGATCGACCAGGTCGCGATCCGGCCCGCGCTCTCGCAGCGCCGGGTGTTCGTCGTCAGCGAAGCCGAGAAGCTGAACGTCAATTCGCAGAATGCCCTGCTCAAGGTGCTGGAGGAGCCGCCCCACTATTGCACGATCATCCTGCTGTGTACCCGGCTGGAGCAGCTTCTGCCGACGACAAGATCACGCTGCCAGATCATCCGTTTCGGCCCCATTGCGGACGAGCGGATCATCGCCCACGTGACCGGCATGGGACTCGGCACCCGCGAGGCGACGTTCTTCGCCCGGCTGGCCCAGGGCAGCCTGGGATGGGCCTGCCAGTGGGCCCGGCTCGAACAGAACGGCGCCGGGCTTTTCGAAACCAAGAGAGGCCTGATTGCCGCGCTCGCCGACGGCAGACTGGAGGAGGCTCTGGACCTGGCCGAACGGACCGGCGGCAGTGCCAAACAGATCGCCTCCGCCTGGGCGGACCTCGACAAAGCCACGAGCAAGAGCGACCTGAGCCACCGGGCCGCCAAGACGCTGCTCCAGGTCATCATCTCCGCACTGCGCGACGTGACGATGGTTCACCTGGCCCCGGACCGGCCGCTCATCAACGCCGACCAGCCGGAGCCGATCGCCAGGCTGGCCCGGCGGCTGGGGGCCGAGCGGGCCACGGAGGCGGTCAACGAGGGCTACGAGATGCTCCGCTGGCTCGAGGACAATGTCAACGAGCGGCTGATTTTCGAGCGGCTCTTGTTACGTCTGGCCCGCTCCGCTATAATGGTCACCCAAGACTGAAAGATTGGAATATTGGAATCGTGGAATGCTGGAATCGTGGGGATCGGAGCGCCGCAGGCCATCCATCACTCCGTTATTCCATCGTTCCATTCAGGATAGTCAGCGATGACGGAAGCAACACCGACACCGACACCGGCACCGACACCGACACCGGCACCGGCACCAGCACCGGCGAAACCGAAGCCAGTCAAGCGGAAATTCGTACTGGTCCGTTACGGCCGCATGAACAATCTGGGCATCTTCGAGCATGGCGAAGCCCAGGTCCCCCGGACGCCGACCCGCGTCGTCGTCAAGACCGACAAGGGCCTGGAACTGGGCCACCTCGTCGGCCAGTTGAGCTCGTATAAGGACGGCCGGTTCCGGCTGGCGGAAGAGCAGATCGGCAGCTACTACGTCAACAGCGAGATCACCTTCAACACGGAGCCCGTCGGCAAGGTCGTGCGGTTCGCCACGCCCGACGACATCAGCGAGGAGCAGCATCTGCAGAAGATCACCGAGGAGGAGATCGCCTGCTGCGAGCAGATCGCCCGGGACCTGAACCTGCGGATGAAGATCATCGACGCCGAGCATATCTTCGGCGGCGAACGCATCGTCTTCTACTTCATGGCGGAGGGCCGGGTCGATTTCCGGGAGATGGTCCGCAAGCTCGCCCAGGAGTACCAGACCCGCATCGAGATGCGTCAGATCGGCTCGCGGGACGAGGCCAAGCTGCTCGGGGACGTGGAGAGCTGCGGCCGGGAGTGCTGCTGCCTCCTGTTCCTGCAACTGCTCAAGCCCGTCAACATGCGGATGGCCAAGATGCAGAAGGCCACGCTCGATCCCTCGAAAATCTCCGGTTTCTGCGGTCGGCTGAAATGCTGCCTGCGGTACGAAGACCAGACGTATACCGAGCTCAAGCAGAGCCTGCCCCGCAAGGGCTCGCTGGTCCAGACCAAGAAGGGCCAGGGCAAGGTCTTCGACACCCAGATCCTGACGCAGCTCGTGATCGTGGAATATGAGAACGGGGAGCGGGCCGCTTTCCCGCTGGAGGAGCTCAAGCTCGCCTCGCCTCCCCCCTGCCGGAGACGCCCGCCTCAGGAAGAGCCACGGGAGCCGTCGGGCGAGCCCGAGCCGCGCGCCGAGACCGAGAATCGGAATGCACAGGTCGAGGACCGCCACGAAGAAGAGGCCGAAGACCGGCACGAAGAAGCGGCGGAAGACCGAACGGAACCGTAAGGACACGCCATGCCGCGAACGATCGTCGTCACCTCAGCTTTGCCCTACGCGAATGGACCGATCCATATCGGGCATCTGGTGGAGTACGTGCAGACCGATATCTGGATCCGTTTCCAGCGGATGTGCGGCCACCGGTGCTTCTATTTCTGCGCCGACGACACGCATGGCACGCCGATCATGATCAGCGCCCGGACCGCCGGGATCAGGCCCGAGCAGCTCATCGAACAGGTCCACCAGGAGCACACCGCGGACTTCGACCGTTTCTTCGTCCGGTTCGACAACTACTACACCACGCATTCCCCGGAGAACAGGGCGTTCAGCGAGCTGATCTTCCACCGGCTCAACCAGGCGGGCTCGATCGTCAAGCGGGACGTGGAGCAGACCTACTGCGAGAAGGACCAGATGTCGCTGCCGGACCGGTACGTGCGCGGCACGTGCCCCCGCTGCGGCACGCCGGACCAGTACGGCGATTCCTGCGAGGTCTGCGGCGCGACCTATCGCACCACCGACCTGGTCCAGCCGCGCTGCGCCGTGTGCGGAACGGCGCCGGTCTTTCGCCTGTCGGAGCACTATTTCTTCCAGCTGTCCGATTATGAGCAGCCGCTGCGGGACCTGATTGCGGCCGGCTACACGCAGAAATCGGTGGCCAACAAGCTCGAGGAATGGTTCAGCGCCGGCCTGAAGGACTGGGACATCTCCCGCGATGGGCCGTATTTCGGCTTCAAGATCCCCGGCGAAGAGAGCAAGTATTTCTACGTCTGGCTGGATGCCCCGATCGGCTACATGGCGTCCGCCAAGAACTACTGCGACCGGCACGGCCTGGACTTTGACGATCTCTGGAACAACCCGGCGAACGAGTTGTACCACTTCATCGGCAAGGACATCATGTACTTCCATGCCCTGTTCTTCCCGGCCATACTCTTCGGCTCCGGCTTCAAGACCGCCAACAAGCTCTTCGTGCACGGCTTTCTCACCATCAACGGCGAGAAAATGAGCAAGTCCCGCGGGACGTTCATCCGGGCGAGCACGTACGCCCAGCACTTGGACCCGGAGTTCCTCCGCTATTACTACGCGAGCAAGCTGACGGACCTGGTCGAGGACATCGACTTGGGCCTGGCGGACTTCATCGGCAAGACGAACGGCGACCTGGTCGGCAAATACGCCAACCTGGCGTCCCGCTCCGGGCCGATGCTCACGCGGCAACTGGAGGGCCGGCTCGGCACGCTCGACGACGAGGGCCGGCAACTGGTCCTCCGGCTGGCCGGCGCCCGGGAGCAGATCCGCCGGGACTATGAGGGGCTGGACTACGCGGCCGTGGTGCGGACGATCAGCGCCCTGGCCGATGACGCGAACCGATACGTCGAGCAGAAGCAGCCCTGGACCACGATCAAGACCGACCGCGAGCGGACGCGCACGACGTTGACCGCGGTGCTGAATGCCGTCCGCCTCCTGACGATCTATCTCAAGCCGATCCTGCCGCAGTTCGCACAGAAGGTCGAGAAGTTCCTGAAGGTGGAAGAACTCCGTTTCGCCGATGTCGAGACGACGTTGGAAGACCGTCCCATCGGCGTGTTTGAACGATTGTTCGAGAGAATTGACGAGGAGCAGGTAACTGCCATGGTCGAGGAAAGCAAGGAGAACCAGGCTCCGAAGCCGCCGGCCCCCGCGCCGGCGCCGGCGGAACCCTTCAAGCCGGAATGCACCATCGATGATTTCGCCAAGATCGACCTGCGGGTGGCCCAGGTCATCTCAGCCGAGCGCGTCACCGGAGCCGACAAGCTGCTGCGGCTGGTCCTGGACGTCGGCGGCGTGCAGAAGAACGTCATGGCCGGGATCGCCACCGCGTACCAGCCCGAGACCCTGGTGGGCAAGACGGTGGTCTTCTTCGCCAATCTCAAGCCCCGGCAGATGAAGTTCGGCCTCTCGGAGGGTATGATTCTCGCGGCCGGCAGCGGCGGCAAGGACATCTTCATGCTCTCCGTCGATCCGGGGGCCAAGCCGGGCCAGAAGATCTCCTAGGATGTACGATTGACGAATTGCGATTTACCGTTGGGGACGGTCACGCCGCACGGCCCAACAGCAGGCAGTCGATTGTAAATAGTGAATTCGGTGTGGTGGCATGAAAGAGACGAGGAAGACGATCGAGGAAGTTGCCCGGGACTGCGGGCGTTACAGTCCGGCCGCGTTCAAGTTCGTCTACGAGGGCCTCGGCTATACCGTGCAACATATCGCCCGGGAGCCGCGGCACGTCAGCGGCCAGACGCTCTGCGAAGGGCTGCGGCGCCTGGCCCTGGAACGGTACGGCCTCCTCGCCCTGCTGGTCCTGCGCTCCTGGGACATCAAGACGACGCGGGACTTCGGCGAGATCGTCTACACCCTGATCGACCACGAGTGGATGAGCGCCCAGCCCACCGACACCATCGACGATTTCAACGGCGTTTACGACTTCCGGACGGCCCTGAAGGATCAATTCCAATTCTGACTTCTGCAGGGGCAAGGGCGGTAGGCCGGTGATTGGCGCGCAAGCGGTGTGCTCTCATCGTCCTGGCGGGTCGGTTTCGGCCAACAGTCTGCGCCATTCAAGGTTCTCGGGCTCTTTGTCCGCGGCTTTCCGTGCCAGGAGCCGAGCCATGGGCAAGAGCCGGTCTCGCTGTTGGGGTGGCCAAGCCAGGATCCGCTTGGCGCGACTGGCACAGGCTGCCGCACTGTAAGTGGTTAAGACGCGATCGAATTCCTGTAGGTACTCGCTTGCCTTCTCGTCTCCCGTCCAGAGGGCACAGTCCGCCCGCTGATCGTAGGCATAGATGAGAGCGGGATCGGCCTCAATCTCGTGGTTGAGCTTCTCGATCAGCCAGCGCGAATGCTCCTGCAGGGTCTGCACCGAGTCGAAAGACTCTGCCGTAGGACGCTCCGGGGCCATATCTGCCAGCCAAATCTGGACGAAGGGTGGTCCCAGGCAGGCGGCCAGATGGCGCCGGTCTGGAGACCAGCACGCGGTAGCCACCTGCCCGGGCAGGAGCTTCGCCCCCGTCCGGGTCCTCAGATTGTAGGTCCATAGCCCCATTTCGCTGGCGATGAAACTGCCCAGGCTTATCTCGTTGCTATCGGGTGACCACTGCGCGAGCAGCGTGTCCCGGCACACCGGCGGCACCATCCAAATCGCAATGACCTCCTGATTGGTCAGATCGAGGATTCGTAGTTCCCGCACGTGGCAGTCGACCACATAGCGCTCGTCCGGCGAGACTCGTGGCCGCGGACTACGACAATCGGTCAGGACCGCCAACGGCCGGCTGGTGCGATCCTCCACAGAGATAGAGTGGAGAGTATTGTCGGCCGGGTCGTAGAAGTACAGGCGGCGCGATCGCCCGCCCCAGTGCGGGTTGGTGCCCGCGCCGATTCGATGCACGTCCCGATTGATCGTGTCCATCACCCATACTTCTTCCGCGTGCCTGGGGGTTTCCCCATCCATGATCCAGTCCAGGCAATTGAGATGGCCCAGTCGTTTCGGAGGCAAGAGCCAGCGATCTTTGACGAAGGCGATGTAGCGACCGTCGGGTGACCATGCGGGAGCTCGGCCGGGCGAGACGAGCAGTTTGGTGCGTCCCGCCGCCAGGTCGAAGACGGCCACGACGCTGCCGGTGTGCAGTCCCTGACTGTAAGCGAGTTTGGTCCCATCGGGGGACCAAGCCGGGTCGAATCCTGTGGCGATTATGCTCCTGGCCTTGCGGCTCCACCATCTGTAACTGCTGTCGGCCTCGTTCGCGACCGCATACGGGGCGCTATGGGGCGGCGGATTGGACCCATGCCAGGGTCGCCCGGCCCGGAGCGATTCGAAGACCTGGCGGGAGGAGAACAGATGAAAATACAGGCTGGTGTTGTTGGGCAGGTAATCAGGGTCGTAGTCTCTTGAAACAGCGGGACTTGCCATGAAACGGGCGAAGTGCTCCGCCGCCTGCTCGTATTGTCCCATAGCCGTGTAGACCAGAAATGGTTTGTAGAAATAGGATGGCTCATTGGGTCGCAATTGGGCGCACTTCCGGGCGTCCCGCAGAGCTGATTCCCACTGCTGCAGCCGCATGTAGGTCTCGCGTCGCTCCTCGTACAGGTCCGGGTCATCCGGACTCAACGCGATGGCGGCGTTATGGTTGGGGAGGGCCTCCTGGGGTCGTCCCATCTCACGTAGAGCAACTGCCTTGAGGTCATAGCCCTGCGGATTGCGGGGTTGAATCGTGATCATACAGGCCGCATCCATGGCCATTTCGTAGTAGTCGTGCTGACCCTGGTAGATGTAGGCCCGCTCGCGTAGAGAATCATAATGTTGCCGGTCCAGCTCCAGTGCTCGGGCCAACAACGTGAGCGCTTCCTGGACGTTGGGCGTGGCTCGTGCCCGCAGGAATTGGTATACGGCGGTGCTGCCAATAAGCTGCTCGGCCTGCTCCCGGTGCTCCTTCCAGAGCTGGTGGTAATCACCGGGTTGGCCGGGGGCACAAGGGTCCCCTTCGTAGTAGACATTGGCCAGCATGGCGTGAGCCTGCCCGGTGGTCTCATCACGCCCGGATGGCTCTCCCACGAGATCTTCAAGCTCGGTAATGGCTGCCACGAAGTCCTTCTGTTCCAGGCGGATTTGTGCGTGGGCCAGCCGGGCCTGACGATCTACAGATTTGCTGTGGAGCAGCGGTTCGATCTTCGCCAAGGCTTCGTCATATTTCTTATTCCCGATGAGCATCTGCGCATCCGCCAGGGAACGCCGATGTACCAGGGACTCCACGTAGGTATGTTCACGTGCGGCCCGGATAGACATCAAGACTGCCAGGAGGACGCCCCCGAGCACCAGAACCATCATCGCCAGTGCCGCCAATGCCTGTCGATGCCGGCGGGCAAACTTCCCGGCGCGATACAGCAGGGCCGGGGGAGCCGCCGCAACAGGCTGGTGGGTCAGGTGGTTCTGGATATCGACAGCCATAGCCTCCACCGTGGCGTAACGGCGGGTGCGGTCCTTCTCCAGGGCCTTGAGCGCAATCCAGTCCAGGTCGCCGCGGAGTTGGCGCTGCAGGGTCCGGGGGTCGGTTCGTCGCCGGCGGGCCGACTCCGCAGATTCCTCTGCGGATGTCTTGCTCAGACGTGTGCTCGGGGTCTTGGGGTCTTCCTGGCAGATTACCTGGCGGATGTGCTCGATGCCCCCCGTTCGGAATGTCTCGGGATCGAATGGCAACACGCCCGCCAGCAATTCATAGAGCACAATCCCGAGAGAGTAAATGTCGGTGCGCGTGTCGAGGTCTTGGTTGTTCAGGTCGGCCTGCTCCGGACTCATGTACTCGGGCGTGCCGATCAGTTGGCCGTGTTCGGTGCAGAGAGTTCGCTCCGTGAGGGGCTGACTGATGGCACGCGCCACCCCGAAGTCGATCACTTTGGGAATCGCCTCGTCATCTTGAACGACAACGAGGATATTTGAAGGTTTGAGGTCTCGATGGATGATGCCTTTTTGATGGGCATGCTGGATCGCCTCGCAGACGTGCAGGAACAAGTGGAGGCGATCCTCTACAGTCAGGTTGTACCTATCACAGTGTTCGGTAATGGGGATTCCCTTGACGTGCTCCATCACGAAGTAAGGTCGGCCACTGGGGGCCAGCCCCGCATCGTAGACACGAGCGATGTGCGGGTGGTCCATGATCGCCAGGGCCTGTTCTTCTGTCTCGAAGCGCGCCAGCACCCGCTTGGAGTCCATTCCGGGCTTGATGATCTTCAGGGCGACCTCGCGTCGGACCGGCTGCATCTGCTCGGCCAGATAGACGATTCCCATGCCCCCTTCACCCAGGACGCGGAGCAACTTGTACCGGCCAATCTGCCCTCCCGGTCCTTCGGCAAAGGGCTCCAGAGACACCGTCGGTGCGCCCTCTGCATCGTTGCCCAGCGGCCAGGAAAGCAATTTGTTCATCTGGTCGGGATTCATCCCAAAGGCTGACGACTTTTCATCCATTTCGACCCCGCTCATTGGCGCAGAACTATCGGGGCTATGTGACTCATGTGCGAAGCCCCTGCGCCAGATCATCCGTAAGATCACGCCGGTTTTTGCGCCCGTTCGTGGAGAAGGCTCAGGATTTCCTGCCACTCATCGTCGATATCCTCCTCTCGCAACACCGTGCTGCGCAGGTTCCTCCGGAGTGCTGCCTTGAAATGCCTCTTGACAGCCAGAAGCATGTTGAAGGCGGTGGACTCATTCGCTATGCCGTGCCGAACACAGATATCCTTCATCGGCTGCGATTCCCGGTCCTCACGAATGGGCAGGAGCACCTTGTCACGGAACAGGCGCCAATGTGTTTGCAGCCCCTGGGCTTCGCACTCTGCCTGCACCTCGGACAGGGTTCGATCCAGCAGTTCGGACTTCCACGCATAGGCGAAACACTCCTCGGGACTGCGGTCGTAGATGGTCTGGGGCAACTCCGGCGGGTCATGGATGTCGAAGGGGACAAGTTTGTCCCTGGGTATGCGTTTGGCGGCGGCCTCCTTGCGCCGCTGATCGATCAAGAACTGGTCGAGGGCGTGGAGTAGAAAGGAGCGAAAGCGGCCTTTGGCGGGATCAGCCCGCTCCAGCAAGCGGCGATTGAGCACCACCTCATGAAAGAACTCCTGGGTCAGGTCTTTCGCCTCTTCGTTGGGATGCCCCTTACGCCGCAGATAGCAATAGACCGGTTTCCAGTACCGCTCCAGCAGCAGCCCGATCATCGCTTGGTCCTTGTCCTGATGCTTGCCTACTCCCTCCAGCAGGGACCAGTGCGTCGTGAGGAATGACGCCTGCGTTCCTCCCATATCGGTCTGGTCGCGGCGCTTCATGATGCGGCGGCTCCATCAATTCGTTCACCGGCTGCAAGTCAGGGCTCACATCATAGCACCGCTGGACATCATTTGGCCAGCACCTGGGTTCTTCTCTGGAGAACACACGTTCGACAAATCCCCGAGAAAAAGAAGTCCGGCACGAAAAAGGAACCGACTTCCTACGGATATAATTATGAGAGCACCCGTTAGGGGTATGGACGATCAGAACAACGTGATTAGAAAGACAAAGGCTTGGTATGAAGACGAACCGTTGTTTGAATCTCAGAGCGCTGGTCGTGATGATCGCCGTCGTTTTGCTGGTGGGCAGCCGTGCTTCCGCGAAGCTCGTGGCATGCATCGGAGCCAGCAATACCTATGGGTACGGTCTGGCCAGCCGCGCGACCGAGTGTTACCCCGCGCAGATGGCCAAAATCCTGCAGGCATTCGATCCCACGGGGGAGGTACGCAATTTCGGCGTCAACGGCACCTGCGTGCTCCAGAAGGGTACGCTGCCCTACCTCAGACAGGGGGCGTGCAGCGAAGCCCTGGCGTGTTGCCCTGATGTCGTAGCCATCCAACTCGGCGGCAATGACAGCGTGGCTGCCAACTGGGTGTACAAAGCTGATTTCCTGGCGGACTTCCTGGTGCTGATCGATGCCTTTGCCCAGTTGCCCAGTCGGCCGAAGATCTACATCCTGTCCCCGCCGCCGTTCTTCCCCAACCCCTACGGCCTCAACGACAACGTAGTCAGAAGCGAGATCGACCCGCTGATCGCGCAACTGCCGGCGTATCGCGACGTACAGATCATTGATACGTACACCCCCTTGAAGGAATCCCGTCACCTTCTGCTGGCAGATGGAGTTCACTTCACCCCAGAAGGCGCCAGATTCCTCGCTGAGATTGTCGGGTGGACGATTCTCGGGCTGCGCGGCACACCGGACTTCAACGGGGACAGTAAGGTGGACATCCAAGACCTGCTGGTCCTCATCGAGCACTGGGGTCGGGCGGAGCCCTCTCTTGACATTGCCCCGCCTCCTTTTGGTGATGGCATAATTGATGCCAACGACCTGGCGGCATTGATGGCGTACTGGGGACGCGAAGTAGGAGATCCCACCTTGGTTGCCCATTGGAGGCTGGACGAGACCCAGGGACAGACTGTCGCTGATAGTGCGGGTCATTCTGACGGCACGCTGGTCGGTAACCTCGTCTGGCAACCAGCGGGCGGTAAGATCGCCGGCGCCCTGCAGTTCGGCGCCATCGGAGCCTGCGTCAGAACACCGTTCGTCCGGGACCCGTCCCAAGGCGCATTCAGCGTCTTTGCCTGGATCAAAGGGGGTAATCCGGGACAGGTGATTCTCTCTCAGGCGAGTGGGGCCAATTGGTTGATGGCCAGTGCCGATGGCAGCTTGGCGACAGAGTTGGGACAGGGTGGTCGCCAGAACAAGCCGCTTGCGTCCGCGACAACCATCGCCGACGGTGCTTGGCACCGAATTGGCTTTGCCTGGGATGGTTCGAACCGCATTCTCTACATCGATGAGATCGAGGTCGCCAAGGACACACAGACCAGCTTGGCGGCTTCCGCAGGCGGCCTCAATATGGGAGCCGGCACCCTTCTCGCTCCCAACAGCTTCTGGTCTGGCTTGATTGACGAGGTACGGATCTACAACCGGGCGGTGAAGCCGGTCTCGAAGTAATCACCCGTGAACCTGACAACCGGCGGTGTGATTTGGCCTCCAATCGCAACGTGCTGCAGTTGGACTGGTCTCCGCTGGATCGCATCAATCATCATCAACGGAGGTACTACAATGAATTCCAAAAGACGCGCAATTGTCGTGGTGCTCGCGGTGCTGCTGCTCGGGTTGCTGGCAGCCGTGCCCTGGGCGACCGTTACGGCCAACGAAGGAGGCGTCAACCCTGGCGATGTGCCTCGGTCTGACTTATCCTTGGAGGGCATCTGGACGACCATGACGCCGACGCCCGCCGGCCGACCTGCCATCATCTCGCTGGTCGTGACTGCCCAGGGTTCCGAGGGTATGGTCTACAGCTGCGTGGGCAAGCACCCGGAGTGTTCCGTGAGCGCGTATGGGCTCGCGCCGGAGGCCGAGAGGGTGTCGGACTTGCTCGGGTATCTGGTGCGGACGGGGGCGAATACCTTCCGATTCAGCGTGGTCTGTCACGGGATCAAGGGTGGTGGCTCCAAGGTTTTGGATGTGGGCGAGACCCTCTACATGGTGGTCCTGGCCGGCACGGCGGAACTCGTGGACGGCAATACCATGCTCATGCGCGAGTTCACCTACGCGGCTTACACGCCGGCCCAAGACCTGGATGGAGATAGACTGCCGGATGCAGGAGCCAGGCCGGTGGTCTGTGCCGCCTTGCCGCAGTTGCCCTTCAAACG
>JALORE010000353.1 GCA_025459125.1 Planctomycetota bacterium | reverse complement strand
CTTCTACCAGTACCGGTGCACGAGCATCTACGAGTTCCTGGGCCACCGCTTCGGGCCGGCCACGCAATACACCGGCTCGATCTACTTCCTGGTCACGCGCCTGCTTGCTTCCGGCGTGCGGCTTTACGCGACCTGCATGGCGGTCGGCATGATCCTGGGCTGGCCGCTGGCCTCGACCATTGCGCTATTCACCGTGGTCAGCATCCTCTTCATCGCCTTCGGCGGCATCAAGGCGGTCGTCTGGGCCGGCGCGTACGAGGCGCTCTTTTTCGTCGTGGCCGGCGGGGCCGCCGTCGCCTACCTGCTCTGGCACATCGAGGGCGGTACCGCCGCGGCGCTGCGCATGGCCCACGAGGCCGGCAAGCTGAGCCCCTTTGACTTCCGCCTGAATCTCAACGACCCCAGCACCTTCTGGGCGGGTGTGGCGGGGGGGTTCTTCAGCGGCCTGGTCTCCTTCGGCGCCGACCAGGAGATGGTGCAACGGCTCCTGACCGTCGAGACCCGCCGCAGCAGCCAGAAGACCATCGTGGCCACCGTTGTCACGGCCCTGCCGGTCTACTGCCTGTACCTGTTCCTCGGCACACTGCTGTACGTCTTCTACACGCAGCACCCCGGCCTGTCCCAGCCACAGGTGGCCAAGGAGATCTTCCCGCACTTCACCCGGACGGTTCTGCCGGCGGGCCTCAAGGGTCTTGTCCTGGGCGCGATCGTCATGGCGAGCATCGACTCGCCATTGAGTTCGCTGACGTCCTCCTTCGTCAGCGACATCTACCGCCCGCTGCTGCGCCGGCACGCCACCGAGACACACTACCTGCGGGTCTCGCGCCTCGCGGTGGTGGGCTTCGGCCTGCTCCTGGCGGGAATCGCCGTGGCCTGCACGCCCGTAGGGAACATTCTCGAATTCGCCTTCCAGCTCCTGGCTTTGCCGGGCGGAGCGATGCTCGGCGTCTTTCTCCTGGGCCTGCTCACGCGGTACCAGGCCAATCGCGCGAATGTACCAGCCATGCTGATCAGCACGGCCATCTGCACGGTGCTGCTGGTCCTGATCCAACAGAAGATCCTGCCCCTGGGCTGGACCTGGCTGATCGTCATCGGCACGGTACTCACGATGACGCTGAGCTACCTCTTCGGCCTGGTCGCCCGGCTGCTCGGCGTTGCGTCCAAAGGCCAGCCGGTGTAGGGTGTGCTGTGCACCCCTTCTCTGCTGTCGCGGTCCGGTCGCGGCCAAGCCGGCCGAGGGAAAGGTGTGCACAGCACACCCTACGGCGAGGATTGGTAGTAGCCGAGGTCGCGCAGGAGGCTGGTTGGGTTGGCCTTGCCGATACAGGGGGAACTGTTGCGGAGACGGTAGTTGTTGTGAGCCGGATCGACGAACTGCGGATCGGCGCTCAGGTTGCCGGTCCCGGACCACGGCGTGCCCACCAGGTCACTGTAGCTGACGTGGAAATCGGATTTCAGGTAAGGAGCCTGGACGCTGACCGGCTCGGTGGCGTCGATGATCGAGTTGGTCACGTTGTAGACGATCGTCCCTTTCTTCACGCCGTACTTGTTGTGCGCTTGCAGCCCGGCGTCGACGTAGCCGGGCGTCTTGGTGGCGACGAGCGTCGTGTGGTCGAGGTTGACGGTGGCCGTCTTGCCCTCCAGGGTCTTGGCGGCGATGCTCGCGATGGTCGGGTCCTCCGGGGCCAGGTTGTTGCCGACGAGCAGGCACTGGCGGATCGTGGTCGTGCCGCCGTAGACGCTGATCGCTTTGTCCTTGCAGCCGCGGACGATGGAATCCGCGATGAGGATATCCGAGCCCAGGGTATCGACGCCGTCATCGTCCATGCCGGCCAGCACGCTGCCGATGAGCGTGCAGGTCTGGCCCGCGAGCTGGCTGTGGACGTAGATGCCGTCGGCGTCGTCTTTGTTGCGCATCTCCGTGATCCAGCCGTTCTCGAAGAGTAGCGACGTGCCGGTGATCTCCGGTCCCATGATCGAGCGGGCGAACAAGGTCGTGGTGAAGATCAGCTCGGTTCCCGACGTGGCCTGCATGATCTTGCCGGCGTTGTCGGTCAACGAGGCGTGGTCGAAGGTCAGCTTGGTGCCGGAAACGCGGATGGTGGGACCGGAGTTGGAGTGGCCGACGGCCGGAGAACGGCCCGCCCGCAGGATCTCGGTATAGAGGAACGTCGAGGGCTGCGCGTTGGTGAAGTGCAGCTCGCCCCAGTTACGGCCGGTCGTGCGGCAGGTGATGGTGACGGGCGATGCCGCGGTGCCCTGCGACTGAATGCTGCCCTGCACGTCGAGATCGATGCCGTCGCTGCCGGAGGCCACGCCGTCGATCAGTACCAGGGTGCCGGGTTTGAGCGTGAGCGTGACGCCCGCGGGGATCGTAAAGTCTCCGCCGCGAATATGGTGCACGCCGGTCCAGGTTTGCGACTGTCTTTGCACGCCCGAGGCGATCTGGAGCGGTTGCTTGCTCCAGTCGACCAAGGTCGCGGTTTGCTCCAGGCTCTGGGGCGTCCCTATCCCCAGGGGCGCGGTCTGGGAGTTCCCAGCCGGGGGCGGCTGGGCTACATGGGCCGTCAGCGCAAAATCCCCGCTGCCGGTGATGGTCACCAGGGCGCTGCCCAAGCCGTTACACAGGGCGAACCGGTCAGGGGCCAGACGGATGGTCGGGTTGCCGGAAACCGAGAGCACGGCGTTGGCGTCCCAGATGCTCCGGTCCACGACCCCGTTGGGACCGGCGATCTCGACCCGCACGAGGACCGGCACGCCGGGCAGGTAGCTATCCCGTACGAGCAGACGCAGACCGACCGCATTGGCATCGGCCACGCTCTGAACCTCCGGCAGATTCGGTTCTGCCGCCTCCAGAAGCCCTTCTCCGGCCACGCTCGCCAGCAGTGGCACCAGCAGCAAGATTCTCAGGAACATATGCTTATCATAGCGGTAATCGGGGGACAAGTCAAGCTCGATGGGCCGAGCGGATCGCGGTGAGTGCGACCGGCATGCACCTCTGCGTAGGGCGAGCGTCCCCGCTCGCCTCTCAAATCGTGCGTCCTCGCACGATCCCGTCGGGGCGCGAAGACGTGAATCCTACCTTGCCGATGGGAAGAAGATCATGGGCTTGACTCCGGGAGCAAGACATGCCTACGCAAAGCCGTAGGCATGGCACCCGGCCAGAACCCCTGGCAAAATGAGCGTTCAAGGCCGTTCTGTCACCCCCGCGCCACCGGGGGGCCAGTAAGTGTTAAGCGCGATTGGATTCCCGCCCCCGATCAGGTCGGGGGCAGGCTCTGCGCGGGAATGACAAAGGGCGACAGCTATCTGTGGAATGGTCATCTCGCGAGACGCTCTCAGGCGAGCGGGGACGCTCGCCCTACGAAGAGGGCGTCGGATACGCGATGGTCGCCGGTCAGCGGATGGTCTTGTGGCGGTAGGCCCAGCCCTGAGCCATGTACTCCATGTCCTGGGTCTGTCCGACGGGAGGCGGCTCGGTCCCGTAGTTGCCGCCGCCCTGCTTGAGGATCTTGTCCATGCGCTCGATGGTGAACTTGTCCCGCCATTTGCGCATTTCGGAATGGCCGTCGCAGAAGCCCAGGACGCTGCTGTCGCCGTGATTGATCGCCATCGGTCCCCACCATTGCCAGATGGCCAGGTTGGTGTACTCCGGGGCCCCCAGCACAAAGTGATGGCTGGCGTTCCAGTTGCGGTTCTCCCCGGATTCCACGAACACATAGCGGGTCGACTGCTGCGTGATCTGGCTGAGGCGCCGGATCTCCAGGCTGTAGCCGGGGTCGCTCGGGTGTCCGTACAGGCACCGGGGGACGGAATACGTGACAAAGACCCGGGTCTGGTCGTACATGCTCTTGCGTTCCGTGTCGGCGGGGCAGTGGTAAGCCTTCACGTCTTTGACGTAGGAGTAGAGCATGCCATTCTTGATCCCCCGGATTTCGTCGTCGTCCGTCACCGGCGGATTCGCCTGGGTGTTGCCCATCTCCGCGCCGGTGATGGTGCGGGGCACCCCACACCAGCCGACGAACCGGCCGCCCGGTTCCGTACCCGTGGGCTCGTCCTCCGAGCTCATGATGCGGCCGTCATTATCCCCCGAGTACATGAACCAGCCCAGCGAGAGGTTCTTGGTATTGCTCAGGCACACGGTGGTCCCGGCCTTCTTCTTGGCCAGGCTCAAGGCCGGCATGAGCACCGCCATCAGAATGGCGATGATGGAGATCACCACCAGCAGCTCGATCAAGGTAAACGCTTTCGTCTTCATCTATCCACCCTTCACCCGGGGATCCATGTTCTGGATGCTATCCATGAGAACCACGTTGCCTGGCCCATTATACCATACCCGGCCGCGCCGGTGCGTAGAGAAAATGCGCCGGGACAATCCTCATTATCGTTCATTATCACGGAAGAACGGGGCGTTCAGAACCTCATTCCGGCACAAAAAATCGTCATTTTGTGCAGTGCTGCTGCTGCCATTCGTAGATGGACGCCACCCGCGGCTGGGGTCGGGCGCCGGCGGCCGGCGGCAGAACCTGGTTCCCCTGCGACGAGAGCAACGCGGCTTTGCCGGAGACCAGGCTGCCGTTGCCGCCGTACAGGAGGTTGCCGGTGGCCTCGATGCCGGTGCAATCGGCGGTGGCCAGATGGATCATGGCCGACTTGCCGTCCTGGAGGACGAAGACGTTGCCCTGGATGATGTGATCGAAGCTGAAGGTCTTGGCGGAAACGCCGGGACCGCTATTCACGACGAAGCGATTGTGCAGGATCAGCCAGTTCTCGTTCATGCCGCCCATCCAGAGGCCCGCCTTCGGGGAACTCATGTCGCAGTTGTAGACGACGTTGCGCGGGCCGTTGGGACCGTGGGCGGTATCCTCCGGCGGCGAGGCCCACATGCCGTAGCCATAGCCCCCATGGCCCTGGACGGATTCCACCACGCACTGCTCGATCAGGTTCTCGTTCGTCCAGCCGGCATGCCACTGGGCGTCGCTCTCGTGAAAGACGCTCTTGCGGATGACGCAGCCGCTGGCCGCCCACTGGAACAGGGGCGCGTGCCGCATCTTGAAGGTCTCGACGTTCTCCATGAGGCAGTCCCAGCAGTGGTCCCAGCCGGTATAGGCGGTGCCGCCGCCGCCTTTGAACCAGGCATCGTCGAAGATGCAGTCCCGAATCTCGCACCATTTGGCATTGGAGCCGTAGACCGGGTAGCGGCCGCACTTTTTGATCGTCACGCCGCGGGCCCAGCAGTTCCAGCCGTGGGAAAAGAGCACGCTCGTGATCCACAGGTTCTCGGTCTGTTCGAGGTAGAGGTCCTCGACACCGCCGTGCTGGATGGGACGGACCTTCTGCACGTACGACCCGTCCACCACGGGGAATTCGATCCGCAGCGGCTGGCCCAGGGTGATCGCTCGCTCGCTGACGCTGGTGACGACCGCTTCGTAGTTGCGGTACGAGCCCCAGAGGCAGGCGTTGCGGGTCAGCTTCTTCCACCGGTCGGTGGCCGGACCGTCGAGGAAGACGAAGTCACCCGCGCGCAGGCCCTGGGTGCTCTGCAGGTGCAGCTCGGTATCGCCCCGCCGGCCGTCTCTTTCGAGCAGGAGCTTCTCGCCAACGGTTCCCTGGCCCGCGAACGTGATGGCCGCTCGGGCATCCGGGACCGGTTGCGGATCCTGGAACTGGCGGTCGAGGACGATCGGGATTTCGGTCGTCCGCGTGGAGCCATCCTGGTACTGGGCGGTGCCTTTGAGCAGGCGCGGCCCATCCGGCACGGCGCGGGGGATGTTCCGGCCGTACCGGGTGTAGGCGAAAGAGTTGCCCGAATGCTGGCTGCGGGTCCAGGTACCGATGACCGTGTCGTCGATCGTCAGCGTCATTTGCGTCAGACTGGTGGGCGTGCCATGCAGCTCGATCGGCGTATCCGGACCTACCCGGGCGTTCGCCGGCGGGCTGTAGAACACCACGCCTTCCTTCGGAATCGCGTACCGGAAGATCAGGCGGGTCTGCGCGGCGCCCTTACCGCGAATGACCACGTTGTCCTGGCGAACCGTGACCGGCCGATCCAGGTAGTACGTCCCCTCCCCGATCAGGACAGCGCCGCCCGTACGTCCGGCCGCGTCGCAAGCCTTCTGAAGGGCCTGCGAGTCATCGAGATCGTCGTTCGCGACCGCGCCGAAGCTTTCGAGCTTCGCCACGACATCGGCTGTCGGGATGCCTCCCTGCACGCCGCACCGGGTCCAGTT
>JALORE010000093.1 GCA_025459125.1 Planctomycetota bacterium | reverse complement strand
ACATCGTAGTTCCAGTTGCTGATGTCCTCGAACAGCTCGCTGTGGTCCTTCTGGGCCGCCTCGACGTACTGGATGTCCTTATAGCCCTGAAAGAGCGCGAAGAACGGGTCATGCTCGAAAGCGTGTCCGCCGGTGACGACCACGGCCTGGATCGGGTCCAGCGGCTTGAGCGCGATATTCTTGACGTAGACGAGGCTCTTGGGGTCGTGGCCCTGGATGGCGATGGTGCCCGCGCCGATCTTGCGTCCTTCCATTCCCTTCGGGGGTGTCCAGCCCTCCGGCTCGGTCCAATCGACGGTGGTTTTGTCGTCGATCTGGATCACGACGTGCTTGCCTTCGACCTTGATGTAGTAGTGGAACCACTTGTTGTCCTGGGAGGGGGCGTTGTTCATCACGTCCTGCACGTTGTAGAGCCCGCCGGTCTTCTTGGGGTCCGTGTGGGTCGAGTTGACCTGGCATTCGAAGCCCTTGCTGGGCCAGCCCTTCTCCTGGTACTCGGTGTGGAAGTAGATGCCCGAGTTGCTGCCCTTGGTCGTCATGACGTCGGCCTGGAACTCGAAGTTCCGGAAGTTGTGGCGCCGCAGGGGACCGGTGTAGAACAGGTGACTGCGGGCGCCGTTGACCACGAGCTGACCGTCCTTGACGGTGAAGGTGCCCTGATTCTCGCTGGCTTTCCAGCCGGTGAGGCTCTTGCCGTCGAACAGGGAAATCCAGCCCTCCTCTTTGTTGTTGTCTTTCGCCAGGCCGCAGGCGGCGAAGGCCGTGCACGTCAGCAGCAGAATTGCCGTTCTCTTGATCATCTCAGTTTCTCCTGAACCATGGTATCGTCGGGCGGCGTATGCCTTCCCTTCTTCAAGCCTGTGACAGGACTGTGCAGGTAGGCGCATTGCCCCTCCGGGTGGCACCCTCAAGCGCAGCTTGGGGGTGGCGCAGCAGGACGCGCGTTCGACCATCGCCAAGCCCTGCGGGCTTGACGATGCCACCCAAAGCAACAGCCATTCTCTGTTTTCCATCCTCTTGCCGGTGCTATCGACATCGCCTTACAGGCGCCAGGGACTGCGCATGGCGCGAACCAGCCGGCGGTTGGCGGCGTCGTTGTTGACGAACTGCTCCCGGGCCGGGTCCCAGCGCAGCTTCTGCTCCAGCCGGATCGCGATGTCGCTGATCTGGCACAGCGTATCGGCCTGGACCGCCACGTCGATCGGGCAGATCGTATCTTGGCGGGTCCGGACGCAGTCGAGCAGGTTCCGCGCGTGGTTGCCGCTCTCGTACAGTCGCATATCGCTCGGACCCCACTGGGTCTCGAGCAATTCCTTCGGGTGGGCGTTGATCCCGGAGCGGTCCACGTGGACCCAGCCGTCGGTGCCCTCGAAGGCGGTGCCGTGATCGGTGGTCCGGCCGTAACGCTGCTTCCACTCCTCGGGGAACGGCGCGCCCGTGAAGTTCATCGTGACCCCGTTGTCGAACTTGCCGGTGACGTTCCAGTTCATGGCCGTATCGCACACGCCGTTGGGGTCGGGCCACTGGCCCTTGCCCTCGATCGTCAGCGGTCCCGGGAGCTTGTCCCCCAGTCCCCACAGGGCGATATCGAGCGGATGCACACCCCAGCCGGCGATGAAGCCCAGGGCATAGTCCGAGATGAACCACCACCACGAGTTGGACTCGCGGCCGGGCGTGTAGGCGTGGTAGGGGGCCGGTCCCAGCCACCGATCGTAGTCGATCCACGCCGGCGGTTGCGCGGGATTGCGCGGCCCGCCGGACGAGCTGCCGGGCGACCAGACGTTGATCGTTTTGAGCTCCCCGATCCGTTTGTTCTTCACCAGCTCGCAGGCGAACCGGAAGTTGCGGCTGGACCGCTGCTGTGTGCCGAACTGGAAACGTGTGCCGTACTGCCGGCAGGCGGCGCGGAGCGCCTGGTCCTCCGCCAGGCTCAATCCCATCGGCTTTTCCAGGTACATATCCTTGCCCGCCCGCGCCGCCTCCAGGGCCACGAGCACGTGCCAATGATCGCACGTCGCGATGGAGACCACGTCGATATCCGGCCGCGCGATCAGCTCGCGGTAGTCCGTGTGGACGGCGCAGCCCGTGTCCTTGTAGTAGTCATTGACAAGCTTCTGCGTGGCTTCGCGGACCGGGGCCTTGAGATCGCAGATCGCGATGACCCGGCCGTCCTTCTGATTCAGAAAGTTCCGCATGACGGCGGTGCCCTGCGGCCCCGTGCCGACGCAGCCGACCGCAATCCGCTCGCTCGCCGCGACCGCCCCGGACCGGCCCAGCGCCGTCGAACGGACGACGTACGGCAACCCGATCGCCCCCAAAGCGGCGCCGGTCGTGGTTCTCAGGAAGTTGCGGCGGGTGACGTGCGTATGCCGGACCATGACCTTTTTCTCCTCACAAACCCGAACTGTGCCGTCCGAACAGCGATTCTCACCCCCAAAGTCTAACCCACGCCCTCCGAGCGGTCAAATCAAAAGCGGGCACCCTCGACAGGTCATCGGGCACGTCTTCCCACGGTTCGGATTGCGTTCTCGGTAGTAGTGTGCTATCTTCATTTCTGTGCCAGCGGTTTGTGTGGCGGTTGTGACGACGTTCCGTGCTGTGCCGGTCCACCGGGATGATGCTTAACGCCAGAGAGGAGACGAAAATGCCTGAGTTGTGCCGGTTTCTTGGAATCGTGATCTACATGCTGTACGATGATCACGATCCCCCGCACTTTCATGCCGAGTACGGCGACTACCAGATCTCCCTGCACATCCATAGCGGGGTCATCGAGGGCCGGTTCCCACGCCGGGCGCTGAACGCCGTCCTGGAATGGTATGGGTTGCACAAAGAGGATCTCTTGGAGGATTGGAATCTCGCAGAGAGGCACCAGCCCCTCAACCGGATTCCGCCTTTGGAGTAGTGGCTCATGTTACACGTAACGAATGCCAAGCACGTTGGTGGGTACAGAATCTGGATCGAATTCAGCAATGGGGACTCCGGCGTAGCAGACCTTGAATCGGATCTCTGGGGACCGATGTTCGAATCGTTGAGAGACCCGGAGAGATTCAAGAACTTCAGTGTGTCCGACGTCCTGCACACGCTGGTTTGGGAGAACGGTGCTGACTTGGCGCCGGAGCATCTCCACGAGAAGGCGACGGGCGGCCTGCTGGAGTCGAGCGGACAGACCCGACGCCAGGAATCATCGGGAAACCGACCATGATCGAGCTTCCGTACTCACTGATGATCGAAACCATGGAAGAGCCGGATTACTTCGGTTTCTATTCCCCCGACCTGGCAGGTTTTTCCGGCGTCAGGCATTCTGCCGAAGACTGTCTCTACCAGGCCAAGTGGGGCATGAAGGAACAGAATCTTCCCGTACCGGCAGCGAATCCTGACCCCACGATTGTCATCCAAGACGCCAAGAACCCAAGCGCCGCGGCGTAAGGAACGGGTTCCAAAGAATGGCTGAGACTACTTCAAAAGATGATGCTCCACCGGAGACAATTCTGCCAGGGGAGACAGTAACATGAGACGGTCAAAGGTATTGGGCGGATCGCAGGCGTTTGCAGATGAGTTTGCGCGGTGTTGCGGCAAATACAATCAGCTCCATCTCGCAGTCGCATGATGTGGCAATCCGAATCAGGTACTTCCATACAAGCGCTTGGAGAGCTTTCAGGGCACGATAACGGCCACCGTGGGGACATCGTTCAACCACACACACCCGGACGCAATCGAGTGGTTGACCAGGATAGGTGCTGACCTGCGGGTCTTTCACGATGGCACCGAGTTGTTCCATCCCAAGGTCTATCTCTTCACCAGCGACGAAGGATACGCTCTCTTCGTCGGAAGCTCGAATCTCACGTATGGTGGATTCTACTCAAATGTGGAAATCAACAGCCTCATCGAAGGGGAGTTCGCTGCCGAAGAGAGCGAGGACGTCTGCAGCTTGCGGAAGCGACTGAGTGAATGGCACTCTCCCATATACTCGTTCCAACCAGACAAATCATGGCTGGCGGAATATCGAAAGGACTACGCCAGAACTGCCCATGCTGCGATCACGCAAGGCATCAAGACACCGGCACGTTCCGAAGAAGGAATCGGGACTGCAAGTTGGCTCAGGAACGCGGACTGGACACTCTACTATGAGAAGGTCATTGCGGGTCTGAGTCAGCATGGCCGGACTGAGCAGCGCTACCATGACGTGTTGGATGCAGCCGTACGTTCTGTTCCGGTGCCATGGATGGCCGACTACTTTGCGGACGCGGAGAAACGACGAATTATTGGTGGCATGGAGCCATATGGTTGGCTGGGACACGTTGCGGCGGCAGGTCGATTCCGGCGTCTCATGGCAAAAGGCCCCGAGTCGGATTGGGTGAAGATCGCGAATTGCATCAACACGGCATCAAGCCTGACCTGCCCCATTCCATGGAAGAAACTGCAAGGTACCCTTGAGGAACTTCTGGGTCTCGGTTTCACAATGAAAGTCTGGGGACGATTACTCTGCATTGTGCGGCCTGACCTCTACTGCACAGTCGCGTCTGTTTCGGTGCGGAAGAACTTGTCCAGAACATTAGGTGTCGCACCGTCTCTCTTTGAGAAACCTGAAGGCTATGTGCAACTGATTCGACTTGTGCACGAATCGCCATGGTTCAACTCAAAACCGCCATCCGACAGACGAGAGTCAACTGTCTGGGGCCGGCGCGTCGCGTTCATGGACGCGATCTTCTATTGACACGATAAGAACAACTTGCTCCGACGTGTGCCGGTTCCACTGTGCGTCGCTGGTGAGGGAAGTCCTGAGCAAGCCAAGAGATGTGAGCCATGAAACCTGACCCAATCGTAAAGGAAGTACGCGTAACGGGAGAACAGTTGGCCGCGGAAGCGCAGTACGATGTCCATCGTTTCTGTGAGAACTTGCGAAAGGTCGAGAAGGCGTGGGGCAAATCCCTTGTCCATGAGCCCGTTGCCAAATCGTGGCAGCGGCCGAGGCGGCGGTTGAAGATCAAGGGTGGGAGCCTGTCATCGACGATTATTGAGGAGCGAAGGAGTAGAGACGATTCTGTTTCTTCCGCCTTCGGTGCTGAAGGAGAGACCATGACCCGAGAGCAGATTCTGGAATTCGTGAACGCCAATCCTCTGTGCCATCTGGCGACCTGCGAAGGGCAGCAGCCGCGGGTGCGGGGGATGATGATGTACCGGGCCGATGCGGCGGGCCTGATCTTCCACACGGGCCATTTCAAGGCACTGACCGAGTAATTACGAGCGAACAGACAGGTGGAGGTCTGCTTCGACAGCCCGGACACCCAGGTGCGCGTCGCCGGGGTCGCGGAGATCGTCGAGGACCTGGGCCTCAAGCAGGAGATCGTCGCGGCCCGGCCGTTCCTCAAGCCCTGGGTCGAGCAGCACGGGTACGATCTGCTGGTGGTCTTCCGCGTGACGCAGGGCCAGGCCGCGGTGTGGACCATGGCGATGAACTTCGAGCCGACGCGGTATCGGAAGCTCTGAAGTCCATCGCTTCTCTCTCGCGCCCGGACGGCTGGAAAATGGCCCAGCGACCGGGGACGCTGTCCCCGGACCCCTGGCATTTTTCGCTTTTCGCCAATAGCATGGCAGGAAGATAGGGCCACACGGCCCACGAACTTCCGGCAGGGCAGATGCCGTTGTGGATTGATGCTGTGCCCTGCCATTGTGTGCGGGCGGGAAATCCGTTCGTACACGCCACCCCTGGACCGCCGCCTTCGCAGCGCGGCCCCTTCGACTTCGCTCAGAACCTGCCGTGAGCATCAGTCGAAGGGGCAGGCTCTCCGGCCGCAACTCAAATCGTCGTCGCGGCAGGGAATCTGTAGCTGGGGAATCTCAAGTCACAGGCACTCGGCGGCTGTGCGACAAGGTCTTCCCGGCCTTTCCTGCTATCATGCTATTGGCCCAAAGCGACAAATGCCGGGGGTTTGGGGGCAGCGCCCCCAAGACCTATGCGGGTTCACGAGGAGGTAATCAGGGGCACAGTCAAAGTTGTGCCCGGCGGAGCATCAGGACGCCGAGGGCGAAGAACGCTACCGCGAGAACGAGCAGGAGGCCGCAGGGCAGCAGCATCTCGGCCGGGCTGAAGTGCCGCCAGATCCCGCCTTCCATCGCGAGGATGCCCCACTTGACGGGGCTGATGTGGCTGATGCTCCGCATGGAGCCGGGCATGAACGCCAGAGGCACCATGGCGCCGCCGAGCATGGCCATGACCATGAGACTGGCCCACGCCGCACCGCCGACACTCTGCTCGGTCTTTCCCAGGGTCGAAACCAGCATCATCAGGCCGACGAAACACAGGCACGTGCAGAGGGCGCCCGCCGCAAAGAGGAGCGGGCTCTCGATCGGCACCCGGAAGATCAGCCGGCCCAGCAGGATCAGCAGGGCGATCACCACGACGCAGGTCGCGAGGCAGGCCAGCCCTTTACCGGCCAGGATGTGCGCCTGCGAGATCGGTCCCACACACAGCCGCTGGTAGGTACCGGTCGTGCGCTCCCGGACAATGGAGATGGCGAAGGTCGCGGCGCAGCTCAGGATGGCCCACAGGATCGCCTGCGGAAAGGTGATCTGGAAGGGCGTCCGCGGACCGCGGTACTCTCTTTGCACGTCCAGCCGGGCGACGTTGAGCATGCCGTTGCCCAGCCCGCCTGCGTAGGTCCGGTCGTTCACGTCCTGCAGGAAGCTGTCCAGGGAATCGAAGAGGCGGAGGTACACGTTGGTGTCCGCCGCTAGCAGACCGCCCGTGCTCTTGATCTGACTGCGCCAGGTATCCATCTGCCCGCGCATCCACTGCCGGTCGCGGAACCGCTGGGTCAGGACCTCGAACTGGGTCTTGGCCAGCAGGCCCTCCAGGTAGGCGGCTTCCATCTTGCGGCCCGGGTCCGAGGCGATTTGCAGCTTCGGGTCGTTGGCGTCAAAGAAGGTGGAGAAGCCCTCGCCGAACCCCGGCCGCAGCACCACGGCGGCCGCTACCTGCCCCTTGCGGACGCGGGTCAGGGCCGGCTCCCGGTCCAGCGCCAGGACCTTCAGCGCTGCCTCCGACTGCAGGTGCGTGACGTAGAGCCCGGACAATTCGCTCTGGTCCTCATCGACCACGGCCACCTCCAGGCCGGAAGGTCCCTTCTCCGCCCCGGCGTAGATCGCCCCGAACAGGAGCGCGAACAGCGTCGGGAACCCGAAGACCCAGAACACGTTGCCCTTGTCCGCAAATAGAACCCGCAGGTCTTTGCCCGCCAATGCCATCAATTTCGCCATCAGTCTCTCAGCCTCCGCCCGGTCAGGTTCAGGAAGACGTCCTCGAGGTTGGCCGTATCGACCTTCAGCGCCCGGTAGTGCAGCTCGCACTGGTTCAACGCCGCCAGGCTCCGCGCGGGCTCTCTCGTCTGGAACCGCAGCGTATTGCCCTCCAGCCCCAGCCCTTCGGCCGCCAGACGTGCCGCCAGGGCCGGCAGATCGTCCGGCACCTGGCTGAGCTCGGCCTCCACGTGGGAGACGCCCCCGTGCCGGCCGATCAGGTTCTCGATCGTGTCGATATCAAGGATCTTGCCGTGATCCAGGATAGCCACCCGGTCGCACAGCCGCTGGGCCTCTTCCATGTAGTGCGTGGTGTAAAGGATGGTCCGCCCCTCGGCCTTCAGCCGCAGGATCGTGTCGAAGATGAGATTGCGCGACTGCGGGTCCACGCCCGCCGTCGGCTCGTCGAACAGCAGGATGGCCGGCTCATGCAACAGGGCGCCCGCGAGGTTGAGCCGGCGTTTCATGCCCCCGCTGAAGGTGGACAGGCGATCCTTGCGCCGCTGGGCCAGACCCGCGATATCCAGGCAGGCGGCGACCCGTTCCTTCAACCGCCGGCCCGCCAACCCTGCAATGCGTCCGAAGAACTCCAGGTTGCCCTGGGCCGTGAGCTCATCATACAGCGCGATGCTCTGCGGCGCGACCCCCAGTACCGCCCGCACCGCGGGATGGGTGGGATCGGTCCGCCCGTCGAGCGTCACCGTCCCGCCATCCGGCCGGAGCAGCCCGCAGAGCATATTGATCGTGGTGGTCTTACCCGCCCCATTGGGCCCGAGCAGCCCGAAGATCTCCCCCCGGCCGATCGCAAAGCTGACCCCATCCACCGCAACCACCTCGCCAAACCGCTTGCACAATTGCTCGACCACAATGGTCGCCATGTGATGAACTCCGTACTTGGCTGCACTCGTATTATCCCAGGAGCATACCAGTTCATGCTTGATCTTACCAGTACCCCTTCAACGAAACGGCGGTCACACCGACCGCCGAAAACGGTGCAAACACGCTAAATAGGCATCAGAATGGCAGTCTACGCTGATTATCCGATTCCTTGATCGAGATGCTTCGCCACAATTTCGCGGCGAAGTCGCTGCGAGAGCAGAAGATGAGAGTATACAGTGGATGGCCCTTCATGGTTATCCTCTGGTACTCAAATTCGAAATACCCAAGTGAGCGGATTTGGTCAACATACAGGTTGCGCAGGACTTCCGCCAGGCGGTCTTGGGGCGTTGTGTCGAGAATCGATCGCCAGTCAGCCCCCTCTCCCAGGCATCGATCGAGATTGGAATTGGGATCCTGTAAATAGTACTTCTCCCAGTTTCGTAAAGCATCGAGGTGGTCCGGAAAGAAAATGATCATATCCGCGCGGATGTCGGAGAGCTTTCTGAGAGTCTCGAACTCCAAATGTAGTCCAAAAGGATCGAGGAAAGCCAGCGACAACGAGTCTTTTGGCACCTCTCGTACGATCTCATCTATGCGTTCGTTGCCATCTCCGCGCAGGATTTGCGCATTTGGCCTGACCTGAGACACCCGCGCTGCAAGCGCCTTGTACCTGACCCGGCTCTTCTCACATAGGTGAAGTCGCGAAAAAGGAAACCGGGTTCGCGCTGCAAGCAGTGGTGAACCCCACTCCAGCACCTCGGATTCCTCTATCCGTTCAATTCCTGCACCAGCGAATAAGTCGATGTAGTTCAGGCCCGCCCATTTTCCACGCATCGACGTAGTGAAGGCATCCATGTACCTTGACAAGTAGTAGTGCTTGTCGCTTGACCATTTGCCAACGGTGGGGATGTATAGACCATCATCCGTAGGCTGCGCCAATTCCGGCATAATCCGACTCCCTCCGCACAACAGATTGGGGCTTCTCGTCCCAAGTTCTGTTACCCAGTATGCGGCCGTTCGCTTTTTTATTGAGGCCGCCCCATTGTTTGAAGAAGAAGGGGATTCTCTCGGCGAGGCAGCGGTCGCGGAGCGCCGTGACCCACTCCTGTCGCACGGGGCGCGCGCCGGGGCCGGATTCACCACCGACGATGGCCCAATGGATGCCATCCAGATTGAGCCGCGCGACCGGGCCCAGAAGTGGTTCGAATGAAATCAGTTTCACCGTCGCGCCGGTCTGCCTCAGGTGGTCGATCCGGAAGGCGTAGTCGCTGTTCTCTACGGTCACGCCCATCCAGACGTTGTCGGGCCAAGGGAGCCGGGGGCTCAGTTCGGCGAGTCGCGCGGAGCGCTTGGTCAGAATCTGAAAGCAGTGCTGCGGAGCCCGGCGCATCACGTCGAAGACCTTCAGGATGAATTCGAGCGGCACGTCCTTGTGGAACAGATCGCTCATCGAATTGACGAAGATCATCCGCGGCTGCCGCCAGCGCAGCGGCAGATCGAGCATGTGGGGGTGAAGCGTGAGCCGAAAGCCGTGGCGGTAATTGGGTTGCCCCATGGCCTGGAGCCGCCTGGCCATGCGCTCGGCGTAGCAGTTCAGGCACCCCGGGCTGACCCTCGTGCAGCCGGTCACCGGGTTCCAGGTGCATTCGGTCCACTCGATCTTTGAATTCGCAGCCATTCGCCGGTCCTTCGTGTTTCGTCCGACTGTACCGGGAGAGGACGGCGAAATCAACTACGGATTCATCTCCGAGGACCGGTCGCCACCACTTGGGGCTGGCTGTGGCTCTTGACGCCCGCCTTCTGCAGGAGGGCCATCATGGGGCACCAGTTGGTGAAGGCGGACTGCAGGAGGTTCAGGCCGACGAAGGCGGTGAACAGCAGCCAGTAGGGCGAATGGTAGTGGGCCAGCAGGACGCTCAGCAGGATGAAGGCGCCCGCGATTCCACGCAGCGATCGTTCCACGGTCATAACAACGCCCCCACTTTCGTTCCGATGGTCGTTTTGCTCGGGTACTTCTTGAGGCACAGGAACCAGTCGAGACACCGGTAATCGGTGCCGGCCTTCTCGACGCGTTCGGCCGCCGAGCCGCAGGAGCCCGGCGGTGGAATGATTACGTCCTCGCCCACTTCCCAGTTCGTGGGCGTGGCGATCTTGTACTCGTCGCTGCCCTGCATGGCGATCAGCAGCCGGCGGAGCTCGTCGACGTTGCGCCCGGTGGACAGCGGGTAGTACAGGATCGCGCGAATGATCGCCTTGGGATCGATGATGAAGACCGCCCGGACGGCCTGCGTCGTGCTGGCGGACGGCTGGAGCATCCCGAACGCCTTGGACACTTCCATCGTCAGATCGCTGATCACCGGGAACGTCACTTCGACGTTCTTCATGTCCTTGTATTCGATGCGGTCTTTGATCGTCCGCAGCCAGGCGATGTGGCTGAAAACGCTGTCGATGGACAGGCCCGGCAATTCCGCATGGAGCGCCTGGAACTCCTCCGCCATGCTGGCGAACGTCATGAATTCCGTCGTACACACCGGCGTGAAGTCCGCCGGGTGCGAGAAGAAGACCACCCATTTGCCCTTGTAGTCATCCGGAAAGTGGACTGGTCCCTGGGTCGTCTCGGCGGTGAACGCCGGCGCCCGCTCCCCGATCAACGGCAGTCGTTCCCCTGGTTGGTCTGCTGCTACACGTATGCCGTACTGCTCTACGCGGCAACCCGGCAGGCGTTCATTCGCTCTCATTCTCAACGCCGCGGAGCGCTCGGGGAAGAAGCGGTTCGTCCGAACCATTAGCTACTCTTGTTGACAGGGAGACTGGCTCCACGTGCCCGACAGAACATCCTGGGAGTGCAGGTGTAGCAAATCCGGTGCCGATGGAGCAATAGGGCAAACAACGACCCATTATAGCGAAAACACGAAGAACAGACGACAGGTGCATTCTGTCTGTATTGTCGCGCAGTACCCGCATGGGCTGAAGCCCATCCTACATATCGGCGTTCACCCGCGTTCATCGGCGGTATCCCATCCAGAGGGAATACGCGAAACCATTCGCCGGAATGGGACGATGCACGTCCACCGTTCCTGTCAGGGTCCGGAGGCGCTGGACGTGGTCAGGGTGGCCTGGCGGACGGAGAAGGCGTCGTCGCCGGAGCAGACGAGATAGATGGTCTTGCCGTCGGGGCTCATCCACTTGGGAGGAAAGCTGCCGGTCTCGCCGGGGGCGATGTCCCAGTTTTCGGTGAAATACACGGTGGTCCAGGGTCCCCAGGGGTGGGGGGCGTCGTAGACGCCGAAACCGTTCGTTCCGTGGCATACCTGCCACCACAGGTAGCGGCCGAGCGCCGCGTTGTAGCTGAGCCCGGAGCGCCGGCACCGGCCGGGGAAGATGAAAATGGAGCCGCGCAGCCGGATGTCCGCGGTCCAGACGGGCTGGTCGTTGGGATCGAGATGGCGGAAGAACTCGTAGTGGCCTTTCTCTTTGATTCGGTCCTTGGGCACGCGCATCAGCACGAACGTGTCGGCCGGCAGGTAGGCGTCGGGATGGTCGTGCGTGACGGTGTACACGTAGTCGTCCGGCGCGCCGGCGTAGTTCTGGCCGTAGTTGAGGAACGTGGGGTAGCCGAATTCCGTCCACATCCAGTCCGCTTTGGTCCAGCTCTGCGCATGATCGCTCGACCACCACAGTTCCGAGCCCTGGCTGCCGATGACATTGCGGACCCACATATAGAGAACGCCGTCCACCATCAGCAGGCCGGAGCCCTTCTTGCCCTTGGCGCCGTCGCCGTACTGCTCATCGGGAGAGCGGATATTGATGCCCACAAAACTCTCGGCCCCGCCCACGACTTTGGCGAACCCCATGCTCAGCTTGCCTTTGAGTTTCGGCTCGAAGCCCCAGCCGTCGCCGTAGGCGGTATAGAGATCGCCGTCGTCGGCCCAGGTGATCGGCCAGTTGTCACTGCCCGTGGCCTGGCGCACCACGGTGGCGGCCGGGGCCCAGATCAGAGACGTGATGACCGGGCTGGGAGGGTAGGGCGCGCCCGGGGTGACGGATTCGCAGATGGGCTCCAGGAACGGCCGGACGAACTCGTAGTCGCCATTCCAATCGCGGCGCCAGCCGGAGCCGGCCCGCGCCACGACGATATCGAGACTGGGAATGACCACGATCAGGCTGTCATACAGGCCCCAGGACCAGTAGGCATCGGTCGGCACCTTCGCCAGGGTGCCGTCGGCGTTGTTCCACCACAACAGGCCATAGTGGTCGGCGGCGCGATAGTACTGGTCCGCCAGGTCCACCGGCAGGCCGACGATGTCGGGCCAGGGCTGGCGCGCGGCTTCGACGAAGCCCTCGGGGATGATCTGGGTTCGTCCGGATCGTCCCTGGCGCAGATAGAGCAGGCCGATCTTCGCCATGGCATCGACATTGGCCGAGATGCCGGAGCCGAACTCCCGGCGGCTCACGCCCGCGATCGGCTGCGGGCGATAGGAGTTGCTGCGCCACTTGAGGTCGGACGTGGTGATCCCCAGCTTGGAGAACACCCGCTCGAACATCAGCTCGTTGAGGTCGCGCCCGTACGCGGCGGTGAGGCAATCCGCCAGCCAGTTGGCCCCGCCGTCGCTGTAGGCCCACATCGTCCCCGGGTCGAACAGGAGCTTCTCGAAGCCGCCCGGCTTGTCGAAGCCGGCGGTATGCGTCGCGAGATGCCAGATCCGGAGGTCGGCCAGCCGGTTATCGCCTTCGTTGCCGGGCAGACCGACGTCCGCGTAGTGGTCCCGCGCCCGGTCGGTCAGCTCCACGAGACCGTCGCCCAGGGCCAGGCCCAGCGCGGTGACGCCGATGGACTTGGTGCTGGATTTGAGGTCATAGCGGGTCGCCTGGTTGCCCCACGTGAGCACGGCCTTGCCGCCGCGCAGAATGCGGCCGGAGCCGCCGCCGCGCAGCGCGTAGTCCCGCGCCTGCTCCAGCAGGCGTTGGTCCATCCCGGCTTCCGGACAGGTCGCGGTGTCTCCAGCGCGCGCGGGTTGGAGAGACAGGGACATGCTCCAGCCGAGCACGAGGGCAAGGGCCGTGCGTCGAGTCATCCGGTTCCTCCTCGGGCGGCCGATACGGTTCTTCGCAGGGCGAGCGTCCCCGCGCGCCTCTTCATGGCCTGAAGATCGCGAGGTATCGTGCGAAGGCCATGATCTTGGTGGCGAGCGGGGACGCTCGCCCTACGCGTCGGGCGTGCCTCCGTCACTGTATGCCGGCCACACCCAGCCGGTACCATTATACACAATTCCCTTGAAGGAGGGCCGGAAATCTGGTATGAAGGAAAATGGAGCGCGTGCTCAACTCTGTTCGGCTTCTTTGTAAGGAGGATGAGAATGGGTGGCAAGCTGACGAAGGCATTCCTCTTGGTACTCGCCGGGGCCGTAGTGCCCTGTCACGCGAAGTTGGTCCATCACTGGCAGTTCGACGAGGATGCGGCCGCCACCGCCACCGCGGTCGATGTTGTCGCCGGCCTGAACGGCACCATCGAGGGACCGGTCTCGGCGGCCGGCAAAGTCGCCAAGGCCCTGAGCTTCGACGGCTCCAACGACCGCGTCCAGGTGACGGCCTTTGCGGCGCCGCCGCAGGGAACGATCGCTCTCTGGATCAATCCGTCGCTGTCCAAGAGCAAGGAGCGCTTCCTGGGCACCGGCGGCGACTTCGAGATCTGGCTGCGCAGCAACGGGGAATTGAAGAACGAGCTGTTCGACAATGGCAGCACGACCCTGGGGACCGGCGCCGGGGTCATCAAGGCCAACCAGTGGCAGCAGGTGGCCCTCACCTACGACGGTGCGGCCCAGACGGTCGCGATCTACGTGAATGGCGAGCCGAAGGGCGCCGGGAAGGCCAATCTCCCCAGCGTGCCCACGGCGACCGTGCTGCAGTTTGGCACCCGGCCGGGCATCGCGGCGAACGAATACTACAAAGGCCTGCTGGATGATATCCAGATGTATGACGAGGTGCTGGCGGCCGACCAGATCAAGAGCCTGTTTCAGAATCCCGGCACGACCCTTGTGGTCGTGACGACCAAGGCCAGTGCTCCCTCCCCGGCGGATGGGGCCAAGGATGTGCCGGCGGATACCATCCTGACGTGGACGGCCGGCCTCTTTACCGTGGGATTGTCACCCAGGCACCGGGTCTTCTTCAGCGCGGAGGTCAACGACGTCCACAACCGCAAGGCGCCCGTCACGCAGGACGGCGAGCGTTATCCCGCCGCGGGGACCCTCGACCTGGACCTGGGCCGGACCTACTTCTGGCGGGTGGACGAGGCCAACAGCGTCACCGGTTGGGACCAGGGCGACCTCTGGCACTTCACCGTGGCGAACTATGTAGTCGTGGATGACTTCGAAGACTACAACGATGTCGAGCCGCACCGGATCTTCGACACGTGGAGTGATGGCTGGGATGTGGCTGCCAATGGTTCGGTCGTCGGCCATTCCCAAGCGCCCTTTGCGGAGCAAACGATTGTCCATGGCGGTCGGCAGTCGCTGCCCCTGCTCTACGACAACACCGGGCAGGCGAAGTACTCGGAAGCCGTGGCATACCTCGATGACCTGGGGGCTTCGCGCGACTGGACGGCGCGGGGGGTCAAGGTCCTGTCGCTGTGGTTGCGGGGCCGTCTGCCCGGCAACGGCGTGACGGGCAACCAGCCCGAGAAGATGTACGTCGCCATCGCCAACCAGAACGGCAAGACCGGGACGGTCTACCACCCGAACGCCGGCGCGATCCTTCTGGAAGCCTGGACCCAATGGCAGATCGACCTGAAGGAGTTCAGCGACCAGGGAGTCAATCTGAGCAATGTCGAGCGGCTCATCCTCGGTTTCGGCGACAAGGCGAATCCCAAGACCGGGGGCGCCGGGGCGGTCTACCTCGATGACATCCGCCTGACGCCGTCGCCGCAGCCGTGAGCCGCGGGTGGGATGGCGGCGGCACAGGCGGAACTCAACGAGGATCGGCTAGCTGCCGCTGCCTTCGGCGAAGGTGGCGACATAGCTGTTCGCCTCACTGGAGGTGAGGGTCATCCACGCCGGCATGGCGGGCTTTCCGCTGCGCGTGGAGTCGCCCGCGGTGCAGGTAATGACGAAGGAGACCCGCCCCTCGCTGGCGGACGCCGAGGTGATCTCGTAGGCCTCGTGCGAGAAGTAGGTGCCGTCCAGATCGTTATTCCTCAGACCGATTTCCAGCAGGGTCGGTGCGCCGGTGAAGCCGCCTTTCTCGGCCGCGTAGGCCCGTAACGCGGAGGCAATCGTGCCCATCGCCGCTCGGCCCTCGGACCACTTGGCGGAATCGACGCGACCGCTCATCAACGGCACGGCCACCGATGCCAGAATGCCGACGATCAGAACTACCACCATCAACTCGACCAGGGTGAAGGCTTTGCTGCTCTTCATACCGCATCATCCCCTTATTTGACTCCGATAACGTTCGTCGTCGTCGCCGCAAAGGCGGACCCAGCGAAAGACGGGAGCAACGCCCGTGTTTTCGCTTGTCGTCCTAACCATCGGTTGTCTGCCTTCGCGACTTTACTCTGCTTGACAAGCGTCGGTAATCAGATCGGTCCGTGATGCCTCCTGCCGATAAGAAGCTGGGTATCATGGCCAAGCGTGGGGTTTTTGTGAAATTTTCATCTTGACGAAGCTTGGGCTGCTGGATAAAGTAGGCCCTCAAGGCAAACTGGATGGCTTTATGTCAAATGGATTTGGCAAGTAGGAAGGGTAAGGAATGAAGGATCTATTCACCACCGGCGAGGCCGCAGAGATTTGTCGAGTCAGTCAGCAAACCATCATTCGTTGTTTCGATTCCGGCCGGCTCAAGGGCTTCCGGGTCCCGGGGTCGAAGTTCCGCCGCATCCCCCGTCTGAATCTGGTCAAGTTCATGAGGGACAATAATATCCCTCTGGACAACCTCGATTCCGGTCGCAAGAAGGTGCTGATCGTCGATGACGATGCGGAGATTGTGGAACTGATCAGCGACGTGCTGGCACGCGACGGCCACTACGAGATCCGCACGGCATCGAGCGGCTATGAGGCCGGGATGGTCACGCAGCAGTTCCATCCCGATCTGATCCTGCTCGATTACATGCTGCCGGATGTCAACGGCAACGTCGTCTGCCAGACCATCCGCAACAATCCGGAGTTCGAGAACACGCAGATCATCATCGTCAGCGGCGTGATCAAGCAGGATGAGATCGACCAGCTCCTGCGCTCCGGCGCGGAGGATTTCATCCGCAAGCCGTTCGACATCGCGGAACTGACGGAGAAGGTCAGCGCCACGTTGCAGGTCGTGGTCTGAAAGCCGGACGTGTCAGGTCCGCGTGAGCGACAGTCTGCAAGGATTGTTGTATGTCGCAGAAGCATGTTGACGCGACCGCTTCCCGCAAGGTGGAGCTGGCGATCAGTGAACTGGGTTCCTTGTCGGTTCCGCCCGGCGTGGCTGTGCAATACCTGTCCAAACTCCTGCCGGGGGAGTTCTCCCCCGCGACGGTGGCGGACATCGTGGAGTGCGAGCCGGCGCTGGCCGCGGGGATTCTGGCGCTGGCGCAGCGTCTGGCGGCAGGCCCCGCGAGTCAACGGCACGTGGTTCGGCTCGTGCTGGATCGGCTCGACGCCGATGCCGTTCGCAGTGCGCTGCTCCAGACCAAGGTTGCCGCGGGATTCGAGATCGAGTTCGCCCGCGAGCAGCCGGCCCTGCCGTCACGGAACGACCTGATCCTGCACAGCCTGGCGGTGGCCTGCGCTGCCCGGCGGATCGCGACCGCGGCCGAATCGGCCCTGGAGCCCAACCTGGCCTATGCCGCGGGTCTGCTGCACGACATCGGCAAACTGGCCCTCCAGGACACCATGCCCAAGAGTCTGGCCACCATCACGAAGGAGGCCGAGGCGACCGGGACCAGCCTCTACCAGATCGAGCAGAAACACCTCGGGACCAACCACGCCCTCTTGGGCAAGCAATTGGCCCAGCGGTGGCGGCTGCCGGAGCCGGTCAAGTTGGCGATCTGGCTGCACCATCGCCATGCCCAGGCGTTGGCCGAGTCGGTGCCGGAAGCGCGCCTGGCGGTTGTCGTGCAGGCGGCGGACAGCCTCGCACGCCAGGCGAATATCGGCCTTTCCGGCAGCTTCGATGAGCCCCAACCGCTGGAGAGTATCGCCGCCTCCGTCGGCGTCGATGCCGACGTGCTGGCACAGATCCGCGCAGAACTGCCCGCCGAGGTCCGGCGCAAATCCGCCTGTCTGGGCCTGGAGATTCCGCAAGCCACCGCCCGGTACTGTGACCTCATCCAGGCGACGGCGGCCCAGTTGTCGCGGCGACACGCCCAGCTCGCCGCCCAGGATCGGTCCCTGCAAACCGCCTCCAGCTTGCTCGACTTTACCCAGGAGTTCCTGCGGGGCGTCCGCGCGGACATGGCGGCGCTCGATATTGCCGAGGATTTCGCCCAACGCTGGCAACGATTCTTCCAGACGGGCGCGGTTTGTCTCTACCTGACGGCCGGCTCGCGCGAGGGCGTGGTCGACGCCGCGATTGTCGAGGCGCTGGGACACAGCCACCGGACTGTCTTGCGGGCGCCGCAGAATGGTTCGCTGCTGCCCAAGCCGCTCGCCGGCCGCTTCGCGCTGTTGGAAGCCCGGGATCAGATCGACTGGCTGCTGGAGCAACTGGATTTCGATTTCAACGGCGACCAGACGCGGCTGCTGCCCCTGTTGTCGGACGGGCAAGCCGTCGGCGTCCTGGCCTTCGAGTTGAACTACCCGGACGATATCAGCCTGTTCGCGGAGAAGTTCGAACGAGCGGCCGCGCTGGCCGGCACGATCCTCGGACTGGCCCTGACAAGAGAGCGTCAGGAAGATTGGGCCGAGCGGTTTGCCCAGGCGGACGGGGAAATCCAGAGGACCCAGGACCGAGGACAGCAGACAGGGGACGGACAACCGCGGGCCCAAGCCGGTGCCCCTCCGTCTTCCGGCCTCCGCCATCCGTCCGCCGAGACCTGTCCTCCGGTCGAGGCCCTCGCCGAGATGGCTGCCGGCGTGGCTCACGAGCTCAACAATCCGTTGTCCGTCATCGCCGGCCGGGCCCAACTGCTGGCGCAAGCTGAGAGCGACGGCCAGAAACGGCACGTCCTCGACGTGATCGGCGAGAATGCCCGCGAGGCCGCCAACGTGGTCGAGGATTTGATGAGCTACGCCGAACCGTCGCCGCCGCGAGCGGCCCGGACGCCCATCAGCGAGATCGTCAACGAATCGATCCAGTTGGCCGCCCACAAGACCGGAGCCCCGCACGTCAACGCGCAGGTGCATATCTCCGCGGAGGTTCAGGACGTGCTGGTGGATTCGGCCCAGGTCGTGGTAGCCCTCGCCAACATCATCGCCAACGCGATCGAGTCGTACGTGGACCCCACGGGGCCGATCAAGATCACGGCCGAACCCGGGCCGGGATGGCTGCGTCTGCAAGTCAACGATCTCGGCTGCGGCATGGATGAGGCCACGGTCCGCAAGGCAACCAGCCCGTTCTTCTCGGCCAAGCCCGCCGGCCGCAAGCGAGGCATGGGCCTGGCCTATGCCAGCCGGATGATTCGTCTCAACCGGGGCGCCCTGGAAATCGACAGTCAGCCGGAGCACGGGACTACCGTGACGGTCACCCTGCCGTGCAAGTAGGGCGGCCCACCCCCACGATTCCCCATCCTGCCACGAACTGCCCTTTGGCCTTGTCTTTCCGACTTCCTGTACGTGTCTCGTTAGCGATAAAGCCTTATCCGAAAAGTACTTACAATCGCTTTTACGCTTCCATCAATGCCCTGGTTCAATTCTGGGTAACAGCCTGAGCGGCTGGAACGGGCCTACGTGGCATGGGCGGGATGCCGATGCCACGGAATAAGCCGCCCTGGGCGCCCTTTGCCGGTGCCGCCCATCGCATCGGTGGCTGTGACCACAAAGGGAACGGAATTGAACCAGGCCCCGTACTTCGATACCTTCAACCGGGTGAGCCGGCATTGTGTCCCACGCCGAGGCGCCGGGACGCAGGGTCAAAACGCCCGGTGTGGTCCGAGCGCCACCCGGATGACCCAGACCGCCCGGTCGAAAGGCGATCCGCGCGGTGTGGTTGCGGCGGCCGCCGGAGAAGATCGCCAAGTTCCCGAGTTGGCGATCTTCCCCCCGCACAAACCCCGAAATCACGCGAAAAACGCGAAGATCGTCAAGATCGCCAACCCAAAAACATGGCGATCTTGGCGATCTTCAACCAGCAGCTACATTTGGCTTGGAGCCCATGCGGTTGCTGTGGTCAGCGTGTGACCTCCAATATTGTGAAAAACAGAACAACACGAGCGCGTAGGATGGGCTTCAGCCCATGCGGTTGTTATGGTCAACGTGCGACCTCTAACAGTGTGACGAATGGCGCAATACGAGAGAAACCCTCCCCGCCACAAAACCCATCCGAGCCCCCGCGCGGCCTCGCTGCGCTCGGCCGCAACCAAAAACCCATTCTTGCGCCAAGACGCAAAGAACGCGAAGAAGACCTGGTGAAAGCGCTTTTACGCTTGGCGCTCTTGGCGTCTTCACGCGAGGTATCATTCTTGTGATTTCAGTGACGTATGTGATACCCCGGCGGAAATCTGCGCAGGAAAACAAGATTCCAACGGGTAGTAGTACGAATGGAAAGAGTTCGTGAACCACGGAGGGCACGGAGACCCCAACGCGGCGTCGCTGCGCTCGGCCCCAACCGCAAGCCATCCGATTCCGGACCCGCAGAAGAAAGAGGCGGTTCAGGGGAGTGGCCCATCTCCCCGTCACCTCCCGGCCAACAACGGCACCGGACCCGGCGCTTTCGCTCCCACAGAAGAGCCCCGGGAGGCCCTTCGTGGGCGGACGGAGGGAAGAACCGCCCACCAGCCGCCGCCTCCGGCGAGATCGTTTGCATCACCCCACCCATCCAACCGGCCCCTTCCGCTGGTACCCGGGTTCTTCCCATCCTTCCGGGCACGGAGTTCCTGGTTCCGGAAACCACCCGACCACACCGTGCGTACGACACCCACGGACCCGGGGATACCAAGAACCCCAGTTGGTGTCTCCCCTGAACCGCCTCTTCTCCAGCGGCTGGGTTCGCACCTACACATTTCACATTCCGGTATCCCTGACAATCCGAAGGCCACGCGTACCGAGAGCTCCTGCGGTGGTTCCGAGTCGCTTGACGTCAGGGGTCCGAGTCGGGAGGCCGAATTGTGAAATGTGTAGGTGTGATAAGCATATAGGGTTCCTTCCCTGAGGTCGCTACACTGGGACATCGAAAGCTGCCCTGCGCGGGGCAGCGCCCGGCTGG
>JALORE010000352.1 GCA_025459125.1 Planctomycetota bacterium | reverse complement strand
TACGGCGTCACTACCAACGGGACGCGTGACTTGGGCGGGGGTTGCGGGTATACTGGCGGGCAGTAGAGCCAGTTCTCAGTTGGCAGATCGCAGTTCACAGACAACTGACAACTGGGAACTGACAAGTGGGAACTGAGAACCGAGAACTCCGGCCGCCGGTGGCCGGGGCATGGCACGAATGGCATAGGAGGTAGAACGATGCTGCGTCGCAGTCTGCTGGTGGCGGTGGTGATGGCGTTGGTCGTGATGGTCAGCGGGGCGGGGGCGGGGGAGAAACCCGTGTTTCGCGTGGGGATCATTGGGCTGGATACGTCCCACGTGGTGGCGTTCACGCAACTGATGAACGATCCGGCGAAGAACTATGGGTGCAAGGTCGTCGCGGGGTTCCCGGGCGGGTCGCCGGATATCGAGTCGTCCATCGGGCGGGTCAAGGGATACACCGAGACATTGCAGAAGAAATTCGGCGTCGAGATTGTCGATAGCATCGAGGAGCTGTGCCGCAAAGTCGACGGCGTGCTGCTGGAGAGTGTCGATGGCCGGCCGCACCTGGCCCAGGTCAGGCCGGTGATCGCCGCGAATAAGCCGGTCTTCATCGACAAGCCCATGGCGGGCAGCCTGGCCGATGGCCTGGAGATCTTCCGACTGGCGAAAGAGAACAATGTGCCGTGCTGGTCGAGCTCATCCCTGCGGTTCGGGCCGGGGACGGTCGCCCTGCGCAGCAGCAAGGATGTCGGCAAGATCATGGGCTGCGACGCGTTCAGTCCGTGTCACCTCGAAGAGCACCACATCGACTTGTACTGGTACGGCATTCACGGCGTGGAGATGCTCTTCACCCTCATGGGCCCCGGGTGCCAGACCGTGCAGCGGGCCCAGACGAAGGATTACGATCTTGTCGTCGGCGTCTGGAACGATGGCCGGATCGGCACGTTCCGGGGTCTGCGAGCCCCGAAGGAGGACTACGGCACGCTGGTCTTCGGCTCCAAGGGGATCGTCAAGGGCCCCGGCTACGAAGGCTACGGGCCCCTCGTGGAGGAGATCGTGAAGTTCTTCAAGACGGGCACCATCCCGGTGCCGCCGGAAGAGACCCTCGAGATCCTCGCCTTCATGACCGCCGCCGATGAATCCAAAGCCAAGAACGGCGCCAAGGTCGAGCTGGCGACGGTCATGGCAGAAGCCAGGAAGCAGAACGCGGCCCGGAAGTGAGCGTGTTCGCGTAGCCCGGGCATCTTGCCCGTGACTCCCCATCCACGGGCAAGATGCCCGGGCTGCGAAACGCGTTACGGCGTCACGACAAACCCGTATGCTCGTACGAGCACACTCCCAGCGTCTCAGACTTGTTCCGGCACGACCCAGGGCTGGCGGTACTCGCGCTTGAGGTACTTGTTGGCCTCGGGATGGTTGACGAAGGTCTCCGTCTTCGGGTCGAACGTGAGCTTCTGGTTGCCGACGCGGTACGAGATGTTGGCCAGGTGGCACAGCAGGGCGGAGTAGTGGCCCTGCTCGACGTCGGCGACGGGCTTCTGCCGGCTGCGGATGCAGTCGATGAAGTTGTCCTGGTGCCACTTGTCGCCCTGCGGGCCGTGGCGGAAGTCGACGACTTTGGCGTCGGTGTCAAAGATCTGCCAGCCGCCGCCGTGCCGGCCGAGGTACATGAAGCCTTTGGTCCCAAGGATCTCGATCCGCATGGAATAGAAGGGCCAGTCGGGGAACACGTCCAGTTCACGGATCGGCGTGGGCACCTTCTTGAGATACGGCGTCCAGAGCGCCGATTCGAAGACGAGCGTGAAATCATCGCCGTACTCGAACAGGGCCAGTTGCGTGTCCGGGACCTCGCGCCCATCCTTCAGGGCGTGCACGCCGCCGGCGTGGGCCACCGTCTTGGGATAGGGCCGGTCGCCCAGGACCATGCGGGCCAGGTCCAGTTGGTGGATGGCGTCGCCGGCGATGGGGCCGCAACTGTAGTCCCATTCGTTGAGCCAGTACCGGCTCGGATTGTACGGCGGCTTGGGAGCCGGGCCGCACCAGAGGTCATAGTCGAACCCCTCCGGGACCGGCTGGACCGAGCCGGCCTTCCGCATGGGGTGCTCCATCATGTTGAAGACCCGGACCAGGTGCACGTCGCCGAGCTTGCCGTTGCGGATCTGCTCGAGGGCGTCTTTCGCGTACGGTATGCTGCGGGACTGCGTGCCGACCTGGACGACCCGGTTGTACTTGCGGGCCGCCTCGATCATCTTGCGGCCTTCCCAGATGTTATGGCACATGGGCTTCTCGGTGTAGACGTCCTTGCCGGCCTGGCAGGCCATGATGGTGCCGAGAGCATGCCAGTGGTCGGGCGTCGCGTTGATCAGGGCGTCGACGCTCTTGTCGTCGAGGATGCGCCGGAAGTCCTGCACGACCTGGGTGGGCTTGTTCTGCGTCTTCTCGATCGTCTGCTTGGCCCGGGCGGAGCGGCGGTTGTCCGGGTCGCAGAGATAGACAATCTGGGCGTCGCTGCGCCCGGCGAACAACTGGGCGACCTGGGTGCCCCGGCCGCCGCAGCCCATGAGGCCGATCGTCACCTTGTCATTGGCCGCCCGGCTCTGACGCTGGGGCAATACGGCCGCCACCGCGGCGGCACTGAACGAATTCATCAGGAACTCTCTGCGATTGACCGATTGCATCGTGTATTCTCCTCGATACGAGTTAGGGTTGTCTGGGGACTGCCTGAATGGTGCGTGATACGCACCCCTACCGGCGCGTCTGCTGGCGTTTGTCCTCGATCGGGACCTGCGTGCCGATGGTGTTGCCCTGGAGGATCACGTTGCCGACGGTCTCATCGATGAGGATGCCGACCGTGGGCACCTCCTGGCCGGCGCCGCGCGTTTCGCGGATCGTGTTCTTGAGGAACATCAGATCATTGACGACGCCGCGAATCCGGATCTCAGGGCCGCCGTTGTTCTCGATGATATTCTCCTCGAGCCGGTTGCGGTGCGGGGCCATGCCGAGCGACTCGTTGCGGAAGAAGACCCCGTGACTGACGTTCAGGCGCGACGTGTTGCGGCGGAGGACGTTGTCCGAGTCCTTGTGGCCGATGGAGATGCCGTACTGGCCGTTCTCCTCCAGAATATTGTCCTCGAAGAGGCCGTGGCGGACGCGCCAGCAGAGGAACAGGCCGTCGGTCCCGTTGCGGCGGGCGGTGCAGCCGCGGACCGTCGGCCGCTGCGAGCCGCTGCCCGGGTGGAGGCCGAGGACGGCGTTGTTCTCGCTGAGGCAGTCGAGCACGGTGACGTCGTTGGACTGCTGGAAGCTGATCCCGTCGCCGTTGTAGTTGCGGACGGTGCAGCCGCTGATGGTCGTGCCGAAGCCGCGGTAGAGGAAGATCCCGGCGCCGCGGCAGCCGTTGAGCGCGACGTTCGCTTCGCGGTTGCCGTCGATGACGAGGTCCTCGATCCGCGCCTCTTCCGTGTTATAGGCGCTGACGACGGGGAACACCGTGGCGGCCCGGCCTTCGCTGCTCACCATGCAGTCCGCCATCAGGGGCTTGTCGATGGAGAAGGTGTTGCCGTTGCGGCCCGTAATGCGCGCGACGGTCGTGTGGAAGCCGCCGGCGTTGCGGTCCCAGATCGCGACGCCCGCGCCCACGTTGAAGCCGGCCGGGTCGACTACCGTGACCTGCTCTTCGCCGAAGTCGCCGTCGAGGCCCAGGGCACTGACCGCGCCAGGGGCCTTGCGCAGGATCGTCTTGCCTTTGACACCCCGCACGGTTACACGGGAGCGCAGGTGCAGCGAGTCGTTCATGGTGTATTCGCCTTCGCGAATCTCGACCACGCCGCCCCCGAGCCCGGCGATGTAGTCCACGGCCGCCTGCAGGACGCGATTGTCGCTGCCCACGAGGTCCGCTTCGGCCGCACCGACCGTGATCCGCGGGAGCTGTTCCATCGCGGAGTGCATGGCCCGGGGCAGTTGCTGCTCCTCCGGCCGGGGCGAGAAATCGCGCGGCTGGCCCCGGACGAGCGGCGGGCAGCAGGCGACCAGGAAAGCTGCAGCCAGAATCGCAGTGACGATCTTGGGTGTCATGGGTGACCTCCTGAAGAAGTCCCTGGTTGTTGGACCACGCGTACGCCGGATCCGGTACCATTATGAGAGGATGGGAGGTCTGTGTCAATCTTGGACATCCGCTTGACAACGCGCGAGGCATGGGGTACACGAGGCCAAACGTCCGGGAGGCACTATGGCGGTGAAAGATGTCTTGCAGTTGGATGAACGCGGGCTGGAAGATTGGCTCAGCGAGCCGCTGGCGGCGACCTCTGCCGCGCTGCAAGCGCTTCCCGGCGATGTCGCGGTCCTCGGCGCCGGCGGCAAGATGGGCCCGACCCTGGCCATGATGCTGAAGAAGGCCGCGCCGCAGAAGACCGTCTATGCGGTCTCCCGCTTCAGCGACCCGCAGGCGGGCGATCGGATCGCGGAGACAGGGGTCAAGATCGTCGCGGCCGACCTGCTCGATGAGTCCGCCTATGATCGCCTGCCGGATGTGCCCAACATCTTCTACCTGGCGGGGATGAAGTTCGGGGCCTCGGGCAATCAGCCGCTCACCTGGGCGATGAACGTCTACATGCCCGCGCTGGTGGCGCAGCGCTACCGGCGGGCGCGGATCGTCGCGCTCTCGACCGGCAACGTGTATCCCTTCACCGCCATCGAGAGCGGCGGCCCGACGGAGCGGGACCTGCCCGGCCCGGTCGGCGAGTACGCCCAGTCCTGCCTGGGCCGGGAGCGGATGTTCCAGCACTTCTCCGAGCGCTTCGGCACGCCGGTCACGCTGATCCGTCTCAACTACGCGAACGAGCTGCGCTACGGGATCATCGTCGACCTGACCCTCAAGATCCTGCACGGCGACCCGATCGACGTGACGATGGGCGCCGTCAACCTGATCTGGCAGGGCGACGCCAACAACTACATCATCCGCGCCCTGAGCCTCGCCCAGAGCCCGCCGGCGATTCTGAACGTGACAGGGCCCGAGACGCTGCTCGTCCGGGACCTTGCGGGACGGATCGGGCGGGCGCTCGGCCAGGCGCCGCGCCTCGTTTCCCAGGAGGCGCCGACCGCACTATTGTCCAACGCGTCCCGCTGCTGTGGGCTGTTCGGACCGCCCGCGCTGAGCGTGGATGAGATGATCCGGGCGATCGTGCCGTGGGTGGCCGCCGGCCGGCCGGTGTTGAGCAAGCCCACGAAGTACGGCGTGCGCGACGGCCGGTTTTGAAAGGGGACCCCGATGAGTGTCTTGGACCGACTTCGTGACGGCTGTGTCATCCCGGCGCATCCGCTGGCTCTGACGCCCGCGACCCAGCTCGATGAACGCTGCCAGAGAGCCTTGACCCGCTATTACCTGGCCGCCGGCGCCGGCGGCGTTGCGGTCGGTGTCCACACGACGCAGTTCGCCATCCACGATCCCAAGGTAGGCCTTTACCAGCCGGTCCTGGAACTGGCGGCCCGGACCGCGGCGGAGTTCGCTGCCCCTGAGCCGATTCTGATCGCCGGCCTGGTGGGCCAGACCGCGCCGGCCGTCCGCGAGGCCCGGTTGGCGCGCGGGCTGGGCTATCACATGGGCCTGCTCTCCCTGACCGCCCTGCGGGGCAAGTCCCTTGAGGAGCTGATCGACCATGCCCGGCAGGTGGCCGCGGTGATTCCGGTCATGGGGTTCTATCTGCAGAGCACCATCAGCCACATGGTGCTGCCGAAGGAGTTCTGGGCGAAGCTGGTCGAGATTCCCAACGTGCGGGCGATCAAGATCGCGCCGTTCCACCGGTACCAGACGCTGGACGTTCTGGAGGCGGTGGCGCAGTCGGGCCGCCGGGACGAGATCGCTCTGTACACCGGCAACGACGACAACATCCTCGTCGATCTGCTGACGCCGCACGTGTTCCGCGCCGGCGGGCGCGACGTGCGCCTGCAGATCGTGGGCGGGCTGCTGGGCCAGTGGGCCTGCTGGACCCGCCGGGCGGTGGAGCACCTGGAGACCATCCACAAACTGCACCGCACGGGCGGCGCGATCCCCCGCGAGCTGCTGACGCTGGCCGGCCAGATGACCCTGGCCAACAAGGCCCTCTTCGACGCGGACAACAGCTTCGCCGGCTGCATCCCCGGCATCTCGTACGTCCTGCACCGCCAGGGCCTGATGAGCCATATCGGCGCGCTCGATCCCGCCGACCGGCTGTCGCCCGGTCAGATCGAACAGATCGACGGGATTATCGCGCAATATCCGCACCTGACCGACGACGAATTCGTCCA